>MHHC01000001.1:0-10214 GCA_001805885.1 Omnitrophica WOR_2 bacterium RIFCSPLOWO2_12_FULL_51_24
AATCGAGCGTATTCCCCTTCGCGTATATTTCGGCCGCAATGTGGTTCTCGCGCTGGTCTAGATAGGAACCCGTCTTCTGGCCGTTCATGATATCTACCAGATATTTTATTTTACCCTCCTTTACCTCGATCTTCTCCGGCGCTTTACCGTAAAGGACCTCTTTTACCTCATCGAGGCCTTCGAACTTACGCATCGCCGAATCGTTCCTTGCTACGATCGATTTGGGCTTTACTAACTCCGCCAGGACCTCGACGATAGTATCTTTTATACCGTCCATGCCGAGGGATAATGTCTGTATCGAGAGATGCTCGCCGTATCTGTCGACTATCAGGGAAGGGAGGCCGTCGGCCTCTGAGTGGGCTATGCGATAGGCGGTCGCGTCCCTTACGACCCTATTCCTGCGTTCTATGCATTTCGAAAGACGCCCTCTCCAGAATGCCGCATCGATGGGCAGATCATCGTATGCTATAAGGCGCAGGGCGATCTTGGAACGTTCATTATAGAATGCCTTGGCGAGGAAATTACCGCTATTGTCCAAGACCGAGACTATCGACCCCGATAGTGACGGGTCGTTTCGTTCGAGGTCGTCCTTATATATCCACGGATGGCCGGTCCGGAACCATGCCGCGCCCTTTTTCGTTATCTTCAAAGAGGGAGTTTGCATGACCTGATTCTAACAGGCGTTATACTTGCGTGTCAACCCCGCACCTTTGTGTTATAATATCGCCGATATGGAAAAAAAGGGAAAGATAAAACAGAGTTTAAAGAACTCTTTCATAGACGGCGCGTTCTACTCGGCCATGATGGGATTTACCGAGCAATACATAACGCCGTTCGCCGTTGCGCTTAAAGCCACCAGCGCGCAGATCGGCATGCTTACCGCCTTTCCGAATTTGGTGGCGTCGCTTATCCAGCTTAAATCGGCCGACGTTACCGAGCATTTCAAGAGCCGGATGCGCATAATCAAGATATTCGTCTTTTTCCACGCCTTCATGTATCTTCCGATATTTTTGATCCCTTTACTGTTCAAGGCGGATAGGGCGCTATGGCTTATATTGTTTGTCACCCTGGCGACTTCCTTTAATGCTTTCCCCGTCCCGGCGTGGGTAAGCCTGATGTCGGACCATATCCCGCGGTCCAGCAGGGGCAGGTATTTTGGCTGGCGCAACCGGCTTTTAGGGATGGTCAGTGTCGCCTGCGCTTTTTTAGCGGGTTTTATCCTTAATATATTCGGAAAGAATACGCTTAAAGGTTTTATGGTGATAATAGGCCTTGCTTTCATATCGAGGTTTATATCCTGGTATTTCCTGAGCAAGATGTACGAGCCGCCGATAAAAGTGACGAAAGAACATTATTTTACATTTTGGGATTTTGTAAAGAGGATAAGAGAATCAAATTTCGCGAAATTCGTATTTTACGTCGCAAGCATAAATTTCTGCGTGAACATGTCGGGTCCGTTTTTTGCCGTCTTCATGTTAAGCGACCTCAAGTTAAGCTATGCGACCTATACGATTATCGTGACATCCGCTACCATCGCCGCGCTCCTTACCATGAATATCTGGGGCAGGCACGCCGATATAGTCGGGAATATGAAAGTGATACGGCTCACCTCATTTTTTATCCCCATGATACCGATGCTTTGGCTGTTTTCGCAGAATGTCTATTATCTGATGATCATACAGGTCTTCGGTGGTTTTGTGTGGGCGGGCTATAACCTTTCGGTCTTCAATTTTCTTTATGACGCAGTCTCTCCGGAAAAAAGGACCAGATGTTCCGCGTATTTTAATGTCATAAACGGCATGGCGATATGCTGCGGCGCTTTGCTGGGAGGCTTTTTGGCCAAGACGCTGCCGCCTATATTAGGGCATCGCCTGTTGGCCTTGTTCCTGCTCTCCGGCATTTTACGCGCTGCCTTCTCCGTCATACTTCTTCCGATGATAAAAGAGGTGAGGCGCGTCGAAAAAATAAGCAGTTTGGATCTCTTCTTCAGCGTTACGCGTCTGCGTCCGATACAAGTGGAAGGCGAGAAAGATATCTAGCCCGGTTTTTACAGGACCAGGCTGTGCCGGTTGACTTTTATGTATGCATGGTTTAATATTATGGTAAGGAGTATCGCAGATGAAGCTTACTAAGATATATTCATTGATATTCATCCCGCCGTTGGCGCAATACGTCGTGACCCTGGAGGAGGCCGACGGCTCGAGGCTGATCCCCATATGGATCGGCATAAGTGAAGGGGCGTCTATCGCGATGGTACTCGAGGGTGAAAAATTTAAGAGGCCGCTGACGCACGACCTGACCGTAAATCTCATCAAGGCGCTCGGCGGATCCCTCGAGAAGATAATCATAAGCGACCTCAAGGAGAACGCCTATTACGCGACTTTAATATTAAAGCAGGGAGAGAGGTCGCTCGAGATAGATTCGCGGCCGTCGGATGCTATAGCGCTCGCTGTCAGGACCGGGGCCCCGATCTTCGTTGAAGAGAAGGTGCTCGCGCTCTGTCCGGTCATCAATAAGCCTATAAGCGAGGACGAGGTAAAAAATTTTGAAAAGGAGATAGAAAACCTCCGGCCGGAAGACTTCTTCAAGAAATTGGACGAATCCCCGCCCCAGGAAGGGCTGGAATAATATGATAGTGACGAAGGATGCGGTAAAAGAAATATCGCCCAACGCCTACGAGACGATCCGTTTCGGCAGAGAGGTGTGCGGTGATTTCCAGACCGCCATCTCGAAGGAATGGATCGAGACCAACGGATTAGGCGGATACGCTTCATCGACCATAATCGGGACCAACACCCGCCGCTACCACGGCCTCCTTGTTGCGACGGCAAGGCCTTCGCTGGCGCGCATGGTGGTATTATCGAAACTCGAAGAGACCCTTGTACTCAAAGACGGCAGCCGATACAATCTCTCCTGCAACAATTACCCCGGCGGGATAATCCATCCCGAAGGTCACAAATATCTTGAGGAGTTCAGGATAGACCCGTTCCCGATATTTACCTACAAGGTCGGGGATGTGGTCATCGAAAAAGCCGTATTCATGGTCCACGGCGAAAATACCACCGTCATCACTTATAAGATACTGAAATCGCCCGGGTATCTCGAGCTTTTGCTGCGTCCGCTTATTGCCGCCCGCGATTACCATTGGGTCTCGATGGAGAATTCGAGCTTCAATAAATCCGTCGAACGCCTCGAGGGGTATATCAAGATGAAGCCGTACGATGAATCGCCGATAATATATCTGGCGAATAACGCCGACAGGTTCGAGCAGAGCGGTTACTGGTACAAATCCTTCGAATACCAGCGCGAAAAAGAAAGGGGCCTCGAATACCACGAGGACCTCTACAGCCCCGGCGAACTGGGATTTCTGATAAAGGAAGGGGATAAGGCCTACATCGTCGCCTCGACCGAAGGGCGCAAGATGCGTTCTCTCGAGGTGCTCGAGTCGAGCGAGGTCCTGCGCCACAGCGAGATCGCCGCGGCCGTCGACCTCAAGGATAATTTCGCGATACAGCTGGCGAACGCCTCGGATTCTTTCCTGATAAAGAGGATGGACGGATTATCGACGATAGTCGCGGGCTACCATTGGTTCTGGGATTGGGGCAGGGACGCGCTCATATCGCTTCCCGGCCTTACCCTTACTTTGGGCAGATATGATGAGGCGAGGGATATCCTCCTGGCGTTCGCGAAATATTACGACGAGGGGATGATACCAAACAGGTTCCCCGAGAAGGCGAAGGAGCCAGAATACAACAGCGTTGATTCGTCATTATGGTTCTTCTGGGCGATACACAAATTCCTGGAATACACCAACGATTACGATTTCGTAGAATCGAACATGCTCGATTGCCTCGAGGAGATAATCCAGTTCTACATAAACGGGACCCGCTACGGCATAAAGATGGACAGGGACGGCCTCATCAATACCGAGGACCCGGACGCGCAGCTTACCTGGATGGACGCGAAGATAGGCGGTTGGGTGGTGACGCCCAGGAACGGAAAGGCCGTCGAGGTCAATGCGCTATGGTATAACGCGTTGAGGATAATGGAAGATATCTGCGAGAAGCTTGACTTGAAATACAGGCACGAATGCGCGCGGCTCGCGCACCTTACGAAAAAGAGCTTCGAGATCGTTTTCTGGAACGAGTCCGGCGGCTATTTATACGATTGCGTAAATGAGGAGGGGCCTGACAGGTCGCTCCGCCCCAACCAGATATTCGCCCTCAGCCTCCCGTACAGGCTCATCGGGAAAGAAAAGGAGAGGAAAGTCATCGATATGGTCGGGAAAGAACTCCTGACGCCTTACGGCCTGCGTTCCCTTTCACCAGGCGACAGGAATTACCGCGGAATATATTCCGGCGACCAGCGCATGCGCGACGCCTGTTATCACCAGGGGACGGTCTGGCCGTGGCTCCTGGGGCATTTTATTACCGCCTATCTTAACGTTTACGGCAGGAATAAGAACACGAGGCAAGAGGCCAGGAGATTTTTAGCGCCTCTCAGGGAACACCTCAAGGATGCCGGCCTCGGGACTATATCGGAGATCTTCGACGGGGACCCGCCCTATAATCCCAAGGGCGCCATATCTCAGGCGTGGAGCGTGGCTGAGATATTGAGGGTATATAAGGAAGAACTGCAATGAACACGGGCAAAGGGATCCTTAGTTTTGATCTGACCGATTTCGCTTTCTCGCTGGTAAAACTGCTGGCGGTATTCGGCGGGTTGATCTGGGGGTTATACCATCCGATGTCTTCCAATGATAAAGTGTTCTTTTTTATCCTGCTGGCGATATTTTTCGTTTATACGCTGGTCCTTTATTTATGCGTTTTCAAGTTCGCCGATCAGGCGCCTAAGCTATATCTGTTTGAGTTGATCATTGACCTCATGTTCCTCTCTTTCATTATACCGGTAACAGGCGGGTTCAATTCGACATTTACGCTGGGTTTTTTCCTGCTTGCCGCCATTCATTCCTTTTATTACGGCCTGGTGGCGAGCATAGGAATAGCGTTTCTGATCTCGATCGTCTACATATTCTCATGTCCTCAATGCCTGGTGCATCAGCATTGGACCGATATAGCCCTGCGGACCGCGTTTCTGTCGGTCTTAGCCGTTATAATGGGATATCTTTCTGAAAGGGAGAGGCGTATGCACCGCCAGCTTGTCAATGCCGAACAGTTCGCGGCGATGGGGATGATGTCGTCGCAGATAGCGCACGCGGTAAGAAATCCCCTGAGCACTATAAGCCTTAATGCCGAGCTTCTTTCCGACGAGGTAAAGAAAGGCCAGGGGCTGGATGCGGATGAGGCGGAAACCCTCATAAATTCCATCATGAATGAGGTTCAGAGGGTCAATGATGTCGTCGAGGAACATCTCAAGTTCATGAGGCGGTCTAAATCCGAATACCGGCGTTGCGACGTAAATCTCCTCCTGAATTCGCTGATAAATTTTTTGGAAAAGGAGGCGAGCCGTAAGGGCATTTCATTCCTGAAAAGCCTCGAAGGCAACCTGCCGGACGTGAAGATAGAAGAGAGTGGATTGCGTCAGATAATGTTGAATATAGTCAGGAACTCGTTCGAGGCGATGCCGCGGGGCGGACAGATAAGGATCTCCACGGTAAAGGGGAAGGACGATATCGAGATAACCATTGAGGACACGGGCATAGGGATATCGCGGGAGAACCTCAAGAGGATATTCGAACCTTTCTTCACGACCAAAGATGTCGGTACGGGTCTCGGCCTATACATAGCCCGGGATATGGTGATCGAGGCCGGCGGCGGCATATCCTGCGAAAGTAAGATCAATAAGGGAACAAAGGTAAAGGTCAGATTATCGTTTGCGGTTTAAAGAGGAGAACCAAAATGGCGAAGATATTGCTGGTAGATGATGACGTGGAATTCGGTATAGCCTTTTCGAAGATACTCAAAAGCGAAGGGCACAAACCGGCGGTAGCGCTTAACACCGCCGAGGGTCTCAAGACGCTCGGGAAGGAAAAATTCGATATTATCTTCGCCGACCTTTCAATGCCCGGGGAGAACGGCCTCGTCCTTCTCGAGAAGTCGAAGAAGGGGTTTCCCGATATACCGGTTGTCATGATAACGGCCTTCGGGGATTGGGATGTCTACGCTAAGGCGATAGAAAAAGGGGCGGTCAAATTCGTCAACAAACCGGTAAAGAAGGAAGAGATAGTCCAGATAATCAAGGACGTTTTGGCCCCCTAGAAATCGCCTGGCGATTTCAGGGATCGGGGATGATTTTGGTTGACAATTTTGCCCCTTCTTAATAAAATAACTTTATCCCACCTTAAAAATAAAATATAAGGAACAATATATGAGCTCAGATGGTCTGGATAAGCTATTTAGCCCCCGTTCCATCGCCATAATCGGCGCATCCCAAAAAGAAGGCAAGATAGGCCACGACGTACTCCTAAACATCAAGGAATTCGGATACAAGGGCAGGATCTATCCCATAAACCCGAAGGACACCGAGGTGATGGGATTCAAGGCTTATCCTTCGGTCCTCGACGTAAAAGAGGATATCGACCTCGCCGTTTTCGCTATACCAGCCCCGTCCGTGATCGAGGTGATAAAGGAATGCGGCAAGAAAGGCATCAAGGCCGCGATAGTAATAACGGCCGGTTTCAAGGAGACGGGTCCGGAGGGCAGGAAGCTCGAATTAGAGCTTGCCGAGACCGCAAGGAGCTACGGGATAAAGGTGCTCGGTCCGAACTGTCTGGGCTTCATCGATACGGCCTCAAAGGTGAATGCCTCTTTCGCCGGCGTATCCCCGCTTACGGGAGATATCGCTTTCTTCTCTCAGTCCGGCGCGCTCTGCGCGGCTATCCTAGACTGGGCGGTCAAAGAGAATATAGGATTTTCCAAGTTTATAAGCTTGGGGAATAAAGCCGATATCTCCGAGATTACGCTTTTGAAGGCCCTGGGAGATGATCCCGATACTAAGGTAATATTGGGCTATATAGAGGACGTAAAAGACGGCAGTGAATTCATGCGCGTAGCTAAAGAAGTTACCGCGAAGAAACCCGTAATAATATGCAAATCCGGCGGGACGAAGGCCGGCGCCAAGGCCGCATCGAGCCATACCGGAAGCCTGGCAGGCTCGGAGGTTGCTTTTGACGCTGCGTTCGCACAGACAGGCATAATACGCGCCGCCACCATCGAAGACCTCTTTGATTATGCCGTCGCTTTCTCGTATCAAAAACTTCCGCAGGGCGTGAATCTCGCGATAATAACGAACGCCGGAGGCCCGGGCATCATAGCCGCGGACGCGGTAGAGCGTTCCTCCGACGCAAAAGTAGCTCCGATAAGCAAAGAGACGGTAGATTATTTGAGGGGTTCGCTTCCTCGGGGCGCCGCTCTCAACAACCCCGTCGACGTAATGGGAGATGCTGATGACCAAAGGTATAAGACGGCCGTAGATGCGGTGCTGAAGGATCCTAATGTGAATGGAGCCATCGTGATATTGACACCGCAGAGCAACAGCAGGATAAAAGAGACCGCAGAAGTCCTCGCCGGGAATAAGAGGGAGAAACCCATATTCACGAGTTTCATCGGCGGGCATCTGGTCGAAAAAGGGATAACGGTCCTCCGGGATAGCAAGATACCGAATTACCGTTTCCCGGAACGCGCCATCTCGTCTTTCAATGTGATGGTCAAACACAAGAAGATGCTTGATCTTCCGAAGGAGGGATTTAAGACCTTTGCGGTAAATAAGGATAAGGTGAAGAAGATTATCGACGAAGCGGTAAAATCCGGGCAGAAAGAGATACCCGAATATACGGCCCGGGATATAATCGAAAGCTACGGCTTCAGGCTGCCGAAGGGCGTCCTCGCCAAGGATGCGGCTGAGGCGCAATCGTCCGCGGAGAAGATAGGTTATCCGGTCGTGATGAAGATAGCCTCGCCAGATATCCTTCATAAATCCGATGTCGGCGGAGTAAAAGTAGGGCTCAAGGATCCGAGAGAAGTTGAGGCCGCTTTTAATGAGATGGTAAAGAAGGCAAAAGCGGCGGCGCCAAATGCCGGCATACTCGGCGTCCTTATCCAGGAGATGATAAGCGGCGGCAAAGAGGTTATCCTCGGAATGATGAAAGACCCGCAGTTCGGGCCGATGCTGATGTTCGGCCTAGGGGGCATATATGTTGAAGTGCTCAAGGACGTCAGTTTCAGGATCGCCCCCATCCTGCCACGCGAGGCGTCAGAGATGATAGATTCGATAAAATCGGTCGAACTACTTAAAGGCGCGCGCGGCGAAAAACCGGTAGATATCGACTCGATAAAAGAAGGATTGTTAAGGCTTTCCCAATTGGTCGTTGATTTCCCGGTAATTAAAGAACTGGACATAAATCCGCTTAATGTTTTCCCGGCTGACGGTAAAGGCGGCTGCGTGGCGATAGATGCCAGGATAAGCATAGAACTAGAAAAATATTAGATGATCTCCACTGAAGACAGAAAGACCCCCCTATATGAGGCGCATAAAAGCCTCAACGCCAAAATAGTATCTTTCCACGGCTGGCTTCTTCCGATACAGTACACGAGTATTATCGAAGAACATAACGCGACGCGCACAAGGGCCGGCCTTTTCGACATTTCGCATCTCGGAAAACTTGAGATAAGCGGAAAAGACCCAAAGGCCTTTCTCCAGAGACTTTTCACTAACAATATAGAGAAGGCCCTTCCCGGAAAGATAGTATATTCGCCGCTCTGCAATGAAAACGGCGGGATACTTGACGACGTATTCATCTATAATGCAGGCGATAGGTATATACTTATCACCAACGCCGCGACATTCGAAAAGGACCTCGCCTGGATCAAGAAGAACTGTTCCCTCACCCTCCCCTCTCCCCAAGGGGGAGAGGGTAAGGGTGAGGGGGTAGTCATAAAAGATATAAATGATGCATTCGGAGGGATAGCGATCCAGGGGCCCGCTTCTCAGCAGATATTGTCGAAACTATGCGAGGCCGACCTTAGCCGGCTTAAACACCGCCATTTCATCGAGACTAAGGTCGACGGTTTTTATGCCCTCCTCTCAAGAAGCGGATACACCGGAGAGGACGGATTCGAGATCTTCATACCGGCAGATGCGAGCATAAAGATCTGGAACGATATTTTAGAGGCGGGCAAAGGATACGGCCTTATTCCGGCAGGGTTGGGAGCGAGAGACACCCTGAGGCTTGAGGCGGGATGTCCGCTTTATGGCGTAGATACCGACGAGACGAAGACACCGTTAGAGTCGGGGCTGGAGAGGGCGGTGGATTTCAATAAGGATTTCATCGGCAAAAAGGCGATGCTCGAGAAGAAGCAGAGGGGCTTAAAAGAGATATTAGCGGCCTTCAAAATGATTGACAAGGCGATCCCGCGCACCGGATATGCAATAGAAAAAGACGGCAGGAAAATAGGAATAGTCACAAGCGGGACATATTCGCCGACATTAAAAGAAAATATCGGCTTCGGTTATGTCAGCCCGGATAATTCCAAAGCCGGCGACACATTTGATGTGATCATTCACGGCGAGAAGAAGAAGGCCGTCGTTGTAGAGGCGCCATTTTACCGCCGCACCAGATTGGTGCGGGGTTAGACAGGAGAAAAAGATAATGGTCGATCTGGAGAAACTGCGTTTTACGAAGACACATGAATGGCTGAGGGTCGAGGGGGATACCGGTTACGTAGGGATAACCGACCATGCGCAAAAAGAGATAACTGATGTAGTCTTCGTCGAACTCCCTAAGGTCGGCTGCGAGGTCGCTAAGGCGGGGGAAGCGGCTGTCGTCGAATCGGTCAAGGCCGCGTTCTCGATATACGCGCCGGTTTCCGGAAAGATCGTAAAGTCCAACGGCGCTGTGGAAAAAGACCCTTCGCTTGTCAATAAGTCACCCTATGAGGAAGGCTGGTTCTTCGCGATAGAGATAAAAGACAGATCGGAAATAGATTCCCTGATGACGCAGAAGGATTACCTCGAATTCATAAAGACCGGAGCGCATTGATTTGAAATACTCGCCGCACACGGATAAAGACAAAAAAGAGATGCTCGGAGCGATAGGGGCGGCATCCTCCGAGGAGCTTTTCAAAGCCATCCCGAAGGAATTACGCATACAAAAGCTTGACCTCCCCGAAGGCATCTCAGAACTCGAATTAAAAAAGCTTATACTCGAAAAGACCGGAAAAAATTATTCCACGCAGAAACTGAATTCTTTTTTGGGC
>MHHC01000001.1:10230-17833 GCA_001805885.1 Omnitrophica WOR_2 bacterium RIFCSPLOWO2_12_FULL_51_24
CAAATGCCTCGATGTACGACGGCGCGTCCGCCCTGGCCGAAGCCGTGATCCTCGCGGTAAGAGAGACAGGAAGAAGCCGTGTCATATTCTCGAGTTCGCTCCATCCCGAATATAAACAGGTCATTAAAACTTATCTGGAAGGCTATAAGATAGAATTTGTAGAGATACCGCACGCCGGCGGGTCCTTTGATGAAGCCGCATTAAAGAGAGAGGCGGACGATAAGACCGCCTGCGTGGTTGTCCAAAATCCGAACTTCTTCGGCTGTATCGAAAAAGTCGACAAGATAGAATCTATCTGCCATTCGTGCGGGGCCCTCCTTATTGCCTGCGTCAATCCGGTATCTCTCGGTGTTTTGAAATCCCCGGGCGAATATAACGCGGACATCGCGGTCGGCGAAGGGCAACCGCTGGGCATACCGATGAGTTACGGCGGTCCGTATCTGGGATTCTTTGCGGTCAAGGAGAAGCATATGCGCAAGATGCCGGGGAGGATAGCCGGAATGACGAAGGATATCGAGGGGAAGCGCGGTTTCGTCCTGACCATGCAGGCGCGCGAGCAGCATATCCGCAGGGAAAAAGCGACATCGAATATCTGCACCAACGAAGGCCTCATGGCCCTTGCCGCGTGCGTCTATCTCTCTCTTGTGGGCAGGGAAGGGATAAAGGAGATAGCGCGCCAGAACGTCTTAAAGAGCCATTATTTAAAGGACAAGGTCCTAAGGCTGAGCGGGTTTGAGTTGATGTTCAATGCCCCGTTCTTCAATGAATTTGTCGTTAGATGCGGCAAAGAGACGGATAAGATAACCGGAGACCTCCTGAAGCACGGCGTAGTAGGCGGCCTGCCGCTCGGCAGATTCAACCCCGAGATGAAGAACTGCATGCTCATCTGCGTCACCGAGACGAAGACGAAGGAAGACCTCGATAGGTTCGCGGAACTTTTAGGAAAGCACTGATGGAAAAATTAATATTCGAGATAGGCAGCGCGGGAAGAAAAGGTTATTCGCTCCCGAAGCTCGATGTGCCCGATGCCGAGATAAAATCGCTTCTGCCCGCGGATTCTCTCCGCAAAAAAGAACCGGAGCTCCCGGAGGTAAGCGAGCTGGATTGCGTAAGGCATTTCACGCGGCTGTCACAGCTCAATTATTCCATCGATACGAATTTCTATCCGCTCGGCTCATGTACCATGAAATATAACCCGAAGATCAACGAGAAGATGGCGGGCCTCCCGCAGTTTACCGGCTTGCATCCTTATCAGCCGGAGACGAGCGTACAGGGGATACTCGAGGTGCTTTACGAAACGGAGCAGGCTCTCTGCGAGATCTGCGGGATGGATGCGTTCACTCTTCAGCCCGCGGCCGGAGCTCATGGCGAGCTCACCGGGATGCTTATCGTAAGGGCGTATCATACTTCAAAAGGCAATCCCCGCAAAAAAGTAGTTATACCCGATTCGGCGCACGGCACCAACCCGGCGAGCGCGGCGCTTTGCGGATACGAGGTCGTCACGGTGAGATCCGATAATGCGGGACGGATCGACCTTGACGCGCTGAGGGGCGCGATGGATGGAGAAGTCGCGGTCCTTATGCTTACCAACCCCAACACCCTCGGCTTATTTGAGAAGAACGTAAAGGAAGTCGCGGATATCGTCCACAAATCCGGCGCTCTCCTATATTTGGACGGGGCAAACTTAAACGCGCTGGTCGGAATTGCCCGGCCCGGCGATATGGGATTCGACGTATGCCATGTCAACCTCCATAAGACGTTCTCGACCCCGCACGGCGGCGGCGGGCCGGGTTCGGGGCCTGTAGGCGTGAAAGCCCATCTGGCGGATTTCCTTCCTATCCCCAGGATAAAACAGAAGAGGAACAAATTATCCCTTGATTACGACGCGAAGAAATCCATCGGCAGGGTCCGCGCATTTTACGGGAATGTCGGCGTCATAATAAGGGCGTATTGTTACATAAAATCGCTCGGATGCGACGGCCTGAAAGACGCGGCGGTCGAGGCCGTCCTTAACGCGAATTATCTTAAAGTAAAGCTCAAAAACGACTATCGGCTCGCTGTCGACGACGAACCGTGCATGCACGAGTTCGTCCTCACGGGGAAGGACAAGAAGGAATTCGGCGTAAAGACGCTCGATATAGCGAAGCGGCTGCTCGATTACGGGTTTTACGCGCCGACCGTATATTTCCCGCTCATCGTCGAAGAGGCGATAATGATAGAGCCGACCGAGACCGAGTCCAAAGAAACGCTCGATGCATTCGCCGAAACGATGATAAAGATCGCGGCAGAAGCAAGATCAAACCCCTCACTGTTGACCGAAGCGCCGCATATAACCCCGGTCCGGCGGCTCGATGAAGTCCTTGCCGCAAGAGAGCTTAATCTAAGATGGAAAAAATCTGGCGTCTGATAATAGACGAAGCCCGCGAGCCGAATGCCAACATGGCTATCGATGAAGCGATCATGCTTCGCATCATTGGCGAATCGATAACGCGAAGCATCATTGGCGGATCAATGCCGACTTTGCGGATATACCGCTGGCTCTATCCCTGTATCTCGATAGGAAAATTTCAGGATCCCCTCACCCTAACCCTCTCCCCATTGGGGAGAGGGAAGGGTGAGGGGAATAATCTTCCGTTTGTCCGCCGCCCTACCGGGGGAGGTTTGGTATACCACAATGAATTCGGTCTTACTTATTCTATGATCTATCGCGAAGCTTCCGGAGCGGTACCCAAAGGTACCGCTGCTTCCTATCGTCATATACACGAAGGAATAGCCGCGGCTTTAAAAGAGTTGGGAGTCGAGGCTGAACTCTATTTGCCCGTTCCAAAGGTCGCAAAGACATCCGGCGCCTGCTTCGCCTCGCCGGTCGAATCCGATGTCGTATCGGAAGGCAAAAAGATAGCCGGAGCGGCCCAGCGGCGCAGGTTCGGGGTGGTCCTGCATGAGGGAGAAGTCAGTTTACCCCTTGACGTTTGGCATAAATATTCGTATAATATGGCCTTAAACGCATTCATAAACAGCCTCTCTAAACAATTGCAGGCGAGGTTCCTCAAAGGTCAAATCTCAAAAGAAGAGGATTGTTTAGCCGAAGAGCTGCTTATGGAACATATAGAGGAGGTGACTAGATGAAGGCGAAGGTAGATCCAAATCTCTGTACCGGCTGTGAGCTCTGCGTAAATATATGCCCGGAAGTTTTCGAGATGAAGGGTGACGTTGCTGTTGTAAAGGCCAATCCGGCACCGCAAGCCGCTGAGGAAACCTGCAGGGAAGCCAAGGATAGCTGCCCTGTTGAAGCTATTTCTATAGAGGAGTAAAAAGGGAGGGAATCAATGAAGAAGTTAGCATTGTTGGTTTTAGCAATAATTGTCATATCATGCATAGTTGTCGGTTCGGCACGCGCCGAAGAGCAGGAAAACAGTTTTGTAAATTTTTGGCGCGGTGTATTCCACTGGCCATTCAACGCCGCTAAGAATTCCGCTCAGGTCATAGGCGATACGGGCGTAAAAGCCGTCAATACAGTCGCTGACGAAGGCAAGGCCATCGGCGGGACATTGACCGGCCAAGAAGGGGCCGCTGAAGATCTGGTCACAAATCCGGTTACCGGGACTGCTGAGACGGTAAAGACCGGAGTCGTAGGTGCCGCGGAGATGCCCGGAAAATCCACGCAGGAATCCTGGCCAGACGAAAAGAAGTAAAGGCATTTCATGGAATCTCAAATAAAGCCCGGGACCTTCGAAGCTCCCGGGCTTTATCTCTAAATATGGGAAAGACTATTTCGGAAAAGATTTTGTCCGAACATTCCGGCAAGGACGTAAAGGCGGACGATTTTGTGATCGCTAAGGTCGACCTCTGCCTTCTGCAGGACGGAACAGGCCCGCTTGCCGTAAGGCAGCTCGAGGAGCTCGGCATAAAACGTGTAGTCAACCCGCAGGGAGTGGCGGTATTCCTCGACCATGCCGCACCGTCACCCAGGAAAGAGCTCTCGAACGACCATATTACTTTAAGGAATTTCGCGAGGAAGACAGGGTCGTATATATTCGAGATCGGCGAGGGCGTCTGCCACCAGATAATGAGCGAGCTTTTTACCTCGCCCGGCGATGTGTTGGTAGGAGCCGATTCCCATACCTGCACAGGGGGCGCTTTGGGCGCTTTCGCGACCGGGATGGGATCTACCGATGTAGCTGTGGCGATGGGCCTCGGCAAGACCTGGTTCCGGGTCCCTCGCACTATAAAGGTAGTCGTAAACGGGAAATTTAAGTCCGGCGTATACGCGAAAGATTTCATGCTATATCTTATAGGCTCGCTCGGCGCCGAGGGAGCCACTTACAAAGCCCTCGAGTTTACCGGGGAGGCGATGACATCGCTTCCCATGTCTGAGAGGCTGGTCATATCGAATATGGCGGTCGAGGCCGGGGCTAAAACCGGCATATTCGCCTCCGACAAGATAACCAAGACATATCTTAAACAGCACGGCAGGGAAGAGAAGTACCGCGAGATGAAGTCCGATAAGGACGCCAAGTTCGAGAAGGAGATAGATATAGAAGTAGATAAGCTCGCGCCTATGGTCTCGCTTCCCCATACGGTAGATAACGCAAAGCCTGTAGATAAAATAGGGAAGATCAAAGTCCACCAGGTCTTTATCGGCTCGTGCACAAACGGCAGGATAGAGGATTTAAGGCTGGTAGCGGATCTGTGGAAGGGCCGCAAGCGCGACCCTGATACGCGAGTCATTGTGACACCCGCTTCAAAGGATATCTACCTTATGGCGGCGAAAGAAGGTTTACTTGAGGCGTTTATCGAGTTCGGAGCGGCAGTGACTACGCCCGGCTGCGGAGCATGCGTCGGAGTCCATGGCGGTATCCTGGGTGACGGGGAGAATTGCCTCTCTACATCGAACAGAAATTTTCTGGGAAGGATGGGTAATCCTAAGAGTTTTATATATCTCGCTTCACCTGCGACGGCTGCTGCCTCTGCCATTAAGGGCGAGATAACCGATCCCAGGGAGTATGTATAATGAAATTAAACGGCAAGGCATGGAAATTCGGAGACGACATATCGACCGACCTTATTGCGCCAGGAAGATATTTCCATCTCAGGTCGGACCTTAACGAGCTAGCCAAACATGTCCTCGAGGATGCCGATCCGCAGTTCGCCTCGAAGGTCGGGAAAGGTGATTTTGTCGTGGGGGGGAGGAACTTCGGCCTCGGGTCATCCAGGGAACACGCCCCCACTATAATAAAATTGGCGGGGGTATCATGCGTCCTGGCGAAGTCGTTCGCAAGGATATTCTTCAGGAACGCTATAAATATCGGCCTGCCGGCGATCGAATGTGATACCGATAAGATCGCCTCCGGTGATGAACTCGAGATAAACCTCGAGAATGGGGTCATAAGGAACGCGACAAAAAAGATAGACCTTAAATTCGCGCCGCTTCCCAAGGCGATGACCCGGATACTTCAGGACGGCGGACTCGTCGAACATATAAAGAAACACGGGGATTTCAAGATTGAATAATCTCAAAGTCGCGGTCATAGGCGCCGGACAGGTCGGCGGGACATGCGCCCAGAGGATAGTAGAAAAAAAACTTGCGGATGTCATCCTGGTCGATATCGCCGAGGGGCTGGCAAAAGGCAAGGCGCTGGATCTCGGGCAGGCCGCCTCGATAGAAGGCTATAATTTTAAAATTGAGGGCGGCACGGATTATTCCCTGATAAAAGGGTCCGGTGTGGTCATCGTGACCGCCGGGCTGGCCCGCAAACCCGGGATGACGCGCGAGGACCTTTTGACCAAGAACGCGAATATAGTAAAGGGGATAATAGAAAGCGTCCGCGAATATTGCCCGGATTCGATTATAATAATGGTGACGAACCCTCTCGATATCATGACGTATCTCGCCTATAAGGCGTCAGGTTTCAACAGCAGGAACGTCTTCGGGATGGCCGGGGTCCTTGACACCGCCAGGTTTAAATTTTTTATAGCCGAAAGGCTGAATGTTTTGCCGTCCGAGGTCGAGGCGATGGTTTTAGGGGGACACGGCGACTCGATGGTCCCGCTTAGAGGGCATACAAAGGTCAACGGAAGACCGGTAACCGAACTTTTACCGAAGGACGAACTCGAAGGCATTATCCAGAGGACGCGCGACGGCGGCGCCGAGATCGTCTCGCTCCTCAAGACAGGAAGCGCCTATTACGCCCCGTCGAGCGCGGTCTGTGATATGCTGGATTCCGTGTTAAAGGACAAGAAGGAGCTTCTGCCGGCGAGCGTATATTTAGACGGTGAATACGGCTTAAAGGATATCTATTGCGGCGTCCCTGCAAAATTGGGAAAAGACGGGATCGAAGAGATAGTGGAATTGAAACTTTCCGAAGAGGAATTGCAGGCTTTGCACAAATCCGCAGCGCAAGTGAAGGAAGGCGTTGAATTGCTAAGAAAGAACAACTTGATATGAGCGGACCGCGCTTGTCCCCGCGGAAGCGGGGAGCGAGAATCCATGGCTGTCCGTCGCAATAGGAGGGATTGATATGTTCGTCTGGTTATTTCACAGGATAAGCGGGATTTTACTTTTTGTTTTGATCGGGTTGCAGATTATAACCGGCTATGTATTGGGCGGAGAATTAACGACACCCTGGCAGAAGGCGTTCGCCGGTATCCACAGGATACAAGCAATAAATTTATCGATACTCTTCCTTTTTATATTCCATGCGTTTTACGGCATAAGAACGATGTTGATCGACTTAGGGATAAAAAAAGAAAAATTCCTCTTTTGGTTTTTTACGATCCTCGGAATCTTGATTTTCTGCATCGGCGCATATTTCATCGTTACAAAAGTCCCGATAAAAACGGCTTAAAATGATTTCACACGATATATTGATTGTGGGAGGGGGTCTCGCCGGCCTCAGGGCGGCGGTTGAGGCAAAATCCAAAGGGCTCGACTGCGCCGTCATTTCAAAGGTCCATCCTTTAAGGTCTCATTCCATAGCCGCGCAAGGCGGCATCAATGCGCCTCTGGCAAATGCGCCGGACGGCAGAGATGATTCGATAGAAAAACATACCTTCGATACGATCAAGGGCTCCGATTATTTGGCCGACCAGGACGCGGTCGAGATCATGTGCGGCGAAGCCCCGAAAATAGTCTACGAGATGGAACATTGGGGCGCTCCGTTTTCGAGATTTGATGACGGCAGGATCGCCCAAAGGCCTTTCGGCGGCGCGGATTTTCCGCGGACCTGTTACGCCGCGGACAGGACAGGACACGTCCTGCTGCATACCCTGTATGAGCAGGCGGTCAAGCTCGGGATAAAAGTTTATGAAGAGAGGACAGTGGTTTCGATGTCCGTAAAAGACGGACATTTCGCCGGCTTGATAACGCTGAATTTATCAAGCGAAGAATTTGAGATTTTCGAAGGCAGGGCCTGCGTATTCGCGACAGGCGGCTACGGCAGGGTCTATCTGAAGTCTACCAACGCGCTGATCAACACCGGCTCAGGCATCGCCGTTTGCTACAGGGCAGGGGTCGCTATAAAAGACCTGGAATTTGTGCAGTTTCATCCCACCTGTCTGTTCGGCACGAATATTTTAATTACCGAAGGCGCGCGCGGCGAAG
>MHHC01000002.1 GCA_001805885.1 Omnitrophica WOR_2 bacterium RIFCSPLOWO2_12_FULL_51_24
CGTATCATTCTTCCTGATCCTTATCATCTATATTACCTCTGGAGCCAACGATATGATCTTAGAGAAGCCCCTGTCGCGCAATTCCCTTGCCACGGGGCCGAATATCCTTGTGCCTCTCGGGTTCTTCTGAGTATCGATTATGACGATGGCGTTGCTGTCAAACCTGAGATACGAGCCGTCCGATCTTCTGGTCGGGGATTTCAGCCTCACCACGACAGCATTCGCGACCTCGCCCTTCTTTACTATAGCGTCCGGGGTCGATTCCTTTATGTGGATCTTGATTATATCCCCGAGCTCTGCCATAACTTTGCTCTGGCGGCCCAAGACCTGTATCATGGCGGCTTTCTTCGCGCCGGTATTATCGGCGACCACCAATATAGAACGCAACTGTATCATTTCAGGACCTCAACCAATCTCCATTTTTTGTCTTTGGAGATGGGGCGGGTCTCGACTATCCTTACCCTGTCGCCGATCTTCGCCTTCTTCTCATCGTCATGGACCTTGAATTTCTTGACGCGGCGGATGATCCTTTTGTAGGCCGCATGCTTTGCGAAGGACTCTACTTTTACGACGATGGTATTTACCATCTTGTCGCTGGTCACCACTCCCACCAATTCTTTCCTGTTGCCTCTTTCGTTCATATCTTGCTGTCCTTTTCCCTTATGATAGTAAGTATCCGCGCGATATCTTTCCTCATCTGGCGGATCTGATCGGGCTTCTCGAGCTTCCCGATCTTTGCCTGCTGGTTCAGCTTGAAGAGAGACTCGGTAAGCGAGTTATACTTCGACTTCAGCTCTTCCGCTGCCATATTCCTCAATTCCTGCGTCTTCAACGGCATCTTAAGTTATTTCCCCGGGGTTATGCGGCTACTTTCGCTCTCGCCACGAATTTCGTCCGTAAAGGAAGTTTCGATGAAGCGAGGCGCATCGCCTCTTTGGCTATCGCCTCGGGCAGGCCTTCGACCTCAAATAGGATCCTGCCGCGCTTTATGACGGCGACCCAGTGGTCGGTCATGCCTTTTCCTTTACCCATTCTCGTCTCGGCGGGTTTTTTGCTTATCGGTTTATCGGGAAAAATCCTTATCCAAGATTTGCCGCCGCCCTTGAGGTGGCGGGAGATCACCACTCTTGCCGCCTCTATCTGGGTATTTTTTATCCAACCGTTCTCAAGGCACTGGAGGCCGTACTCGCCGAAGGCCATCGATGAACCGGTCATCGCCACGCCCTTGCGCCTGCCTCTCTGTGACTTTCTATATTTTACTCTTTTAGGAAATAACGCCATTTATCCAGTTCCTCATCTAGCTTTGCGTGGGTGCCTCGGTCGCCTTTTCGGGCGCCTCGGCCTCTTCGGACGACGCTTTGTTGACTGCTTTCTTATCAAGGATATCGCCCTTGTATATCCACGATTTCACGCCTATCAGTCCATAGGTTGTATGCGCCTCCGTGAAACCGTAATCTATATCCGCCCTGAAAGTCTGAAGCGGTACCTTTCCTTCTTTGTAACCCTCGGTACGGGACATCTCTGCGCCGCCAAGCCTTCCCGCGCATTTGACCTTGATCCCCAAAGCGCCGGAATTCATCGCCTGCTGGACAGCTTTCTTCATAGCGCGCCTGAAGGCGATGCGTTTCTCCAGCTGAAAAGCGATGTTCTCCGCCACAAGCTGGGCCTCGATGGCGGGATTTTTTACTTCCTTTATTTCTATATATATCTCTTTCTTCGTCTTCTCCTGAAGGTCATCGCGCAAGCGGTCGATATCGGCGCCTTTCCTGCCGATTATGATACCCGGCCTGGCCGTATATATTATGATTTTCGCCCTATTGCTGGCGCGTTCTATGTCTACAGCCGATATGCCCGCGGCTGAAAAGTTCTTCTTGACGTATTTACGGACCGCGAGGTCCTCATGAAGGAAATCAGCAAAATCCTTCTTTCTGGCAAACCAGCGCGATCTCCAGTTCTTGATGTAACCCAGCCTCATTGATATCGGATTTACTTTATGACCCACTAACTCCTCCTATTTTTTCCCAATTTTTGGCGTTTCCGTCCTGCCCAGCTCGATCGTTATATGGCTGGTCCTCTTCCTTATCATCGTGGCCCTGCCCATCGCCGCGGCTTTGTATCTCCTCATCGTGGGGCCGTCGTCGGCTGTTATCTTCCAGATGAAAAGGTCGTCCTGCTTTACTTTACCGCCCTGCTTCGCCGACGCGATCGCCGATTTCAAGGCACGGATCAGATATATGCGGGAACGTTTCTCAACGTTCTCGAGTAGGCCCAGCGCCAAATTTACATCCTTACCCCTGATAAGGTCGATGACCTTACGCATCTTATAAGGGGATGTCTTGATATATTTAGCTACTGCTCTTCCCGCCGATACCATCTCTTCTGATTATCCTTTAGGTTAAGTAACTGCCGGCGTCTCTTTAGCCTTGACACCGCCGTGTTTCCTGAATGTCCTCGTCGGGGAAAACTCCCCAAGTTTGTGCCCTACCATGTTCTCGGTGACAAAAACCGGGATGAATTTGTTCCCGTTATGCACCAGAAAAGTATAACCGATGAATTCCGGAATGACGGTCGACCTTCTTGACCATGTCTTTATGGGCTTCTTATCGCCCTTCATCTTCTCTATCTTTTTGAGCAGTTTTTCTTCAACAAACGGCCCTTTTTTAGCCGAACGCCCCATCTATTATCTCCTCCGCTTGATTATCAATCTGTCAGAATACTTGCCTTTTCTTCTGGTCCTGAAACCCTTGGCGAGCATGCCCTCACGCGAAACCGGATGCGGGTTACCCTGTCCTGATTTGCCTTCGCCGCCGCCGTGCGGATGGTCATGCGGGTTCATTGCAACGCCTCTAACCGTCGGGCGTATGCCCAACCATCTCTTCCTCCCGGCCTTTCCTATCGATATCGTGCCATGTTCAACGTTCCCGACCTGGCCGATCGTCGCGTAACAATCAAGATGTATGAGACGGATCTCGCCTGAAGGCAGTTTGATATTGGCGTAGTCGCCTTCCTTCGCCATGAGCTGCGCGCCCGTGCCGGCGGAACGGACGATCTTCGCGCCTGTTCCCTTTGACAATTCTATGTTATGTATAAAAGTACCTACCGGTATATTCTTTATCGGGAGGGCATTCCCCGTTTTTATTTCAGCATCGGGGCCTGACATTACCGTATCGCCTACTTTCAGATCTACCGGCGCTATTATGTATCTGCGTTCTCCGCCCTCGTATTCCAAAAGCGCGAGAAAAGCGGACCTGTTCGGATCATACTCAAGCGCAATGACTTTAGAGGGTACGCCGACCTTGTCGCGCTTGAAGTCTACTATCCTTATCATCCGCTTGTGGCCGCCGCCCTGGTGGCGTACGGTCACGTGGCCGTGGTTATTGCGCCCGGCTTTCTTCTTTTTGGGTATAAGAAGCGCCTTCTCCGGCTCTTTTTTCGTCAGCATCGAGAAATCCGACGATGTCATCCACCTTCTCGATTTCGTATATGGTTTGTATGTCTTTAGCATTTGCTTTACCTTATGTCGTTACGTCTATTTTGTCGCCCTGGCGCAATGTGACTATCGCCTTCTTCCAATCAGGCGTCTTGCCCGGCTTGAACCTTACCCTGCGCCACTTGCCTGACATTATCATGGTATTGACGTCTTTCACCTTGACTTTGTATACCTGCTCGATAGCCTTTCTTATCTCTGTCTTGTTAGCGCTCTTGTCGACTTCGAACACATATTTATTAAAAGGCAGCATCATCGAGCCCTTCTCCGAATGGAGCAAGCTCTTCAATATCTTGAAGTTCTGTATCATTGTTTCACCAATATTTTAGTGAGCGCAGCAAGCGCCTTCTGCGTTAAGATCAGCTTCTGCTGCTTCAATACTTCGTAAGCGTTGAGCGCCTTGTAGTCCCTCAATAGAAGGTTAGGTATGTTACGGGACGCCCTGATGACCGTCTCGTCCCTTTCGTCGAGGACGAGCAGGGGTTTCCTATCGGCCTTGATATTGCGTAAGACAACGTTAAATTCTTTTGTCTTCGGCTTATCGAGTTTTATATCATCGATGATTATCATATTTTTATCATTCAGTTTCGCATTAAGGCTTGAGATAAGAGCGAGCCTCTTAACCGACTTCGGGACCGAATAGGAATAATCCCTCGGATGCGGACCGAATATTATACCGCCGCCTCGCCACAAAGGAGAACGTATGGTACCTGCTCTGGCGCGGCCGGTACCCTTCTGCTTCCAGGGTTTTTTGCCGCCGCCGCGGACATCGGAACGCGTCTTCGTGGAGGCGGTGCCCTGCCTCTGGTTGGCTTCGTACATCCTCACAACCTGATGAAGGATAGCTTCGTTGACCTCGCCGTTAAATATATCTTTATCGAGCTCGATCTTTCCGACCGACTGGCCTTTTATATTATAGACCTGTATCTCTGCCATTATTTCTTAGCCTCTTTCTTTCCGCCCGTTTCCTTCTTTGACTTCTCTTTCTTCTCCTGGGTGATCAATAGCTGCGGAACCTTGGCCTTGGCGAGTTTCTTGGCTTTCTTTATAACCAGCAGACTGTTAGTCGGTCCGGGGACAGCGCCCTCGACGACCAGAATATTATTCTCCGCGTCTATCTTTACCACTTCGAGATTCTGGATAGTAACGATATCGCCGCCCATCCTCCCGGGCATATGATGACCTCTTATGACCCTACCCGGGGTAGTGGACGAACCTATTGAACCGACTCTGCGGTGCGACGTGGAACCGTGCGTCTTCTTTCCGCCTTTCCAGTGCCATCTCTTCATGCCGCCCTGGAACCCTTTACCTATCGAAGTACCGACCACATCCACGGCGTCGCCCGCGGCGAAGATATCTACCTTCACCTGCTGGCCGAGTTCGAATTTCTGTTCGGGAGCCGTCTTGATCTCCCTCACGAATCTTTTGGGAGTCACGTTTATCTTCTTGAATTTTCCCATGTCAGGCTTGCTTACGTTCTTTTCTTTCTTCTCGCCGAAGCCGATCTGGACGGCATCATATCCGTCCTTTGCCTTTGTCTTTATCTGCAGCACGTTGCAAGGGCCGGCTTCGATCACGGTGACGGGTATTACCCTGCCGTCATCCCTGAAGACCTGGCTCATTCCTAATTTTTTTCCTAATATTCCTACAGCCATTTTTGCGGTTACCTGATCCTTTTGGGTTGTTTACTTTATCTCAACGTCCACGCCGGCCGGAAGATCCAGCTTCTTCAAGGCATCGATCGTCTTCGAAGTCGGCTCGATGATATCGAGGATGCGCTTGTGGGTCTTGAGCTGGAATTGTTCGCGCGATTTCTTGTCGATATGCGGCGAGCGCAGGACCGTGTAGACTTCCCTGTCAGTCGGAAGGGGTATCGGTCCGATGACCTTCGCTCCGGTCCTCTTCGCGGTCTCAACTATCTCTGCCGCGGACTGATCGAGGACCCTGTGATCGTAAGCTCTGAGCTTTATCCGTATCTTGGCTTTCTGGACTGTGGTAGTCATGGGATTACGCTATAACCTCTGATACCGCACCGGCGCCTACGGTGTGGCCGCCTTCGCGGATAGCGAAGCGCAGCCCCTTCTCGAGGGCGACCGGGATTATGAGCTCGACTTCAAATAATACGTTGTCTCCGGGCATGACCATCTCGACACCCTTTGGAAGGGCGGTGACACCGGTGACATCGGTTGTCCTAAAGTAGAACTGGGGGCGGTATCCGGTAAAGAACGGGGTATGCCTGCCGCCTTCTTCCTTGGTCAGGATGTATACCTGGGCCTTAAACTTGGTGTGAGGTGTGATGGAGCCGGGCTTGGCCAATACCTGGCCGCGCTCTAAGTCCTTCTTTTCGATGCCCCTTAAGAGCACACCGGCGTTGTCGCCTGCCATACCCTCATCCAGGAGCTTCCTGAACATCTCGATACCGGTTACCACCGTCTTACGGATATCCTTGCGCATACCTACGATCTCGACCTCGTCGTTTACCTTGACGATGCCGCGCTCGATACGGCCGGTGCCGACAGTGCCACGGCCAGTTATGGAGAATACGTCTTCGATGGCCATAAGGAAGGGTTTGTCGGTCTCGCGTTTGGGTTCTGGGATGAAGGTGTCGAGTGCGTTTACCAGTTCAAATATGGGTTTACAGCTGGGGCATTCGTCTTTGCCGCAGGCGCAGTTCATCGCGTTTAAGGCTGAGCCGCGGATGATGGGGGTCTTGTCGCCGGGGAACTCGTACTTGGTCAAGAGCTCTCTAACTTCCAGCTCTACCAGGTCCAGGAGTTCCTTGTCGTCTACGGCGTCGCATTTGTTCATGAATACCACTATATAGGGGACGCCTACCTGGCGGGCTAGCAATATATGCTCCCTCGTCTGGGGCATCGGGCCGTCAGGGGCGGATACAACAAGTATGGCGCCGTCCATCTGGGCGGCGCCTGTTATCATATTCTTTATGTAGTCGGCATGGCCCGGGCAGTCGACGTGGGCGTAATGGCGCTTGTCGGACTGGTATTCTACGTGGGCTATGTTTATGGTGATGCCGCGTTCCTTCTCTTCCGGGGCGTTATCGATCGAGTCGTAGGCGCGCACCTCGGCCATACCCTTCTTGTTCAGACACATGGTAATGGCGGCGGTCAATGTCGTCTTACCATGGTCGACATGGCCTATTGTGCCTACGTTTACGTGGGGCTTATTGCGTAAAAACTTTTCCTTAGCCATGGGATTCCTCC
>MHHC01000003.1 GCA_001805885.1 Omnitrophica WOR_2 bacterium RIFCSPLOWO2_12_FULL_51_24
GTCGCTATAAGGCGGCTTGACCTCGGCGAAGCCGACGCCAAGAAAGAATCTCTGCTTGACCATATCGACAGAAATAAATATACTATATTGCCTAATACGGCGGGCTGCTATACCGCGGATGAAGCGATGCGGATAGCCCGCCTTGCCCGCGGGATGGGCCTGTCGGAGATGATAAAGCTTGAGGTCATAGGCGATGAAAGGACGCTTTTCCCGGATACTGAATCCCTGCTTCATGCGACTAAGATTTTGGTTAAGGAGGGATTCATCGTCATGCCGTACACCAACGATGACCCGGTCATGGCGAAGAAACTCGAAGACGCGGGCGCGGCGTGCGTCATGCCCTTGGCTTCTCCGATCGGTTCTGGTATGGGGATTTTAAACCCCATTAACATAAGATTTATCCAGGAAGCGGTCAAAGTACCCGTTATAGTCGACGCGGGCGTCGGCACGGCCTCAGACTCGGCGATCGCGATGGAATTGGGAGTCGACGGCGTGCTTATGAATACCGGTATCGCAGGAGCAAGGGATCCCATAGGAATGGCGCGCGCGATGAAATTAGCGGTCGAGGCGGGAAGGCTGGCTTTTTTATCGGGAAGGATAGCGAAGAAGCAATATGCTTCGCCGTCGAGCCCGGCCGAAGGCATAATAAAATAATATGGTAAGAAAAGCGCAAATAAAAGACGTGAACCGGGTACACGAGCTGATAGATTATTACGCGAAGCAGGATATGATGCTTCCCCGCGCGGAGAGCGAGATCTCCGAGAACATACGGGATTTCTTCGTTTACGAGAAGGGGAGGGCATTGAGCGGCTGCGCCGCGCTTCATATCTTTTCGGATAAATTGTCGGAGATAAGGTCATTGGCCGTCTGTCCCGACCATATTAAGGAAGGGATAGGCACAGGCCTTGTCAAAGCCTGCATCAAGGAAGCCGAAGGCCTCGGCATAAAGGGCGTCTTCGTCCTTACACAGAAATCAGATTTTTTCAATAAGTTCGGATTTGTTTTGACCGAGAAGAAGAAATTACCGCAGAAGATCTGGAACGATTGCAGCATCTGTTCGAAGTTCGCGAAATGCGACGAAATAGCGTATATCAAGGCCCCGCCGGAGCGGGACAGGGAGCTATAGATGGGATACACGGTAACCGAAAAGATATTGCTGGCGCATACCGATAAGAGATCGATCTCGCCGGGTGACCTGATCGAGTGCAAGGTCGACCTCTGCCTCGGCAACGACATCACCGCGCCGATCGCGATATCCGAATTCGAGAAGACCGGCGTCGATGAGGTATTCGATAATAAGAAGATAGCGCTTGTGCCTGACCATTTCTCGCCGGCGAAAGATATAAAATCCGCGGAACAGCTCAAGATATTGAGGGATTTTGCCAGGAAATATAGCATCAAGTATTATTACGAGATCGGATGCATGGGGATCGAGCACGCGCTCCTTCCGGAAGAGGGTTTGACTGTGCCCGGCGATCTCATCATCGGCGCGGATTCGCATACCTGCACCTACGGCGCTGTCGGAGCGTTCTCTACCGGAGTCGGCTCGACAGACCTCGCCGCGGTATTTATCAGGGGCAGGATCTGGTTCAAGGTGCCGGAGTCGATAAAATTCATCTACAGCGGAAAGCTCAACAAATGGGTGGGCGGTAAGGACCTCATACTCTATACGATAGGAGATATCGGCGTCGGCGGCGCTTTGTATAAGGCGATGGAGTTTACCGGCGATGCCATTGAACGTTTGCCGATGGACGACAGGTTCGCGATGTGCAACATGGCGATCGAGGCGGGCGGGAAGAACGGCATCATCGCGGCCGATGAGACTACATTAAAATACGTAAAGGAAACTGCCAAGAAGTCAAAGAAGAAATGGAAGATATATAAGAGCGATAAGGACGCGCAGTATTGCGAGGTAAAGAAGTACGACGTTTCGAAACTCGAGCCGATGGTATCCTTGCCGCCTTTGCCGTCGAACGCGAAGCCGGTAAGCCAGGTCAAGAACGTGAGGATCGACCAGTCGGTTATCGGCTCGTGCACTAACGGCCGCATAAGCGATTTGAGGATGGCCGCGAAGGTCTTGAAGGGAAAGAAGGTCCATAAGGACGTGCGCTGCATAATCTTCCCGGCGACGCAGGCGACATATTTACAGGCGATGGACGAGGGCTTGATGGAGATATTCATCAAGTCGGGCTGCGCTGTCTCAACGCCTACATGCGGGCCCTGCTTGGGCGGGCATATGGGGATCTTGGCCGCGGGCGAGCGCTCTATCGCGACGACGAACAGGAATTTTATCGGGCGCATGGGGCACTTGAAGTCCGAGGTCTATCTCTCGAATCCGGCTGTCGCGGCCGCAAGTGCCGTGAAGGGAAGGATAGCGCACCCGGAGGAAGTCATATGATACTCAAGGGACGAGCGTGGAAATTCAGCAACGACATAAATACGGATGAGATAATCCCGGCGAAGTACCTTGTCTCGGTAGATCCGAAGGAACTCGGCGCGTATTGCATGGACGGCATCATACCGGGATTTTCGAAAGGGGTCAGGACCGGGGATATCATAGTCGCCGGAAAGAACTTCGGCTGCGGCTCCAGCCGCGAGCACGCGCCGCTTGCGATAAAAGGATGCGGCATCTCGTGTGTAGTCGCCGAGAGCTTCGCCAGGATATTCTACAGGAACAGCATAAACATCGGCCTTCCGATATTCGAATGTCCGGAGGCCGCAAGGTCGATAGAAGAAGGCGACGAAGTGGAAGTCGACGCATCGATGGGGTTGATAAGGAACCTCACAAAGGACCGGACGTATCAGGCAAAGCCCATGCCCGGATTCATACAGGAGCTTATTGAGGCGGGTGGGCTCATGAAATGGGTGGTAAAGAAAAGATGAGTAAATTAAATATCCCGACGCATCGGGATGATTACAGGATCGCGGTCATTCCCGGCGACGGGACAGGGCCGGAAGTAATAAACGAAGGGCTTAAGGTATTAAAGGCTGCCAGCCAGAAGTTCGGCTTCAAATATGAGAGCAATATCTTCGATTTCAGCGGAGAGCGTTACCTGAGGACCGGGAAGACGGTCGATGAGAAGGATATTGAGGAACTTAAGAAGTATAACGCGATATATCTCGGCGCTGTCGGACATCCGGACGTGAAGCCCGGCATCCTCGAGACGCAGGTATTGCTTAAGTTGCGTTTTGCGCTTGATCAATATATCAATCTGCGTCCGGTCAAACTCTATAATCCGGCATACTGTCCGCTCAAGGACAAGAAGCCGGAGGATATAGATTTCGTCGTCGTGCGCGAGAACTCGGAAGGCCTTTACAAAGGCATGGGCGAGTTCCAGAAGAAAGGGACCGATGAAGAGGTCGCGATACAGATATCATACAATACCCGCAAGGGTGTGGAGCGCTGTATCCGTTATGCATTCGAATATTGCAAAAAGCGCAATAAGGGGAATAAACTGACGCTCTGCGGAAAGACGAACGTCCTGACATACGCGTGGGACTTGTGGCAAAGGACATTTAACGAAGTCGCCAAGGAATATCCGGATATCAAGACCGATTACGCGCATGTCGACGCGACGACGATGTGGTTCGTA
This sequence comes from Omnitrophica WOR_2 bacterium RIFCSPLOWO2_12_FULL_51_24, assembly GCA_001805885.1. GTDB lineage: Bacteria > Omnitrophota > Gorgyraeia > Pluralincolimonadales > Pluralincolimonadaceae > Pluralincolimonas. The sequence goes on from MHHC01000003.1 coordinate 3,594, forward strand.
AAGAACCCCGAGTGGTTTGACGTCATCGTGACAGATAATATGTTCGGCGATATCATAACCGACCTCGGCGCCATGATACAGGGCGGCATGGGTATCGCGGCGGGCGGAAATATCAACCCGAAGGGCGTATCGATGTTTGAGCCTATTGGCGGCTCCGCGCCGAAATATACCGGCCAGAACGTGATAAACCCGTTGGCCGCGATATGCGCCGGCGGTATGATGCTCGAAAACCTCGGTGAGGAGAAGGCCGGAAAAGCGATCGAGGAAGCGGTTATTAAGGTCGTGAACACGAAGTTGAAGTCGCTCGCGGCCGGAAAGATGGGTTATTCTACGAGCGAAGTCGGCGACCTTGTCGCCGGATCATTATAAAGGTAAAGAGATGAAACGGAAAAGTAAATATAACGTAGTTGTTGTGGGAGTCGGCGCGGTCGGGGTAGAGATGCTCCGCGTGCTGCGCCAGCGTAATTTCCCGGTCGGGGACCTGCGCGTCTTGGCGCGCAGCTCAAGGGAGATAGAAGTCGACGGAGAAAAATATTCTGTCAAAGCTATTTCGCCCGAGGCGTTCGACGGGATGGATATAGCGCTTTTCGCCGGGACCGAGGGAGAGAAGGGCGCCGCCGTGACTTATGCCGCCGAAGCGGTAAAGAGGGGATGTGTTGTGATAGATAACGGCGCTGATTTCCGCATGGACCCGAAAGTCCCGCTTGTTGTTCCCGAAGTGAACGCCGCTGACGTCAAAAAGCATAAGGGAATAATTGCGAATCCCAATTGCTCGACCATACAGATGGTCGTAGCGCTTAATCCGATCCACAGGAAAGTCGGGATAAATAGGATAATTGTCACCACTTTGCAGGCTTCATCCGGCGCCGGAAAGAATGCGGTCGAGCAGTTAAAGGCCGAGGCGGCCGCGATTCACGCGAGCAGATATGAGAATATCCACGTCGACGTAGAGCGTTCGATGCCGCAACAGCTGGCTTATAATGTATTTCCGCACATAGGAAGCTTTGCCGAATGCGATTACACCAATGAGGAGTGGAAGCTGGTAAATGAGACCCATAAGATAATGCATGCCGGCAAGATAAAGATCTCCGCTACCACCGTCAGGGTTCCGGTAAGGACAGGCCATTCCGAGTCCATATATATCGAGACCGGAAAGCCTATCAGCCCCGATAAAGCCAGGGCGCTCCTTTCGAGATCGCCGGGCATCATAGTCAAGGATGACCCCAAGAAAGGCCTTTATCCCATGCCTAAGGATGCCGAAGGAAGGGATGAGACCTTTGTCGGCCGCATCCGCTGCGACTATTTCGTGAAGAACGGCCTTTGGCTATGGGTCGTCGCGGATAACCTGCGCAAGGGCGCCGCTACCAACGCGGTGCAGATCGCCGAATGCGTAATATCCTACTTAAAATAGAGTACGACGGCACTAATTATGCCGGGTGGCAGTACCAGAAGAACGCAAAAAGCATCCAGGAAACTATGGAAGCCGCGCTTAAACGGATAACAGGCCGTAAAGCGCGGCTTATCTCTTGCGGGAGGACCGATGCCGGAGTCCACGCGCTCGGCCATATCGCGAATTTCGTAACCGATTCCCAAATGCCGCTGTTTAGATTACAGAAGGCGCTAAACGGCGTCCTCCCAAAGGATATAGTGGTAAAGGAAGTAAGAGATGTCCCCTTAAAATTTAATTCTTCAAGAGACGCTAAATCCAAACTATATGTCTACACTATTTTAAATGATCCCGCTGGCTGCGCGCTATCGCGCGGTTATGTCCGCCATGTGCCGTATAAATTAAATTTAAATCTGATGATAGGCGCGGCGAAGTGCCTTTTAGGCAGGCACAATTTCAAGTCATTTCAGGCTGCCGACAACCGGAAGCGCTCATCGGTGAGGACCATCAAGAGGTTGGAGATCAAGAAAAAAGGCGACCTCATAAAAATAGAAGTGGAAGGCGACGGTTTTTTGTATAATATGGTAAGGAATATCGCAGGGACTTTGATCGAGATAGGCCGGGGTAGATTTAAACCGGGCAGTATGAAAAAAATATTGAAAGCAAAAGATAGAAAGCTAGCGGGACCGACAGCTCCCGCGAAGGGTCTGTGTCTTGTCGAGGTAAAATATTAGATGGCAGAAAAGAAAAGGCAGGCATGGGGTTCTAAGTTAGGGGTAATCATGGCTGTCGCCGGTTCGGCGGTAGGGCTGGGGAATTTCCTGAGGTTCCCGGTCCAGGCGGCAAGCAACGGCGGCGGCGCTTTCATGATCCCGTATTTCGTGGCGCTCCTTTTATTAGGCATACCCCTTATGTGGATAGAGTGGTCCCTCGGGCGCTACGGCGGCGGATTTGGGCACGGCACCGCGCCGGGAATATTCCATTCTCTGGGGCAGAAGAACCGTTTCATAAAGTATTTCGGGGTGATAGGCATCTTCGGCCCGCTCGTAATACTGATATATTATACCTATATAGAATCCTGGACGCTGGCTTACAGTTTTTTTGCCCTGACCGGCAAATATGCCGGCGCAACGACGCAGTCCCAGATGCAGTCATTCCTTCATGCTTTTCAAGGGCTGGAGAATAACCAGTATTTCAATTCGCTCCAGCCGGCTTATGTATTCTTTCTTATTACGTTCTTCTTGAATCTCTTCGTAATATATTACGGAATAAAGGGTGGGATCGAACGGCTCTGCAAATTCGCGATGCCCGCGCTTTTTATTTTCGCTGCCTTGATCGCCGTAAGGGTCCTTACCCTGGGCGCGCCTAATTTCACAAAGCCGTCCTGGAATTCGTTGAACGGCCTCGGTTTTTTATGGAATCCCGATTTTACGTCGCTTAGAGACCCTAAAGTATGGCTAGCCGCGGCAGGTCAGATATTTTTTACTTTAAGCGTAGGCATCGGCGTAATCCTCACATATGCGAGTTATCTTAAAAAGACCGATGATGTTACGCTTTCGGGTCTGACTGCGGTGAGTCTAAACGAGTTTGCTGAGATCATCCTCGGAGGCAGTATCGTAATCACCGCCGCATATGTGTTTTTCGGGCCTATCGGGGCGCAGGACGTAGCGGAGAGCGGGGCGTTTAACCTCGGTTTTGTGACGATGCCGCTCATATTTGAAAGAATCCCGCTTGGAGCGATATTCGGTTTCCTGTGGTTTATGATGCTTTTCCTGGCGGGTATAACCTCATCGGTATCACTTGCGCAGCCGGCCGTTGCATTTCTCGAGGACGAGTTTAATCTGGACAGGAAGAAGGCGGTATGGATATTGGGGATCGTATTCTTTATCCTCTGCCAGCCCGCGATATTCTTCCTCGGCAAGGGCGTAGTCGACGAACTCGATTTCTGGGGCGGGACCTTCTGCCTCGTCTTGTTCGGCACGATAGAGACGATCTTGTTTACATGGGTCTTTGGAATAGATAAGGCCTGGGAGGAGATGCATCACGGCGCCGAATTCAGGATACCGCGGATATACAAATTCATAATGAGATACATAACGCCGGTGTTCCTGATCATCATACTCGGCTCATTCATACTTTCACAAGACGGCAGGGAGAAGATACTTATGGCGAACGTCTCTGAGGCAGACAGGCCGTATGTGCTGGGGATCAGATCGTTGCTTATAGGATGCATTGCGGTGCTGGGAGTACTGGTAAAGCTTGCGTGGAAGAGAAGAAAGCTTTCCGGAACTCACGGAGGCAAGAGATGAACGCGGGAGGATGGGTATTTATCGCGCTTTCATGGGGCTTTATAATAGGGCTATGTGTCTATTGCTTCTGTAAAATATTCTCAAAGAAGTCAGGCCTTGACTAAATGAACCGTACCTTTTTTATTGACACCGAAGTTTCTTTTCTTTATAATCACGCGATGATAAGAAAAACATTTATCCTTTTCCTATTAGTATCATTCATATTTTTGCAGCCACCGGTTTTTGCCGAGAAAGAACAACCAAAACAGAAACAACCTAAAAAAGAGACCTGCGTCTCCTGCCATAGCAAAGTCTCGCCCGGCATCGTAAAACAATGGCAAGAGAGTAAGCACGGAAAAATGGATTTGAACTGCGCTGTTTGCCATTCTGCGAATGAAGGCGAAGTAGATGCGTTTAAACACTACGATGAGTGGATATCCGCGATTCCCACTCCGAACGATTGCGCCGCTTGCCACGAGAAAGAGGTAAAGGAATTTTCAAAGAGCCATCACGCAAAAGCAGCGCAGTTTATCGGTTCCTTGGATAATCTACTGGGAGAAGTTGTGGAAGGCGGTCCATCCGCGAATTTGGGTTGTCGCCAATGCCACGGCAGCGAAGTCAAGGTATTGAAGGACGGAAAATTAGACCATGCGACTTGGCCTAATACCGGGATAGGCAGGGTAAATCCCGACGGTAGCAAGGGGTCATGTTCCGCTTGTCATTATCGCCACACATTTTCGGTTGCGCAGGCACGACAGCCGGAAAACTGCGGAAAATGCCATATGGGTCCCGACCATCCGCAAGCGGAGATTTATAATGAATCGAAGCATGGCGTGCTATTCCGGGCTTTTATAAAAGACATGAATTTAGAAAACGATGCGGATAAATGGATCGCCGGAAAGGATTATCTATCTCCGACCTGCGCATCCTGTCATATGAGCGCAACGCCGACTCAGCCGGTTACTCACGATGTCGGCGATAGGATTTCGTGGACGCTTAGGCCGGTTATCTCAACCAAGTTAGAGGATTGGCAAAAACGGCGAGAGTCGATGAAAGATGTTTGCCGCCAATGTCACGGCCCGGCTCAGGTTGAGAATTTCTACCAACAATATGATGAGGCGGTAACATTGTATAACGAGAAATTCGCAAAGCCGGCGAAGGCGATAATGGATAAATTATACGAGTCCGGAAAACTTACCAAGACGCCGTTCGACGAGAAACTCGAATGGATTTATTACGAATTGTGGCACCACGAAGGACGGCGCGCGCGTATGGGCGCATCGATGCAGGGTCCGGATTTCGTCCAATGGCACGGTTTCTATGAAGTCGCCAAGCACTTCTATTTCGAATTCCTACCGGGAGTAAAGGAAAAAGATCCTAAATTAGTCGACGAGGTCTTGAATAAAGATGAGCACCGTTGGATAAAAGGTTTAAGCAGGGAAGATATCAAAAAGAACCTCGAGTTCTATAAAGGCCGCTACAAACAATAGCTTGACTAATTTTCCCTTGACATTCCTTCGTTTTATGTTATAATTTTTACTTCTTAACGTTAACCAAGCCAAGGAAGGCCTAATCCTAAAGGATAGACCCTGATGAATTTGAAGAATTCCTCAGGACTAGTCCTGGGCAATCTTTTCCCCGAGAAAACCGAAGGTTTTCCGGGACTAAGTCCCTGAAATCGCTTTGCGATTTCTAGGGGCAGATTGACCAGGGCCTTCCTAATCCCCTTAAAGGAAGGGTCTTAGATGGTGAAAAAGGAAGAAAAAATACAGGAAAAATGGTTTATTGTGGATGCCGACGGCAAGGTCTTGGGAAGGCTTGCCGTGGCAGTCGCACGCGTACTTTACGGAAAACATAAGCCCACGTTCCGCAGGGACTTAGATACCGGGGACGGCGTAGTTGTCGTAAATGCCGCCAAGATAAAAGTGACCGGGAATAAATTGAAGGCAAAAGAATATGACTGGTATTCAGGCTATCCCGGCGGCAGGAGATCCGAGATGTTAGAGGACCTGCTCGTGAGGAAGCCGGAATATGTCATTACCCACGCGGTGAAGGGCATGCTTCCTAAGAACAAGGTAGGAAAGCACGCGTTGGGCAAGTTGAGAGTATTCGCGGGCAAGGAACATAACCTGTCCGCCCAAAAACCGGAACCTTTAAAGGTCTGATCAGGAGCAAGATGGAAGCGCAGGCATTATTTCAGGGAACAGGAAGAAGGAAAGAGTCGACGGCTAGGGTCATATTGAGACCCGGCTCCGGCCAGATACTCGTCAATAAGAGGGCACTCGATAATTATTTTCCGAGGGAGACGCTCAGGATGGTGCTTAAAGAGCCGCTTGATGTAACACAGACAGCAGCCAAATACGACGTCTTTGTCAACGTCGAAGGCGGCGGCGTGTCAAGCCAGGCGGGCGCTGTGCGTTTGGGCATTGCACGCGCTCTTCTTAAGGCGGACTCTAACTTCCGCTCGGCTCTCCGCGGCCGCGGTCTCTTGACCCGCGATCCGCGCATGAAAGAGCGCAAAAAGTACG
>MHHC01000004.1 GCA_001805885.1 Omnitrophica WOR_2 bacterium RIFCSPLOWO2_12_FULL_51_24
ACTTTTAAAGTGAGGAAAAGGATGGACAAAAAAGTTGTGCTCGCATATTCAGGCGGACTGGATACTTCGGTCATAATAAAGTGGTTGACGAAGAAGGGCTATGACGTTATCGCTTATATGGCCGACGTCGGCCAGGCCTGCCCGCCGTTTAGGCGGGGGTCTGACTTTGAAGTATATAAGAAGAGAGCTTTGACGACCGGCGCGGTAAAAGTCGTCGTCGAGGACCTGAAGAAAGAGTTCGTCAAGGACTTCGTATTCAAGTCGCTGAAGGCCGGCGCTGTCTATGAAGGCGGGTACCTCCTGGCGACGGCCCTATCCAGGCCGATAATCGCAAAGGGGCTCGTCGAAACGGCCCATAAAGAGAAGGCCGGTTTCGTAGCGCACGGTTGCACGGGTAAAGGTAATGACCAGGTAAGGTTTGAAGTTTCTATCGGGGCTTTGGCCCCGGATTTGAAAATATTAGCGCCTGTCAGGGAGTGGGAGCTCAGGACAAGGGCAGAAGAGATAGATTATGCAAAGAAGAATAATATTCCCATTGATACGACCAAGAAGAAGCCGTACTCGATTGATCTTAATCTATGGGGAATATCGATTGAAAGTGGGAAGCTGGAAGATCCTTATTACGCGCCTGACGAAGATATATATCAACTTACAAAGGGAGTAGATAAGGCGGCGGCGGAGCCTGTCTATGTCGAGATAGAGTTCAAGGGCGGCGTACCGGTCAAGTTGAACGGCAGGGCGATGGACGGTGTCTCGCTTATTTTGAAGCTCTCGAAGATAGCCGGCGATGCCGGCGTCGGCAGGAGCGATATGATCGAGAACAGGCTCGTCGGCATAAAGTCGAGGGAGATATACGAGGCGCCTGCCGCGTGGACGCTTTTTAGCGCGCATAAGGCGCTCGAGAGCCTTGTCTTTGACAGGGAAGTACTGCACTTTAAGGAGGCGGTCTCGCTGAAATACGCGGAGCTTACCTATTACGGCCTGTGGTATACGCCGCTTAAGGAAGCGCTCGATAAATTCGTTGACGAGACGCAGAAGTCCGTAAATGGTACGGTAAAGGTGAAACTGCATAAAGGCCATTGTATCGTCGTCGGGAGGAAGTCTCCGGATTCACTCTATAAGAAGGAATTGGCGACCTACGAGGAAGGTGATGTGTTCGACCAATCGCTGGCGAAGGGATTTGTCCAGATATGGGGTCTTCCGTACAAGGGGTTGTACAAGGGGTCGAAAAAATGAAAAAGAAACTTTGGGGCGGAAGGTTCAAGAAGCTACAGGACCCTGAATTCGAGGATTTCTCGTGCAGCATGTATTTTGATTATCGGCTGGCGAAATACGACGTCCTGGGTTCTATCGCGCATTCGAAGATGCTCGGCAAATGCGGGATAATCCCGAAGAAAGACGCCGGCGCCATAATAAAAGGCCTTAACGTAATATTAAAGGAGATAGAGGCGGACAAATTTATATATGACTTTACGGCCGAGGATATCCATACGAATATCCAAAACGCGCTTGAGAAGAAGATAGGCAAGCCGGCGCTCAGGCTCCATACCGCGAGATCGAGGAACGACCAGGTTGCGTTGGATACGAGGATGTATTGCAGGGATAAAGCGAAGGAGATATATGACCTGGTCTCGGCCTTGCAGAATTCACTGCTCGATTTCACGAAGGAGAATAAAGATGTCATAATCCCGGGATTGACGCATATGCAGCACGCGCAGCCGGTCCTTTTATCGGACCAGATCGAGGCGTATGTCTGGATGCTCGCGAGGGATAAGAGGAAGCTTCATTATGCCTATCACACGGCGGATTTTATGCCGCTGGGCGCATGCGCTTTAGCCGGCACTTCGCTTAAGATCGACAGGAAATATGTCGCCAAACAGCTCGGCTTCAAGGCGCTTTGTGAAAACACCATGGACGCGGTCTCTGACAGGGATTTCGTCATCGAGATGCTCGAGGCGGCTTCCCTTATTGCGATGCATCTGTCGAGGATAGCGTCAGACCTCGTACTATGGACGACGCCCGAGTTCGAGTTCGTACAGATAGACCAACAGTTTTGCACCGGCTCAAGCATAATGCCGCAGAAGGTAAACCCGGATTTCCTCGAGCTTGTAAGGGGGATGACAGGCAGGATATACGGGAATCTCTTCTCAGTCTTGACGATGATGAAGGGTCTGCCTTTGACATACAACAGGGATATGCAGTGGGACAAGCAGCCGCTATTCGATTCGGTTGAGAAGGCCTGTAAGGCATTGTCGATATTCGCCAAAATGATAAAGGGTATAAAGGTCAATAAAGCGAATATCGAGAGGGCGCTTTTGGATGAATCGCTCTACGCGACCGACTTGGCTGAGTATCTGGTCGCGAAAGGCTTAGATTCGAGGCAGGCGCATTCGGTAATAGGCAAGCTGGTGGCGACGACGCTCGAGAGGAAAAGAAGGATATCGGCCTTGACGCTTTCTGAGCTTAAGAAATTTTCGGATAAGTTTGAAAAAGACGCGTTAAAATTATTGGACCCGAAGGTCTCGGTCGCATCAAGGAAAAAAGGAAGATAATGCACGAATTCAAATATATAGGTGATGTGCTGTTTTGCGAGGACGTGGGGATAGGCGGCATAGCTGCTGCCGCAGGGACGCCGTTTTATCTTTATAGCCACAAGACGCTCATCGACCATTACAGGAAACTGCGCGACGCTTTCGCTGAACTTAATCCGTTGATCTGTTTCTCGATGAAAGCGAATTCGAACCTCGCTGTTGTCGCGACGCTCGTAAAAGCCGGAGCAGGTCTCGATGTCGTATCCGGCGGCGAGCTATACAAAGCGCTGAAAGTCGGATGCGACCCGAAGAAGATAGTCTATGCAAGCGTCGGTAAGACCGAACGCGAGATAGAGAACGCGATAAGGGCGGGCATATTATTCTTTAATGTCGAATCTTTGCCTGAGCTGGCGCAGATAAATAAGATCGCCAAAAAGCTCGACAGGGTGGTAGACTGCACCCTGCGCGCCAATCCGGATATAGACCCGCATACGCATAAATTTATAACGACCGGGAGAGCCGAGAATAAATTCGGCCTCGATTTCACGACCGTCGAGAAGACGTTTTTGGGCGCCTCGAAATACCCGAATATCCGGCTGCGCGGCATACATATACACATAGGTTCTCAAATAACGGAGGCAGAACCATTCCGCAAGGCGATAAACAAGATCGGCACATTGATCGGAAATATAAGAAGAAAAGGCGCGAGGGTAGACTGGCTTAATATGGGGGGCGGCCTCGGTATAATCTATAATAAAGAAAAACCGCAGACGGCCGCGCGTTTCGCGAAGGCCGTGATACCGCTCGTGCGTAAGATAAATGTCCGCCTTATACTTGAACCCGGGAGGTTTATCGCCGGGAACAGCGGCATATTGGTCGCGAAAGTCACATATGTCAAAAAGACACGGTCGAAAAATTTCGTGATAGCAGACGCGGCGATGAACGACCTCCTGCGCCCATCTCTCTACGACGCTTACCATGAGATACTACCCGTCATAAGGCGTCCTGTACGCAAAAAAATATTGGCCGATGTGGTGGGCCCTATCTGCGAGAGCGGCGACGTCCTCGCGAGGGACAGGAAACTGCCCGAGTTCCAGCCCGGCGAATTGATCGCCGTGATGGGGGCGGGCGCTTACGGGTTTACCATGTCCAGTAACTACAACTCACGCCCGCGCGCGGCCGAGGTGATGGTCATACGCGGAAAATTCCATGTAGTCCGCGAGAGAGAAAAATACGAAGACCTCATAAAAGGCGAGAATATCCCCAAAGAGTTAAAATGACCCATATAGAATTCGTCAAAATGGTCGCCAGCGGTAATGACTTTATCGTCATTGATAACCGTAGAGAGATAATTCACGGGTTGAAGCTGCATGCTTTCGCCAGAGAGATCTGCGACAGGAATTACGGAGTCGGCGCTGACGGGCTCATTGCGATTGAGCCTTCTAAAAAAGCCGATTTCAGGATGCGCATAATAAACCCGGACGGCAGTGAGGCCGAGATGTGCGGGAACGGCGCGCGGTGTATCGCTTTATTCGCGAAAGAGAAGAAGATCGCCGGAAAAAAAATGAATTTTGAGACGCTTTCGGGCATAATCGAGGCTGAGGTCTGCGATGATATCGTAAAGCTCAAGATGCCGGATCCGACGGACCTGCGCCGCGAGGTGAGACTTCTCATTGAGAATGAGGATTACATGGCGCATTTCGTGAATACCGGCGTCCCGCATACGATAATATACGTGGAAGACCTTGACTCGTGGGATGTGAAAAGGCTGGGAAGGGAGATCCGCCATCACAAGACATTCGCGCCGAAAGGCACTAACGTTGATTTCGTGGAAGTCCAGAAAGGCAATTCAATAAGAGTGCGCACATACGAGCGCGGCGTAGAAGACGAGACACTCGCCTGCGGGACAGGCGTGGTCGCCTCAGGTATAATTTCGGCAGCCATGAAAGATTTCAAGAGCCCGGTCGTCTGCCTTACGAAGGGCCGAGATAAGCTTAAAATATATTTCAAAAAGAACGGAGATAATTTCACGGATGTCTATCTCGAAGGCGGGGCACGAGAGGTATTTTTAGGCAGATACCTTTATAAATAAGAGGAGGGAGTAAGGATGTTTGAAGGTTCGATAGTCGCGCTTGTAACGCCGTTCAAGGGCGGAAAGGTCGACGAACTTAAATTAAAAGAACTGGTGGAATTTCACATAAAGAACGGGACCTCCGGGTTAGTGCCGTGCGGGACGACCGGCGAATCCGCCACGCTTTCGACTGAAGAACATAACCGCGTCATCGAGGTGGTCATTGAAGCCGCGAAAAAGAGGATCCCCGTGATCGCCGGGACCGGTTCAAACTCCACGGCGGAAGCTATCGATCTGACCAGGCACGCCGAGAAAGCCGGCGCCGATGCGGCCCTGCTCTTGTCGCCTTATTACAATAAGCCGACACAGAGGGGCCTTTACATGCATTACAAGGCGGTCGCGGATTCGGTCAAAATACCGATAATCCCTTACAATATTCAGTCGCGCACCGCGGTAAATATCGAACCCGAGACATTCCAGAAGCTCACCCAGATAAAGAATATAGTCGGGGTGAAGGAGTCGAGCGGGAACCTCGAACAGATATCGAGGATAAGGGCGTTATGCGGCCCGGACTTCACGATACTCTCCGGCGACGACGCGCTTACACTGCCTATCCTTGCTATCGGCGGTGCGGGTGTCATATCGGTCGTGGCGAATATTGTGCCGCGCGATGTCGCGGATATGGTAACGGCATTCAAGAAAGGCGATATAAAGAAGGCTCAGGAGCTTCATTATAAATTGCTCCCTTTAGTCAGGGCGATGTTCCTCGAAACGAACCCCATACCCGTCAAGACGGCGATGGAGCTCATGGGGATGATAGAGCCGGAACTTCGTCTCCCCTTGTGCCATATGTCCGAAGAGAATCTGGCAAAGCTCGCTGACGCGTTGAAGAAATACGGTTTGTAGGAAATAATATATGTCATCCCCGCGGACGCGGGGATCTATAACATGTCTGGATTCCCGCTTAAAGATTGCGGGAATGACAAGGGGTTGAGATGATAAGAATAGCTGTTTGCGGTTGCGCCGGAAAAATGGGCGCGCGGATCTTAAACCTCTCGGCTGAGGATAATGACATCCAGGTCGTCCTCGGGCTTGAGGCGAACGGGCATCCGTCTGTCGGTTCGAAACTAGCGGGCAGAAAGGTCTCGGATAATCTCGGCGATATCACGGCGGCCGACGTCCTTATAGACTTCACGACGCCTGAGGCGACGATGGAACATCTCGATGCCGCGGTAAGGCAGAAAAAAGCTATCATCATCGGGACGACGGGCTTTTCCGAAGACCAGTTAAACAGGATAAAGGAAGCGGCGAATAGGATACCCGTTGTCCTGTCTCCTAATATGTCCATAGGAGTCAACCTGCTCTTCCGTCTGGTCAAAGAGGCCGCGGGGAAATTGTCGAAAGATTACAAAGTAACTATGGTCGAGGCGCACCATATATACAAGAAGGACGCGCCGTCAGGTACCGCCAAGAAACTCGCGCAGATAGTCAAGGAAGCTTCCAGGCGCGAGGTCGAAGATATAAGATCGATACGCGAGGGCGAGATAGTCGGCGACCACAAGGTCACATTCGAGAGCCCCTACGACATAATAGAGCTTTCGCACAGCGCGAAGACACGCGATATTTTCGCGAAGGGCGCGATAGCTGCGGCGAAATTCATCGCCGGTAAAAAGGCGAAATTGTATGATATGCAGGATGTTCTGGGAGATATTAAATGACAGACTTTGAATTATCTGAGAGATTAGCTAAACTTCCTCCGTATCTTTTTGCGGAGATAGATAAAGCGAAAAGACAGGCGAAAGCCGAAGGCAGGGATATCGTCGACTTAGGAATCGGCGATCCCGACCTCCCGACACCCAAACATATTATTAACGCATTGTACAAAGCCGCGCTTGATCCCGCCAATCATCATTACGCTTTAGATTCCGGGATGCCGCGATTGAGACAAGCGATCGCGAAATGGTACAAAAAAAGGTTTAAAGTTCATCTTGATCCGGATACAGAGGTATTGCCGCTTATCGGTTCGAAAGAGGGGATAGCGCATATCCCGCTCGCATTTGTAAATCAGGGCGACTACGTGCTCGTGCCGGATCCCTGTTATCCGCCTTATAAGAACGGCACGATATTCGCCGGCGGCGTGCCCTATCTCATGCCGCTCCTGGCTGAGAACGGTTTTCTTCCGGATCTGGGCAAGATAAAGTCCGGCGTGGCGAACAAGGCGAAGATGATCTTCATAAATTATCCGAATAACCCGACCGGCGCAGTAGCCGACGAGGAATTCTACAAAAGGGTCCTCGATTTCGCGCACAGGAACAACATACTTGTATGCTCAGATGCAGCTTATTCCGAGGTCCGTTACGACAGATACCGCCCGATGAGCATCCTCGAAATGGTCGGCGCGAAAGACAGGACCATAGAATTCCACTCGCTCTCGAAGTCCTATAATATGACCGGATGGAGGATAGGTTGGGCCTGTGGCAATAAAAAAGCTATCCAGGGCCTTGCCAAAGTCAAATCGAATATCGATTCGGGGATCTTCCAGGCGATCCAATTAGCCGGCATCGCTGCTCTTGAAGGTTCACAGGGATCGGTCGAAAAAGCGAACAGGATCTATAAAGGCCGGCGCGATGCGCTGGTAAACGGCTTGAGTTCGCTCGGCTGGAGGGTCTCGAAACCGAAAGCGACATTCTATGTTTGGGCCAAAGTCCTTTCGGGTTACAATTCGGCCTCAATGGCAAAAGCCCTGCTTGAAAGAGCCGACATCATAGCTACCCCCGGCAGCGGCTTCGGGAAATACGGCGAAGGTTATATACGTATGGCCCTCACGGTCCCCAAAGACAGAATTAAAACCGCTGTCCAGAGGATAAAGAGATCTTTGCCCCGGCATGGGTAAGGTAAAGGCGTTCATCGCGCTTGGCTCGAACCTGGGAGACAGGCGCGGCAACATCGAGAAAGCTATAGAGGAGCTCAAGGGATCCCTGATGGTAGAGGTGGTGAAGGTCTCAAAATTCTACGAGACCGATCCTGTAGGCGGGCCGCCTCAGGATAAGTTTCTCGACGCTGCCGCGGAGATCCGTACGTTGCTTACGCCTCATGCGCTCCTTGTTCTTCTAAGGGATGCGGAAGGAAAAGTCGGGCGCACGCCGTCAAAAGTTAAATGGGGCCCCAGGGAGATAGACCTCGATATACTTTTGTATAACGACCTTGTCATGGATGACCCGGATCTTGTGATCCCCCATCCGCAGCTTCATTTGAGGCGCTTTATGATAGAACCTCTTTCCGAGATCGCACCCGAAGCCCTTCACCCTATACTGAAAAAGACCGCGGCCGAGATATTAGAAGATCTTGAAAGATGAAGATAATCCGCTCGATAAGCAAGATAAAGAAAGAACTTAGCCGTAAAAAAAGAAAAGGCCTGACTATCGGTCTAATCCCGACGATGGGTTATCTTCATGAAGGGCACGCCTCGCTCGTAAAACGAGCTCGTCAGGATAACGACTTGGTCGTAGTCAGTATATTTGTCAATCCTGCGCAATTCGGGCCGAACGAGGACTACATGGAATATCCGAGAAACCTGCGAGAAGACGCCGTTCTATGTAAAAATGAAGGCGTTGATTATATTTTTTGTCCCAGCGTGAAGGCCATGTATCCGAAAGGTTATTCGACTTATGTGAAGGTCAAGGGGTTGACCGAGAATCTCTGCGGGAAGTTCAGGCCTACGCACTTTCGCGGCGTCACGACAGTAGTGGTCAAGCTCTTTAACATCGCGGATCCCGATATCGCTTATTTTGGGCATAAGGATGCCCAGCAGGCGATCGTGATAAAGCGTATGGCCGAAGACTTAAATATGGACGTGAGGATAAAAGTCATGCCCACGGTCAGGGAGAGAGACGGACTGGCGATGTCATCGCGCAACGGATACCTCTCTTCCGACGAGAGGAGGGTCGCCCCGACGGTATATCGGGCTTTACAACTGGCAAGGGATTTGATAAGATTAGGCGATAGGGACGCCGCGAATATAAGATCAGAAATGCGAAAGATGTTATCACCGGTAGTCTCAAAGATCGATTACATTTCAATAGTAGATCCGAAGGATTTAAAGGAGATAAAAACTATCAAAGGAGGAGTATTGGTGGCTGTTGCGGTTTGGATAGGCGAGACGCGGCTGATAGACAATATAGAGGTGAAGGCTTAAATGTTAAGGACGATGTTGAAGTCGAAGATACACGGGGCGACGGTGACCGAGGCGAATCTCAAATATACCGGCTCCATCACGATAGACGCGAAACTGCTCAAAGCGGCGGATATGCTTCCGGGCGAACGCGTCCAGATAGTCAACCTGAACAACGGTTCCCGCGTCGAGACCTACACATTGGCCGGAAAGATGGGAAGCGGCACTATCTGCATGAACGGCGCGGCCGCGCGCTGGGCTCACAAGGGCGATACCGTTATAATAATATCCTATTTCCATGCGGATGAGGAAGAGGCGCGTAAGATAAAGCCTAAGATCGTATTCGTCGACGGCAAGAACAGGATAAAGAAAACTTAAAGTGTTTGACAGACAATCGAATTCTGACGCCAGCTACAACGAGCAGCTCAAAGATAAGATCCTTCAGCTGAAGAAAGAGCGCAATGCTGTGATAATCTCGCATAATTACCAGCGCGATGAGGTGCAGGAACTGGCGGACATAACGGGCGATTCGCTGGCGCTCAGTCAGGCCGCGGTCAGGACCGATGCCAAGGTCATCGTCTTCTGCGGCGTAACTTTCATGGCCGAGACCGCCACGATACTAAATCCCGACAAAATAGTGCTCCTTCCGGTCATCGAGGCCGGTTGTCCGATGGCCGATATGATAACCGCCGAGAAGGT
>MHHC01000005.1 GCA_001805885.1 Omnitrophica WOR_2 bacterium RIFCSPLOWO2_12_FULL_51_24
CAGCGATTCAACACATCGTTTCAGAAGAGCGAGATTATTCCAGCTCAAAAGAACAAGGTCGCACTTTACTTCCATCCGCAGGCCTCCAGCATTTGTTTCAGTCTGACCTTATAAGTATACCGGCTAACCGCCAGGGAATGCCCCTCTCCTGCTATCCTCTTTCTCTCCTCGGCGTGCGAAAGATAAAAATCTATCTTATTGAATAATTCACTCCCGCTCCGGCGGGACCTTGCCCCGCTCCCGTATACCACCGCATTTTTCCCGTCGCAGAAGAGCTCGTTAAAACCGCTGCCGCCTTTTATCTTGTTTGTGACAAGGAGCGCCCCGCAGGATAGGACCTCGAACATCCTCATGTTTATATCGTTGTTGATCGAATAATTGAACCCTACCTTAGCGCTGCTGTAGATATTTGACATAAGACGTAGATCGGCCCTGCCGATATAACTATTCGGGTATCTTCGCGCGAGCGCCTTGAGAAGCTCCCCCCTTAGGTTATTTTTGCCCTCTGTCCCGACGAAGGCGATATCGAGCTTCCGCTCGATGTTAAGGTCCTTATGTATCTCAGGGTCGCAGGCGATGGGTATCCATTCGGCTTCGATACCGATATCTCTTTTGAGCTTTACAACCCCGTTCTTTTGCGCGCAAAAAACGAAACCGTAATGTCTGGCCTGCTCTTTTATCTTTTTATATGGTTTTTCCAGATGGGTATCTATCGCATAAAAGGCGGAAGGTTTTAGGTGCTCGGGTATGTCATATTTGTAGTCGCCGTGGTCTATGCGCAGGTAAAGGTCGTAGCCGGCCGGAATACCGGTGTCGCTCGTCCGGAAATGATCGAACTCTATTCCGAGTCCTGCAGCAGCATGCTCGAAATAGCGGCCTATCGTGTCTTCCCTGTCTTTGTTGAATATCAACGCGAGTCTCATCCGGACGCCAACGCCTCCTGGGCCGCCTTAAACACGGCTTCGGTACTTACCCCGTCCAGGCATCTCCTCTCATCGCACTCTTTCATCTTAAAATTCCTATAACAGGGACGGCAGTCTATATCCTCTTTGACGGTCCTATGCCTTCCGCCCGGCGGGTACTGCCCGTATACCCTCTCATCGACAGGCCCGAATATGCCCACCGTCTTCGCGCCGGCCGCTACGGCCAGATGCAGCGAACCCCCGTCATTGGCAATGACAATCCTGCACATGGACATCAGCGCCGCCGACTGCAAAAGTGTCGTCTTGCCGCAGGCTATCACAGCCGGGTTTCTCATTGCCCCTATGGCCTTTTCGCATATCCCGGTCTCGGAACCGCTCCCCAATATAATCACTTTCGCGCCCAGTTTTTCTATAAGGCGGTCGGCGACATCGGCAAAGCCCTCGGTTCGCCAATGCTTTATCGCCGCTTCTTTACCCCAGCTCGCGCCTCCGGCCGGAGCGATGCCGATAAGCGGCTCGCCTTCCCTTACCCCGTTTGCCGTTAGGAATCCGCGCGCCCATTCCCTGTCTTCGCCGGGAAGATATATCCGGATCTCTTGTTGCATCGGCTCGACGCCTATAAACCGCAAAAGCCCGAGATAATACTCTATCACATGTTTGCCGTAATAACCGTTGATCTCTATCCTCTTGGTCAGGCAGCTGCCCCTGCCTTTATAATTGAACCCTATCCTTTCTTTTATCCCTGCGAGCCAGCAGAGGAACCCGTATTCCCTGTTCAGCGAGAGGTCGATGGCCGCATCAAATCTCTTCTCCCTGATATCCCTCACGAGGGCAAGAAGTTTTTTGATATATCCGACCTTTGATCCCCTCCAAAGCTCCCTCAGCTCGTCCTTTTCATAGACGAAGACCCATTCTATCTTCGGGTTAACCCTGAGCAAGGGCTCTGTGCGGCGGTTGCAGATAAATCCTATCCTCGATCCCCCGGTCCGGGCGCTCAGAGACTCGATGACCGGGGTCGTAAAAAGCACGTCGCCTATGCCGAAGGGATTGATTATAAGTATCCTCTTCATTTCTTTTTGCATAATATTCCGCTCGCCGCCTTAAACACATCGTCAACCGTAATATCGGTGACCTTGGGCCTGCCGACGACGATACTTCCCGCTGCGGCGGGACCTTGCCCTTCGCCGTAAGGACTCCACCTCCTTGACGATCCGCCCGGACGCGCTTCTCCGAAAAGAACGACTACCGGCGTACCTACCGCAGAGGCCAGATGCACCGGGCCCGAATCACAGGAGAGCAAAAGGGACGACCTCTTCAAAAACGCCCCGAATTCCTTAAGCGCCATTCTGCCGGTAAGGTCTACGGCCGCATTGCGCATCTTTGCCTTTACTTCATCGGCGATCCTGTGCTCTTCCTCGCCTCCGACTAAAACGACCCTTACCCCAAACCCGTCGATAATCTTATCGCAGACCTGGGAGAACCTCTCGGCCGGCCATAACTTATCGGGATTGCTTGTGCCGGGATGGACGGCGACGAAAGCGCTTTCGGCTATGCCATTCTGCGCCGATATCCTTTCCGCGACGCGCTCGTCTGTTTCCGTCAAAGGAAAACAAAGCCTCCTGTCTAAAATCCCGGCGCCGGCTGCCGTTACAAGGTCGAGATTATATTCTACCTCGTGCTTCTCACAAAGATATTTTCTATCCTCTATCGCGTTCGTAAGCAGGAACCCCAGTTTTCTGTCATAACCGACCCTCACGGGTATACCGGCGAGAAACGCGGCGATATTGAAGAACTTGCTTGGATTGAAGATGATGGCCATATCGAATCCCGATCCTCCCAGAAAACGGATAAATCTCAAACGCTTAGAAAGTGAATCAAGGTCGGAACCGGGGTCGAGCTTAACGATGGAATCAATGCAGGGATTACCTTCGACTACAACCGAAGAAGAGGGCTTTACAATGAGTGTTATCTTCGCGCCGGGAAAACTCTCGCGTACCGCGCCAAACGCCGGGGTGGTGAGCAGCAACTCTCCTATCCTGTCCGTCCTGACGAGAAGAATACCGCGGGGTTTGGCCAATCGAGCCTACTCGGGTTGTACCCTTGCGGCCGCGAGCCCGCATAGCGACCAAAAAAGCACCGCTAGCGGAAGAGAATACAAATTAGTATCGACGAGGCTATTGGTGAGAGTTGTTATGATACAGGCAGCCGCTCCTATTGCGGCGGCTTTCAGGAACCTGTCGGAAGCACCAAAAAAATTCGAGAATGCCCGGATGGAAATACTCACGCAGAACCACAAAAAGACCAGAAGGCCTACAATCCCTGTCTCGGCGGCAATCTGAAGAAAACAATTATGGGCATAAACAACTTCTTTGTACTCTGGAGGCCTGTATTTCTCAAAGACGCTCATAAATGTATTGAGGCCGTGGCCGAATACCGGCCTGTCTAAAAACATCTTCCAACCCGTCCTCCATATCAAAAGCCTGTCGATAGATGAAACGTCACTTCCTAATTTGGCGAAAGAGCTCAGCTGCCCCTTTATCATGGGAGGCGCAAGCAGGACCGTTAGTGAGACCAGCAGAGCGAGGATAACGAGCGAGGCGACAAGGCGTTTCCAGCCGACAAAGACAAGAAGAAATAAAAATCCCACGAGAAATCCCAGCCACGCGCCTCGCGCGAAAGTAAGCAACAGACAGATTGCGAGTAGCAGCGATAACGCTAAAAGCCCTAACTTTTTTTTCCAATTCATCACATTAAAGGCGATGAGCGCCAGCGGCAAAGGAAGCACTGTCCCGACGTAAGTGCCGAAATCATTCGGAGCTTTAAACGCTGCGGTTATTTTCATGTCCAAGAACATAGGGAATTTTCGGAAAAGGTCGTGGCCTGTTAACCTTTGGTATATGCCGTCTAACCCGATAAAAAATGCAGCGGCCAAAAAAGCGGAGACGAGATTAAAGACCCGCCTCGGGGTATTTATGATATCCGCCATTATAAGGAATATCAAAAGGTATTCCATGGTCTTGAAGAGAAAGGCCTCAGCGCTTATACTCAAGCGTTGGGTCGTAAACGAAGAAGTGACCAGACTTATTATTATAAAAGCTAAGACTGAGGCTTTCAGGCTGAAACCAAAATCACTTTTCACGACCGCCAATGTTATTATTAAAAACATGGCAATAAGAAGCAGGGCGAATAATGCGATAGGAATAAATATTCCCGGCGCGAAGAGATCGCCTTCGATCGCAAAATGACGGGAAATAACCGCCATCGATATCATTATCGAACTATATGTAAGAAACATCGCTGCAATAGCCAGGGGGGCGAGTATCTTTAGAAGATCGAATCCCGATTCCGGGGGCACGAATGATTTTTTATTTTCGAGGGCCCATTCCCACGCTTTAAGGCCGTTTTTGTAGAGCCAGATCATTATCGACAACGTGGCGAAGACCTCGACTACGCTCTTTGAGGTAGGAATAAAGAAGACGAGGGTATAAAGCATATACTCGATGGTCTTATCGCAGGCCGAATACAGTTTTACCCTGGTGTCGGCGCTCATCTCAGATATATTCCGTTTACCTGGTGATATTCTACGCCGCTCTCCCTGCAGATCGCCTCTATATCTTCCTTCGTCTTGTCATTCGCCGACGGTATAGCTATTATCACCTCTTCTATCGAATGTTCGTCTACCAGTTGGGGCATATCAGACCTTACTCCCAAGACCGCGACCCCCTTGATCCTCCTTCCCTGTTTCGACGGGTCATCGTCCACGAATCCCACCGGCCAATAGTTAAAGGTCTTGTTCTTGCGCACTTCGCGAAGGAAGGCATCGCCGGTATCGCCTGCTCCGAAGATGAGTATCCTCTTCCCCTTTGAATCGAGCGAAACGAATATCTGCTCCCTGAAGAGCCTGAAGGCGATCCTTACCGCCGACATGAGTATCAGCAGTATCATGGCATCCAGTATGAATATCATCCTGGAGAAACCATAAAACCTGAAAGCGACCGCAACCGCCGCGACCGAGACCGCGGATCCCAGTATGATGCCCTTGACTATATTCAAGATCTCATTGAGCCCTATATATCTCCAGATATTCCCGTAAACACCCGTTATAGAAAAGGCGAGCAGGTTTACGACTATGAGAATCGGGAGCGATTTTGCTATAAGCCCGAAATTGTAATTGTCTATGACGCCTTCGTAACGGATTATATAACTGGAAAAATAAGCGATGCAGATCAGGCAGAAATCACACATCACCTCGAAGATCACCCTTTTATATTTTATAAGTGAATCTATGAGTTCGTATTGATTTTTATAGTATGAAATGTCGCGCGACGGCATCAGAGGCGCTATCTCCTCTTTTCTCCGGGTTGTCTGGTTAAGGAATACTCCGAGGGAAAAAACGACTATCAGGAGCAGTGCCACCATGATAGCGCTTACATATGTCTTCACATGCAAAGAGATGTAGGCCGCGAGTCCAAAGAGGAGTGCTATCAAATACAGGGCAGTGACTGCCCTTCTCTCGTGCCAACCGAGAAAGACCATCCTGTGCGAGGTATGGTCTTTGCCTCCCTTCGCCACCGACCTGCCGTCGATCGTCCTGGTGACCGTGACGAAGATCATATCGAAGATCGGGACCGCAAGCGCCAACACGGGTATAAATAAGACGAGAAAAAGGTGCGACAGTTCTTTCCCTGTCCCTATTACGGCAATAGAAGCGAGCGTGAAACCCAAAAACATCGCGCCGCAATCCCCCATGAATATCTTCGCCGGGTAGAAATTGTGCGGCAGGAAACCAAGGGCGGCGCCGGCCAGGATCAGCGAGATGGAAGCCATCTCGTAATTCTTGAGCGCCAGGGCGCAGGCAAAGACGGTAAATGAAGCTATGGCGGCCACGCCAGATGAGAGGCCGTCCATATTGTCAAGCAGGTTAAAGGAATTGGTTATACCTACAATCCAAAGGATAGTAAGCGGTATAGCTATTACGGGGGGGATTATATTTGTCGTTACGCCGGACACGACGGCCAGGGAAGCACAGACTATCTGGCCGATGAGCTTGGCCTGCGGACTCAGTCCCCTGAGGTCATCTGTCATTCCCAGTAAAAATATCGAGGTGCTACCCAGTAGTAGCCCAAGTCCTCCTTTTGCGCCCCTGAGATATACTAGATAGGTTACCAGAAATGCGGTGTATATGGCCACTCCGCCCATAAGGGGGATCACTTTCTTGTGCCACCTGTCCTCCTTGGGTTTGGCCACTATGCCGGCGCGCGCCGCTATTAACTTGATGAGCGGCGTAAGCAGAAAACTGATAAAAAATGCCGTAAGGAACAGGTATGCGAATTTCACCTTTAGCCCTTTTCCTTTGTATACCTTACAACATCTTCGATGATAGTCTTTAGATCAGCAGTGGGTTTGAACCCTATGAGATCATGTATCTTCGTCGTGTCAGGGACCCTTCTCTCCATGTCC
Organism: Omnitrophica WOR_2 bacterium RIFCSPLOWO2_12_FULL_51_24; assembly: GCA_001805885.1. Lineage (GTDB taxonomy): Bacteria > Omnitrophota > Gorgyraeia > Pluralincolimonadales > Pluralincolimonadaceae > Pluralincolimonas. The sequence goes on from MHHC01000005.1 coordinate 6,384, forward strand.
TCGAAGCCCTCCTCATAGGCCTCCTCGTAAGGTATGCGGATGACCTTCGAGCGGCTTCCGGTTATCTCTATGACCTTTTGGGCCAGGCCTTCTATCGTTATCTCCTCCTGGCTCCCGATATTGAAGACCTGTCCATAGGCCTTTTGGTTCTCGATGATTCTAGGCAGTGCGTCGACTACATCCCTGACGTGCAGAAAACACCTGGATTGCTTTCCCGAACCGTAAACGGTGATATCTTCATTATGCAGAGCCTGTGTAACGAACCTCGGGACGACCATGCCGTACGCGCCGGACTGTCTCGGCCCGACGGTATTAAAAAGCCTGACTATCGTGGCCGGGACATTCTTCTCTTTCCAATACACATAAGCGAGTATCTCATCGACCGCCTTGGCAGTCGAATAACTCCATCTGGATTTCATGGGTGAGCCGAGTATCCTGTCCTGGTCCTCCTTTAACGGCCCCTGCGTGTTCTTCCCGTAGATCTCGGATGTTGACGTAATAAGGACCTTCTTATGATAGCGGTATGCCATTTCCAGGACGATCTCGCTGCCTTTTATATTCGTCGTAAGGGATTCCAGGGGATAGTTCACAATAAGCTCTACTCCCACGGCGGCGGCCAGATGAAATATCGCGTCGCAGCGTTCGGCGAGCTTATCGACCAGAAACTCGTTGAGTATAGTGCCAACGACCAGATGGAAATTTTGATTTCCCTCGAGGTGCTTGATATTCTCGTACTTGCCGGTCGAAAGGTTATCGAGAACGGTCACCTTATGCCCTTCGCCCACCAGTTTGTCTGAAAGATGGGAACCGATGAAACCGGCTCCTCCGGTGATCAGGTAATGCATGGTCTTGGTTCCTTTTGTAGGGCTATATTATAATTTATTTCGCTCATTTTTGCAATATATCAATCCCTCCCGCCAAGCGCCTCTTCGTAAAGGGCCTTTATATCTTTTACAAGGCGCTCCTTGGAATATCTCCGCAAGACTTTCTGGCGGCCGTTCCTGCCGAACGCGCGCCTCTTTTCCGGATCCCCCGCCAGCTCAAGGAGGCATCTTGCGAGACCCGAGGCATCCCCCAAAGCGACGAGATAGCCGTTTATCCCGTCTTCCACTACATCCTTCACGCCGCCTACGTCAGTCGATACGACCGGCCTGCCTGAGGCAAGCGCCTCTATTAAAGCTACTGGCGTGCCTTCGTTAAGCGATGTGAGGGCGACAATATCCAGGTCCGCATACACATCGGCCATCTCTTTTTTCCAACCGCTAAAGACGACTTTCTCCTGAATGCCTAGTTTCCTCGCGTATCCTTCAAGCCCGGTCCTTTCTTCCCCGTCTCCAATGAGAATACACCTTATATCGAGGCCGCCTGCCAGATCGAATAACTTCTTGCAGGCATCCAAAAACATCCTATGGTTCTTGACCGGGACGAGCCTTCCTATTATCCCTATCAGGACGCAGTCATTACCGATACACATCTCGCCTCTTAACTTTCCTCTCTTTGATACGATCAAAGAAAGCCTGTCCAAATCTAGGCCTAAAGGCACGACTTTTACCTTTTTATCCTTTGCTATCTTATACTTTTTGACTATCTCCTCTTTCTGCGCCTCGCTGACTACCACTATGTATTTGGAAAAAAATGCCAAAAATCTCTCGATGAAAATAAAAACACCGGCAGAAAAGCTGTTGAAATAACTCTCAAATATATGGCCGTGAAAGGTATGTATCCTCACGGGGATTCCCGCTAAAACAGCCGCGATTCTTCCCAGCGCCCCTGCCTTGGCCGTATGAGTATGCACTATATCCGGCCTCTCCCGCCGCATGATAAAATATATTTTCCATAACGCTATAATATCCTTTATCGGATTGATCTTACGTTCTAATTCCGGTATGATCAGCGGTTCTACGCCTCTTTCTCCGGCTAAATAGCCCATATCCTTTTCGTCAATCCCGACTCTGCCGGTGATCAAAATTGACTTATAAAGTTCATTATTTAGGGCTTGCGTCAAGAGAATTGTATGTATGGCGGGCCCTCCGACGTTCAGCCGGGTGATAATTCTGAGGATTTTCATCCTTTGTTTAAATGTAGCCTTTCCACCAATAATAAATTATTGCCGAATATTCGCGGAATATACCTTCGATCTGTTTAAAATCGATTTGTCTCCAATTCCTTGTTTTATGGCTGTAAAACGAGCTCCGCGATATAGGGACATATAATACTTTTGTCTCTTTTCCGATCTTTTTAAATACCAAGGAAACACGCCGCATGTGATAAGGGGAGCTGACCAATAGAATTTCATTCCATCCCTTATCTTTCAAAATCTTTTCAGAGAATTTGACATTTTCATAGGTGTCCCCCGCCCTATCTTCCAAAATAATCGCTTCCGCCGGCACTCCCAACGAGACTGCAAGGGCTTTCATAACCAGCGGTTCTTTAAAAACATACATATACCCCGATGAAAAAATGATATTTTTTGCGAACCCGGATTTATATAGTTCGACGGCACGCTCGACTCTCTCCAGATAACCTTGACCGGCCTGCCCTGATTCACCTACCCCTCCTGCAAATACCACTATTGCGTCCGCTTTATGCGGAGTGTCGGTTATCTTAAGCGGCTCTGCTAAAAACCAGATGGCAGGAGTGTAGAAAATCAAAAAATAAATAATTGCTAAAGCTGCCGCAAAACGCACTAAATGCCTTCTTGTTGTGTGATAAAAAACAAGTAAGTTTTCCTTCCAGTCGGCTTCGCTTTGAACCATCTTTTTTTCAACGGCGTTTTCTATGATGCGGCTCATTTGCTCGATCCGGCTTTTCCAGCTGTTTTCGGCGGCGATCTCAGTGCGTCTTTTAGTTATCTCCTTGTTGTCCTCCTTAAGCGCCATATCTATACCTTCCGCAAATTCCCGTGGATTGTTTCCAATTACTACTATATTTTCATACTTTTTATTGAATAGTTTGATTTCGGGTAACCCGGTGGAGATCACGGGTTTACCCATAGCCAAGTATTCGTTTAATTTCGTAGGATAAACATTTTTAGTGTACTCGGTAATAAGATAAGGTATAATCGCAACGGAAAAATTCTTAACAAGGTTAGGTAGTTCGCTGTGTTTTTTGTTACCCAGAAAATAAATGTTCTTGATTTCCGCCAAAGAAGCTACATCTGTCTGTAATGGCCCTACAAAAACAAAGGAGTGATCGGGGCGGTTAAGCGCCAAAAACTTCACTAATTCCCGGTCAACCCATTTGTGGATACCGCCCACGTAACCGACTATGGGCTTTTTGATATCTTTTAACTCTTCGGGCGGCTGGGTATCAGTAACCCTTACTTTTTCAAAATTATCAATATTTACTCCAAAGGGGAATATTGTCACTTTATTGCTGTATTTAATGCAATGGTCATGAAGCGCCTTGGAAGTTACAAATACTGCATCAGATATTTTTAATAATTTTTCTTCGGTATTTTTTACTTTCTTTGCCGACGCGGAACTAACTGCGAAATTATCTATGCAATAATATACCAGGAGTTTTTTATTGATGCCGTTGATCACATCTAACGTAATACCCGTCGGAAGGAATGTCCATACGATCGGGTTTGAAAAACTCATCACTTTCATCCACCTATTGATAACAGAAAATAATATAAGCTTATTTATTTGTCTGGCTATACGCGAATAAGGAAAAGGCAGAACGATCGGAGAATACACATAGAGGCCGTCCATCTCTTTCCTTATGCCTTTAATTCCTTTAAAATAATCCCCGAAACGTTTCTTTAGCCTGTATATATCTTTTAAGCCCGGCGAGCGCACGCCGGTATTTTCAATAAATAGCACCCTATTGCCGTTTT
>MHHC01000006.1 GCA_001805885.1 Omnitrophica WOR_2 bacterium RIFCSPLOWO2_12_FULL_51_24
ACTTTTATAGGTAATTCTTACGAAGTAAACGGAAAAGTCATTTATGCGGATGAAATCCAGGGAGAAGAACGGATACCCGAGGAGGACATAACGCACGATCCAAGTATCTCTCCGTTAGCTCTCTTGGATTTTCAATACCTGCGCCAGATAGCGGTCAGCCAGATACAGCCCAGCGGCCAAAATAACCTCTTTACCGCAGCCGATATAGGAGTGAAAGATTTCCCGACGAGTTTCTGGTTCGATAATAGTGACCCGGATCCCTTGAACTGGATCCCTAATGTCGTTTACATCGAGAGCGACCTTATATTGAGGGGTAACCTTGTCGCCGGCGGATTCATAATCGTCGGCGGTGACGTCATCGATAACGTTGAGCTCGGAGGAAACGCCTCAATAGACGGATGTGTTTACACAAGAGGTTATTTTCAGAACAAGGGCGGCGGTAATTCTTTGAACGTAAATGGCGGGATCTGGGCCGGAGACTACGTTACCTTAAGAGGTAATGCGAAAGTAGATTATAATGCGACATATATGGACGCGATAAGAAGGAACATCAACCCGAGTACGGAGGTCCAGCTCATATCCTGGAGGGAAGAGCCGATCCCGTAAAAATTCACAAATTTCCTTGACTTTTTTGCGCGAAAAATATAAACTAAAACTCAATGGGAAAAGAAAAACTATCATACAACGGCTTTACCCTCGTTGAAATAATGATAGTTATTGCCATCATATCCATATTGGCGACCGTTGCCATTCCTGCTTTTCTCACATCCCGCATAATCCCAAATTTTGCAATAGCAAAATTTGCCCCGAAGGGGTTGTTCGGCAAATCCGACGAGGATTTGCCGATTTTACGAGGTAATCCCGGATTTTTAGATCTCACTATTTTGTACAGCTGCAAAATTTGGGATACCCTGCCCTGGTCAATCTGGAAAGATTGCCCAGGACTAGTCCTGAGAAATTCTACGAATTTATCAGGGCAAAACAGACCAAACTCTCGTCGAGTTTGGTCTTGCAGCCCCTCGCACGTCCGCTTGGCGGACAGGCTCAGGGCGGATTTTTCTAATGAAAAATCCGGGATAAACTCGAACGAAGTCCGGTGGAATAGGCCATGAAAGAGATCAAGCTGCCGTTTTTGAATCTGAACAAGACAAAGACTAGAGTCGGTCTCGATATCGGCACTTCCTCGGTAAAGGTATTGGCCCTATCAGGGCAAAAGACCGGAGGATTTCAGCTCGATTTTTTCGCCGTTCAATCGATTGATGGGGAACGGTCAAAAGAAAAGATCATCGAGGCGGTAAAGCGCGCAATCGCCTCTTCGGAAACGAAAATCCAAAACGTAACGATATCCGTCTCGGGACAAAGCGTCGTTGTCCGCCAGGTGCTTTTCCCGAAGATGAGCGAGAGCGAATTAAAATCCGCCCTTCAATTCGAGGCCGAAAAACACATACCCTTCAATATAAACGAGGTATATATAGACGCGCAGGTAATAGACCAGAATACCGAAGGCAACAAGATGAAGGTCCTGATAGTAGCTTCGAAGAAGGACCTTGTGGACGAGTACCTCGGCTATATCAAAGAAGCGGGGTTAGAGGCCGAGGCTATCGACTGCGATGCCATCGCGGTAACGAACGCTTTCATTTTCAACAACCCCGGCGTGGGAAAAGATAAGACTATCGCCCTCTTGAATATCGGCGCGAGCATGACCAACGTCTGCATACTGAAGAACGAGGTCCTTAATTTTACCCGCGATATCCCGGTAGAAGTCAAAAGCATAGATACGCTCGAAAATCAGGTGCGCCTTTCATTCGACTATTATGAGAACCAGTTCGGCAAGGGGATAGACGGCATATATGTGAGCGGCGGCGGCGCCGAAGAGACGCCGTTGCTGCAGCGTTTCTCGCAGGCTTTCGGGCTTGAGGTCTCGGCGTGGGACCCGACAAAGATTTTAAGCGTTTCTCCTAAAGTAGATGCGCAGGCCCTCAAGGATGCCTCCGGCCGGCTGGCCGTGTGCGTAGGGCTTGCGATAAGGCGGTAGACGATGATAGAGATAAACCTTTTACCACCGGAACTGCGCGTCAAGAAGAAGGAACCGATGAAACTTCCTTCCCTGCCGATCATCCCGGTCGCGGCAGGTGTTGTTTGTCTCCTGATCGCGATACAGGTCCTTTTGTGGCTCTTTATTCAGGTAAAGAGCGTCTCCCGTGACTCGCTGAAGAAGAAGATAGCTTCGATCGCCGCTTCAAATAAAGATGCGATGACTATCGATAGCAGCCTCAGGGAGATATCCTCGAGAGTCGAGGTCATCGGCAAGTTATTGAACTCAAGGTTCGATGCTGCCAAAAAACTGAACGACCTTTCGGATTCGATGGTCTCCGGTATATGGCTGAGGAGCATAAACGTGAAGGTCTCGAAAGAAACGTTGATCATCGAGGGTTCCAATATCGTCATCGGGGACAGCGGGGAAGGCTCGATAAGCAAATTCGTCAATTCGCTGAAAGAGAACGAATCCTTCTCATCCGACTTCGATGATATTGAACTCGCGAAAGTAGAGCGCAGGAAGGTGCAGAATACCGAGATAATGGATTTCGTCATAATCTGTCATTTGAAGAAGGGAAAGGAGTTATAGCAGGATGCCCAGGCCTTCAAATATTTCAAAATCCGATCTAAAGAAGATAACGCTTATAGGCATAGCGGCTTTTATAGTTGTATTCAGCCTGATACAATTCGCGATGGCGCCTTCCTTCCGCAAATTAGGCAGCCTGAAGAAAGAGATAGTCAAGGAACAGGAGACGCTTAAAAAGGACCAGGCGCTTGTAGCAAGCAAATCCCAGCTTCAGGCGCGCTTGGCTTCGATGCAGGGAAAACTAAAAGATTACGAAAAAGCATTGCCGCCGTATCGCGAGATGCCTAATATCCTGCAGAAGATCGCGGAGGTCGCTTACGAGAGCAAAGTGAAGATAATAAAGATAGAACCTCTACGGACCGAGAAGCCCGCAGAAGCGGCAAAAGCCAAGGTCGCCGCCCCGGTGAAACCGGGGGCAAAACCGGAAGCCCCAAAAAAATCCGCGGCGATATATATGGAGATTCCCATCCATGTTGAGACAAAGGGAGGCTATCACGCGTTAGGCGAATTCATAAACAAGGTAGAGACTTCTGATAATATAATGTCGGTCGGAGAGATAGAGATAAAGGCGAATACAGCCGACATCCAGAACCATAGCGCGAGGCTTTCGATCGTAGCTTATGTTTTACGCGAGGAGACCCCGGCAAAATGAGGATCAAGGCGTTGATAATATCCTTAACCGTTATCGTGATCTTGCCGGCCCTGCTATGGAGCGAAAATTTCAAATATGATCCGAAGAATAAACGCGATCCGTTCAGGCCGTTGGTCGACAGGGACGGGAATTTACTCCCGGAAGTCAGGCCGGTGTCCACTACCGTCGAATTAAATCTGGAGGGGATAGTCTGGTCCCGGAAGGGAGATTCCTACGCTGTTTTAGGCGGATCGGTCGTGAGGGCCGGGGATTTATTGGGAGACTATAAGGTAAAAGCTATAGAAAAATCGAGGGTGATCCTCGAGAGAGGCAATGAAGAATCAGTCATAAATTTAAGGAGCGAGGAGGAATAACATGTCAAACAAGTTTTTGTTTATAGGTATCTTATTTACGATCGCGGTTTTTCCGGCAGGCGCATATGGCGAGTCCGCGCCCTCCGAGGTTTTGGTCGAGCAGCCTTCACCGGCGCCGGTCCCGGAACCTGAGGTCCAAACTCAAGTGATACCTCAAGAGACAGAGAAGAGCAGAGAGGGGAACGAGAATAATGTGACCCTTGATTTCAAGGACGCGGATATACAGAATATCCTCCGCGTATTAGCTTACAAGAGCGGCGTAAATATCATCGCCGGAAAGGAAGTCGTCGGGACGGTCACTATCCGGTTGGTCGATGTGCCCTGGGAGCAGGCGCTGCAGGTTATCCTCAGCACCTACGGTTTCGCTTACGAACGCGAAGGAAATATAATTTCGGTCTCGACTGTAGACGCGCTGAAGGAGAGAAGGGAAAAAAAGAAAGAATTGATCGAGATAGAAGGCGTTACAAGCAAGGTATTCATGCTGCAATACCTCGATGCCGCGGACGCCAAGAAGATGCTTGAACCTCAGCTCTCTCCTCAGGGTAAAATATCGGTCCTGGAGATAACCGGACAAAAAGGCTGGAAGATAGGCGCCGCTGTCGCCGGCGGCACGTCGTCAGAGGAGGGCAAAGAGAGAAGGGCGAGGGAAAACGCGAGGTCGCGCTCGTTAGTGATAACCGATACGCCGACCTTCCTTGATAGGCTTGCGAAGATATTAAAAGAGATAGACGTCAAGCCGACTCAGGTCCTTATAGAGGCGAGGATAATGGAAGTCGATAAGGATGTCCTCAGGGACCTGGGCGTTGAATGGAGCACCGGCACCAGGCTGCAGAATCACGCCGCTCTGACCGACGCCACCGGAGCGCTGCTTGGCGGCGTCCCCGTAACTTTGGGTGGCCACAGTAACCGTACAGGAAGCACGGTATCGGGAAGTAACTATTCATCGACAGAGCCCGGCGACGTGCGTGGTTTTAGTCCGTCTAATTTTGTCCCCTTGGCTACGAACTTAAGCCCGTCTAATGCGGGGCTCCAGTTATTGTTTCAGAAGTTGTGGGGAACACAGATGGAGGCGATGCTCCACGCCCTCGAAGAAGACGTGAGGACCAACACCCTATCCGCTCCGAAGATACTCACGCTGTCCGGTCAGGAAGCGCTTATCCTGATAGGGCAGAAATATCCTATTATCGAGTCGAATATCTCCGGTACGTCGGGCACGGCGACAATAACGCTCGCCTATTATCAGGACGTCGGGATACAGTTGTACGTCGTCCCGCAGGTAAGCGGTGACGAGAAATACATCAACATGATAGTGCATCCTGTCGTTTCATCTTACACCAATACTGTAACCGCTAATGCATATCCGATACTCCTGACCAGGGAAGCCGAAACGCAGATCCTGATGCAGGATGGGGAGACTGTTATGATCGGCGGATTATTGAAAGACGTGAAATCAAAAGGCAGGGTCGGCATCCCGGTATTGGGCGATATCCCTATAATAGGCAATCTCTTCTCGCGCGCGACGAACAAGGTTACGAAAATAGACTTGCTTATTTTCATTACCGCGAGGATCATCAGGCCGGGCGAACTTACCGAACAGGAGATGGCGATGGTCAAGCAGGCTGTCGATGCCGGAGAAGCCAATGTCATCCCCGTTCCAGAGCCGGTGAAGAAAAATAATAAGAATGAAGACAAGAAAAAGGGGAAACCGGGCGCCGCAGTGCCCGCCGAGGGATTCAGCAAGGGGAATATGGGTTATATCAAAAAATAATCTACCCCTTGCCTATACGCTTGAAAATTCTTTCATAATTTTCTGCGCAGGCTTCGGGGTTAATTCGCCCCGCAAATGCGGGACGAATTAAGGAGGATGAGGTGAAAAGGTTTTTTACGGTTTTAGTGTTTATGTCGGTCTTTCTCCTTCCGTTAAAGGCGCAGGATTATAATAATGCTGACTTCGACAGCGACTTTCGGAATGCTACCCGGATGGCCCCGTACGGGACCGAAGCGGCGAAAGGGACGGATCTTCTCATAACGGACACGACCGGCGTCCTGCACAGGGAACAGTTGGCGATCCTCGCCGAACTCGCGAAACTGCGCAAGGAGATCGCCGACCTGAAGAAGGACGTGAAGGCCATCAAGGGCCAGGTTGAATAAGTATCGGGTCGTATTTGCAAAGAAATACCAGATGAAGTTCATATCCCATCTTGATCTCGTCCGGCTATTCCAGCGCGCAGCGCGCCGGGCCGAGATACCACTCATAATATCACAGGGGTTCAGCCCACGTCCTAAGATAAGCTTTAAACGCGCGTTGAAACTTGGCGCGGAGAGCGAATCGGAGGAAGCGGTCTTCCATATTAAAGGTTTGATATCGAAAGAGGATTTCGGAAATAGATTACAGGCGCAATTGCCTGAGGGGATAGTAATTAAAAATATAGAGGAAATAAATTAATGGGAAAAGAAATCTTGATCAATATCGAGCCGCAGGAGAAGAGACTCGCGATACTCGAGAACAAGATCCTCGAGGAGTTCTCGGTCGAGAGGATAGGCGAAAAGCGTCTCGTAGGCAATGTCTTTAAAGGCAGGGTAAACTCTGTCGTGCCGGCGGTCAAGGCCGCGTTCGTCGGCCTCGGCCTCGAGAAGAACGGTTACCTGTATCTCGCGGATATCGTAGGGCTCGGCATGGAATTCGAATCCCTCGATAAGGAAGAGGAAGAGCTGAAACCCCCGAGGGGCATACAGCCGCACCAATCTATCGACCAGCTTGTCAAAAAGGGACAGGAGGTCCTGGTCCAGATCACGAAGGAGCCGTTCGGCACGAAGGGCGCGCGCCTTACGACGCATATTTCATTGCCGGGCCGCTATATAGTCCTGTTGCCTTTTGACAGGCATTTGGGAATTTCCCGCCGCATATCAGATGATAAGGAACGCGTGCGGCTCAAAGAGATATTAAGGGGGCTTGAAGTCCCGAAAGAGATGGGCGTGATAATAAGGACCGCGGGCATAGGGCAGTCGAAACGCGAGTTAGGAAGGGACCTCAAATACCTTCTGGGTATCTGGCGCAAAATAAAGATAGGCGCGGCGAAGAAGGCCTCGCCGGCTCAATTGCACGAGGAGTATGACCTGACCTTAAGGGTCGCCCGCGATTACCTTACCGAGGACGTCGAGAAATTGGTGATCGATAACCGCGACGAATACAGGAAGATACAGCATTTCCTGAGCGCGGTCGCGCCGCATCTGCGGGCAAAGGTCGAGCTTTACGAAGGCGATATCCCTCTCTATGACAGGAAGATGATAGAGAAAGAGGTCGAGAAGATATTTGAAAGGAAAGTCCCGCTGAGATGCGGCGGATATATAATCATCGAGCCGACCGAAGGGCTCGTCGCGATAGACGTCAACAGCGGAAAATTCACCGAGAAGAAGAGCCTCGAGGAGACGGCCTTCGCCGTAAATATGGAGGCCGCCAGAGAGGTGGCCCGCCAGATAAGGCTGCGCGACCTCGGCGGGATCATCGTCATAGATTTCATAGATATGATGCAGGCCGGGAAAAGGCGCAAGGTCTTCGAGGCGCTCATAGATTCCTTAAAGCGTGACAAGGCTAAGACCGACGTCTCGCCGCTCTCAGAGATCTGCCTCGTCGAGATGACGCGCCAGAGGATGAGGCGCAGCGTCGAGAGCATGTCGTTCAGGGAATGCCCGTATTGCCAGGGCAGGGGCCTTATAAAATCCGTCTCGACCGTCTCTATCCAGGCATTGAGGAAGGTCAAAAAATATCTCAAAGAGACGAAGAAGAAACAGGTCGAACTTCACGTAAATCCCGAGGTCACCTCGCGCTTGTTTAACGAGGACCGCCAGGCGATAGAGGCGATCGAGCGCACCTTCCACGCCCGGATAATCGTCAAAGCCGACCCGCTGCTGCACGTCGAAGAGATAAAACTGATCTAATAAATTAGGGATGACAGAACAAAAAGTGAGTAAGCGACTGAATGTAGTTGCTGGATTAGGAATAGGCTGGATTATCACATTCATTTATTTTGTTATCTTCCCTTTTATTGTTGATACCTCAAATTATCGGGATTCACTCGACAGCTGGCATGTTTTATATATTGTTGGAGGATCGATATTCTTTTTTGAAAACGTAGTTATATCTCTTGTTAACGCAATCTGTTTGATCTGGAAGAAAGCAAGAGTTATAGTTGGCGTACTTTGTGTTTTGTTGTTATTACAATGGTTACTAGTACTTTTTTTTAGTTGCAGGCAAATGTTTTTATTGATTAGTCCTAATACAGCTATTAATTTTCCTTTAATGCTATTTTCGCAACTTATATTTGGTTTTCTAGCGGCCAATATCATGGTTCTTTTTAGTAGATCGAATAGGCATTATTTTCAAAAATAGTTTCAGTGACAGTATACTTAATTACGTATTTACCCTCCCTCAAAATGGAATAATGGGGACGCGTCAAAAAGGGACAGGCCGAATAAGTGGAGTCTCTCAAAGCAAATGTCACACCTAATAAAATGAAGAAAAACAAAAATAATAAGACATCGCACGGCCCTCTACAGTTGTGGGCAAAATCAATTAATTGGAGCAAGCGAGTAAAAGCAGCTTGTAAACCTTGCTGGGAAATCAAATATTGTCCATATGGGCCCTTGGTTGAGCAACTCCCGTTAAAGCTGAAACCAGATGATAAAAGTTGTCGTATATTTGGTCATGATTGTCCTGTGTTTTTTGTCGCTGAACCCTTAACCGAAACTAAAGAATTAAGAAACATTAGCAGATCAATTCCGCGTAACGTTCAATTTAAAGTATTAAAGCGTGAAAACCAGATTTGCTCTGAATGTGGCCAATCAGTAAGAGATGAAGATGTAGAATTTGACCATATAATACCATGGTCAAAAGGCGGGTGCTCAGATGAGCATAATGTCAGACTCTTGTGTAAAACTTGCAATCGACAAAGAGGTAATCGATTCGAAGAGAAATATCTGATCGAGTCATTATCAGAACACTTGATAGAACCCATACCGTTTGACCTTATCCTTGTTTTAATTGAAGTGATAAAGTTATTTCAGTTATTTCGCGCAGAACATCAAAGATCGCCTTCAGTAAAAGAATTCAGTAGATTATTTGGGAGAAGAAAAGTTAAAAAAATAGATGAAATAGAATTGAATATACTCGAGGATTTTAACACATTTTTTACTTCAAAAAAGCCTACTGAGCTTAAAACAAAGGAGTTTAATGCACTTAGATATCGATGGGGATTCGAAGATACCCACTTTCACAAGCTAAAAGATACAAGCAAATATTACAACATAAGTGTTGAAGATTTACTAAAATTGGAAATCGAATTGATTAATAGATTAGGGTTTCAAGTTAAGATTAACGGATCCGACAAAAGTCGATGGCTAAAACATTAAATAATGAGGGACAGGGAGGCTAATTATTTTAAGGTCACTACAGATTAATATACGGCGTGGAGGTTTTGGTGTTTTTCACAGAGTTTTCTTAGTCCGAGCGGCAGGAATCCCTTAACTTGGTATGCCGACCAGGCAATCCGGTGAGCGAAGAGGCGATTTGTTCCGTAGGTCTCGAGATACCTCGGGACAAGGAACAAAAACAGCCCGAGCGAACCGATTGACTGGTCGGCAGGTAATGCTCCGTATTTCGCTACATCTATAAGCGGGAAATTAATTGACACCCACGCCGTTTTAAGGTATAATTTCACGACATTCACTAGAAAACTCGAATGAAGATGATACGATACTTTATCCCTTGCCTAGACGCTTGAAAATTCTTTTAGAATTTTCTGCGCAGGCTTCGGGATTAATTCGCCCCGCAACTGCAAGCAGATTTCGCAGAAATCTGCGCAGCGTATAGTTGCAGGGGCTCATTAAGGAGGTTTCTATGTACGCCGTAATATTGACAGGCGGGAAGCAATATAAGGTCGAAAA
>MHHC01000007.1:0-19218 GCA_001805885.1 Omnitrophica WOR_2 bacterium RIFCSPLOWO2_12_FULL_51_24
CCCGTGGCAAGGGAATTGCGCGACAGGGGCTTCTCTAAGATCATATCGTTGGCTCCAGAGGTAATATAGATGATAAGGATCAGGAAGAATGATACGGTGATGATAATCAAAGGCAAGGACAACGGCAAGACCGGGCGAGTTATGAAGGTCCTGCATGCCGCCGGGAAAGCCATTGTCGAAGGCCGAAATTTCGTCAAGAAACATGCCCACAAGACACAGAAAAATCCGCAGGGCGGCATCATACAGATCGAAAGCCCGATAGCGCTGCCTAATCTTATGCCGGTCTGCCCCAAATGCAGCAAGCCGGTGAGGGTCGGCATTGCGTCCGGTAAGGACGGCAAGAAAACAAGGATATGCATTAAATGCAAGGAGGCGCTGGCCTGATGAAAACGGCTACCATTACACCCAGGCTCGTTGAATTCTACCATAAGGAAGTGATGCCGCAACTGGCCAAAAAATTCGGATTCAAGAATGTCTTTCAGGTACCCCGCATAAAGAAGGTCGTTATAAACATGGGGGTCGGAGAGGGCGCGAAGGATATAAAGATACTTGAGGCCGCGCTTGCTGACCTCACGACCATAGCCGGGCAGAAGCCGGTAATAACGCGCGCGAAGAAATCTATCGCGAATTTCAAGATACAGCAGGGTTCTCCCATAGGATGCAAAGTCACCTTGCGCGGCGCCAAGATGTATGAATTCCTGGACAGGCTTATCAATATCGCCCTTCCCAGGATCAAGGACTTCCGCGGCGTATCGTCGGATACCTTTGACGGGTCGGGCAATTACGCTCTCGGCCTGCGCGAACAGGCGATATTCCCGGAGATAGATGCCGACAAGGTCTCGAAGGTGCAGGGGATGGACGTGATAGTGGTAACGAGCGCAAGATCGAATGATGAGGCGAGGGAGCTGCTGCGTCTTTTCGGTATGCCCTTCAGAAAACAAGGTTAGGATATGGCTAAAAAATCTTTGATAGAGAAATGGAAGAGGCCGGCTAAATTTTCGGCGAGGAAATACAACAGATGCCGCCTCTGCGGCAGGTCGGGCGGTTATCTGCGCAGGTTCGAGCTATGCCGTATATGTTTCAGGGAATTGGCTTCGAAGGGTGAGATACCCGGCATAACAAAAGCAAGCTGGTAAAAATCCAAAAGGAATAGAAATGTCCATTACAGATCCGATAGCTGATTTTTTGACACTGATAAGGAACGCGACTCGCGCAAAAAAAGAGACTGTCGATGTCGTGCAGTCAAAGATGAATAAAGAGATCCTCGAGATAATAAAAAGGGAAGGTTATATCTCCGACTTTAAGCCGCTCGAGGCGTCACGCAAGATACGCGTCTACCTGAAATACGCATCGAATCGCAGCGTCATAAAGAACGTAAGGAAAGTATCGAAACCGGGGTTAAAGGTCTACACGTCCTATAATAAGATACCGAATGTATTGCGCGGTCTGGGAATAGCCGTCATCTCGACCTCCAAAGGGGTAATGACCAATAAAGAAGCCCGCGAACTTAAAGTGGGCGGCGAAATACTGTGCTATTTTTGGTAAAGGTGAAAAATGTCAAGAGTAGGTAAGAAACCGATCCCGATACTCAAAGGCGTGAAGATCGGCGTAAACGGCGATACCGTTCTCGTGGAAGGGCCGAAAGGTAAACTTTCACAACAGGTGCATCCCGCGATTAAGGTTGAGGTAAAAGGGGAGCAGGTTATCGTTACGCCCCATGAGAGCGGCGAATTGTTTAAGAATGTAGGCGCCTTACACGGCCTTACCCGCTCGCTTATCAACAATATGGTCTTGGGCGTCACAAGCGGTTATCAGAAAGAACTTGAGATACAGGGCGTAGGCTTCAGGGCACAGGTCAGCGGAAAGAAATTGGTGCTGCAGCTTGGTTTTTCGCACCCGGTCGAGTTCCCGATCCCCGAAGGGATCGTGATCGAAGCGCCAAAGCCCACCCAGTTGTTCATAAAGGGAATAGATAAACATAAGGTCGGCCAAGTTGCCGCCGAGATAAGGGACATATTCCCGCCCGAGCCCTATAAAGGCAAAGGTATAAGATATGTCGGCGAATATGTGAGAAAGAAAGTAGGAAAGGCTGTAGGCTAACCGAAGGTTGTATACCCATGACTGTAAATAAAGAATCAGGCAGGATAAGACGGCATAATAGGATAAGGAGAAGGATAATCGGCACAAAGGATAAGCCGAGGATATCGGTCCATCGGAGCATAAATAACATCTCCGTGCAGCTCATCGACGATATCGAAGGGACTACCCTATGCGCGGCATCCAGCATGGACAAGAGTTTCAGGGAGAAACACAAGTCAGGCGGAAACGTTAAGGCCGCGGAAGTCCTGGGAGAGATGATCGCCAAGGCAGCGCAGTCGAAAGGTATAAAGAAAGCGGTCTTTGACAGGGGCGGGAATCTTTATCACGGAAGGATCAAGGCTTTGGCCGATTCCGCGAGGAAAGCCGGGCTTGAATTTTAGTCCTAAAGGACAGACCTTCCTGATCCGATTAAGGAAGGGTCTAGTCCTAAAGGGTTGGAGAAAGTAATACAGGAGAAGAAAATTGGCCGAACATAACAAACAAGAGAAACAGTTTAGCGAGAAGGTATTAAGCATAAACCGCGTAGCCAAAGTCACTAAGGGCGGCAAGAAGATGTCATTTTCCGCCCTGCTCGTCATCGGCGATGGGAAAGGCAAGGTCGGGTACGGATACGGCAAGGCGAACGAAGTAGCTGAAGCGATCAGGAAAGGCCTTGTCGACGCGAGGAGAAGGATGTTCCAGGTAGAGATCGTCGGAACGACCATACCTCATGAAGTCATCGGGAAATATGGCGCGGGTAAAGTATTGCTTAAGCCGGCTTCTCCCGGTACCGGAGTAATCGCCGGAGGCCCGATCAGGTCCCTATGCGATGCGGCCGGGATAAAGGATATCCTTTCCAAATCATTGGGTTCGGACAACGCCCTGAACGTCATCAAGGCGGCGGTCGTGGGCCTGAAGAGCCTCAGCAACAGAGAAGAGAGCAAGAGAATAAAAGGAGATCAATCTAAGTGAAGCTAGGCGAGATACGCGTCCCCGCGGGGGCCACAAAAAGAAAAAAGATAGTCGGCAGGGGGCCGGGTTCAGGGCACGGCAAGACCTCGACGAGAGGCCAGAAGGGCCAGAAGTCCAGATCAGGAGCCCACATCCATCCCGAATTCGAAGGCGGACAGATGCCTTTGATAAGAAGGATCCCGAAAAGAGGTTTTACTAACAGGTTCAAGAAAAAGTTCCTGATCGTGAATCTCTCGGACCTGAATTCTTTTAAGGAGAATTCGATCGTCACTCCCGAAGATCTGCTCAAAGAGGGTATCATTAAAAATAATAAGGATTCGGTCAAAATATTGGGTGACGGCGAGATATCGAAGCCCCTGACCGTAAAAGCGAATGCATTTTCGGCCGGCGCGGCCGATAAGATACAAAAGGCAGGCGGCAAAACAGAGATCATCTCCGCCTCCGGCGGAAAATAATAGATTATGATCAAGGCGTTCGGCAATATATTAAAGATACCTGAATTAAAGAGGAAGCTCCTTGTAACAGTGGCGCTTCTTGCAGTCTACTGCCTCGGAAGGTATATACCGACGCCGGGTATTGACGGACACGCTCTTTCTAAATTTATAGAGCAGGAATCGAAGAGGTCGGGCGGGACATTGTTTGACATCATGGACCTTTTTACAGGCGCGGCCATGTCCCAGATGACGATCTTCGCGTTCGGTATCATGCCCTATATATCTAGCTCCATCATAATGCAGCTTTTGACCTTCGCTTTCCCTTATTTCGAGAAACTCGCCAAGGAAGGCGGGGAACACGGCCGCAGGATGATAACGCAGTATACGCGCTATGGGACCCTCGTGATCGGCGCTATCCAGGCGCTCTTTACCAGTTTTTGGCTCGAGAACCTTCATCACACGATCGGCATACAGGTAGTCCAGAATCCGGGATGGGGTTTCCGTTTGGTCACTATTTTGACGCTCGTCAGCGGTACCGCCTTCATCATGTGGCTCGGCGAGCAGATAACCGAATATGGGATCGGTAACGGTATGTCTATAATCATCACCGCCTCGATAATCTCAAGGATCCCGACGGCTATAAATAATCTTGTAAAGCTTACTTCTGCGGGCCAGTTAAATATCTTGAGCCTGGTACTTATGGTCGTGATGATATTCGGCGTCATAGTGGCCGTTATCATGATAACGCAGGCGCAGAGGCGCATCCCGGTGCAGTATGCCAAGCGCATCGTCGGGAGAAAGGTAATGGGAGGGCAGAGCACATACCTGCCGCTCCGGGTAAATCAGGCAGGTGTGATCCCGATAATCTTTGCCCAGTCGATCCTGCTATTTCCGGCCACGATAGCGCAATTCATACCGAACCCTACGGTAAAAGCCATGTTGGCATTTCTGCAGCACGGCGGCATCGTTTACACGATATTCTACGCGGCATTGATAATATTTTTCACATATTTTTATACGGCAGTCACTTTGAATCCGCGCGATCTGGCGGATAATATGAAGAAATACGGCGGCTTTGTACCCGGGGTAAGGCCGGGCAAGCCGACCGAGGATTTTTTCAATTATATATTGAACCGCGTAACGTTGCCCGGCGCCATCTTCCTGGCGATAATAGCGATATTTCCGGATTTTGTCGGGAAATGGCTTCAGATACCTTACCTGGTGGCGAGTTTCTTCGGCGGGACCGCGCTTCTGATCATAGTAGGCGTCATGCTGGACACGATGAAACAGATCGAATCATTTCTTTTAATGCGCCACTATGACGGTTTCATGAAGTCGGGCAGGCTGAAGGCGAGGGGCCGGTGAGGCTCGTGCTTCTTGGCCCGCCCGGCGCCGGAAAGGGAACGCAGGCGAAAGTTCTTTCTAAGGAATACAATATACCGCACATCTCGACCGGAGACATATTGCGTGAAACCGTAAAGGCCAAGACGCCGATAGGATTGAAGGCGAAAGTATTTATGGACAAGGGCGAGCTAGTGCCTGATGATGTAGTGATCGAGATGGTAGCCCAACGCGTCGCGAAACCAGATTGCGAAAAAGGTTTTATGCTCGATGGTTTCCCCAGGACCGCGGCGCAGGCAGAGGCCCTCGATGCGACGCTTACGAGACTCAACCGGCCGATAGACATGGTCCTTTTTTTTAAGACATCGGTCGGTACGATAGTACAGCGCCTCTCGGGAAGAAGGGTCTGCAGGAATTGCGCCGAGAATTACCACGTAAAGAATATACCCCCTAAGGTGGACGGCAAATGCGACAAATGCGGCAGCGAACTTTACCAGAGGGATGACGATAAAGAAGAGACGGTCTTATACAGGATAAAGGTTTACGATAAGACGGTCCCGGAGATCGTAAATTATTATGAGAATAAAGGCGCGCTCAGGACCATATGCGGCGATTTCGACGTCGATGAAGCGCACGATTACCTGTCTAAGCTCTTTGTCAAAGAGGGATTAAAATAGAGCAGGGCGGCAGATGATAACATTGAGGTCTAAGGCTGAGGTCGAGAAGATCGAAGCCGCCTGCCGGATCGTCGCCGATACCCTGGAGTTTTTGGAGACGAAGATAAATCCGGGCATCACGACGTTGGAACTGGACAACCTTGCCGCCGAGTACATAGAAGGACGAGGGGCGGTCTCGGCCTTCAAAGGATATAAGGGATTTCCGGCGCATATCTGTACGTCGCTGAACGAGACCGTGGTCCACGGCATCCCGGGGAAAAGAATTTTAAAGGGAGGCGACATAATCTCGATCGACGTCGGCGTAAAACTTAACGGTTATTTCGGCGATGCAGCTGCAACTTTTCCGGTAGGTCAGCAGATCACCGAAGAAGCTTACGCGCTTATTAAGGTTACGGAAAAAGCACTTGAAAAGGGCATTGAACAGGCAAAGCCGGATAACAGGCTCTCTGATATATCAAATGCCATTCAGCGGTATGTTGAATCGAATGGTTTTTCGGTCGTGCGCGAATTTGTCGGGCACGGCATCGGCACGAGGATGCATGAGGATCCGCAGATCCCGAATTTCGGGGTACCAGGCACAGGACCGAGGCTGAAGGGCGGCATGGTCCTTGCGATAGAGCCTATGGTCAATGCCGGAACGTATGGGGTAGAGATTTTAGAGGACGGCTGGACAGCCGTGACGAAAGACAGAAAGCTATCGGCGCATTTCGAGCGCACTATATATATAAGCGAACGCGGGCCGGAGATATTGACGAAATGGCGAAAGAAGAAGCTATAGAAGTCGAGGGTGTCGTGCTTGAGGCCTTGCCGAACGCGATGTTCCGCGTGGAGCTCGACAACGGCCATAAGGTATTAGCGCACGTATCCGGCAAGATGAGGATGAACTTCATCCGCATACTTCCGGGCGACAGGGTAAAGTTGGAGCTTTCGCCGTACGACCTAACCAGAGGCAGGATAACTTTCAGGGTGAAATAAGATGAAAGTCCGTTCAAGCATAAAGAAGATCTGCGAGAAGTGCAAGATAGTAAAAAGAAGAGGGATCATTTACGTGATCTGCACTAACCCGAAGCACAAACAGCGCCAGGGCTAGACCCTTCCTTAATGGATAGGAAGGCCCTGGTCAATCTGCCCCTAGAAATCGCAAAGCGATTTCAGGGACTTAGTCCCGGAAAACCTTCGGTTTTCTCGGGGAAAAGATTGTCCAGGACTAGTCCTGAGGAATTCTTCGAATTCATCAGGGTCTGCCCTTAGGGCTAGGCCGATAATTTAGGAGGATGTAATGCCGAGGATTTTAGGTATCGATTTACCGAAGGAAAAAAAGATCGAGTTCTCTCTCTGTTACCTTTACGGCGTAGGCAGGGCCCTCTCGAGGAAGATACTCAAGGAAGCGAACATCAACCCCGATGTGCGCGCCAAGGACCTTACCGACGAAGAGGTCTCCCGCATAACCACGATCTTACAGAAGGAGTATAAGGTCGAAGGCGACCTAAGAAGAGAGATCGCCCAGAATATAAAGAGGTTGATGGATATCGGCTCGTATAGGGGCATGAGGCATAAGAGAGGCCTTCCCGTACACGGCCAGAGGACGAAGACGAACGCCAGGACGAGAAAGGGTCCGCGCAGGATGGCGGTAACCCTAAAGAAGAAGGAAACGAAACCAGGAGCTTAAAATCTGCCCCTTGCCTATACGCTTGAAAATTCTTTCATAATTTTCTGCGCAGGCTTCGGGGTTAATTCGGCCCGCAATGTAGCTGCAGGAGCCTCATTAAGGAGCATAGTATGGTAGAAGAGAAGAAGAAGGAAGAAGAACATAAGCCTAAGAAGAAAAAAACGAAGAAGAAAGTCGCCAAGAACATACCAAGCGCGATCGCGCATATCCAGGCGACTTTCAACAATACGATAGTGACGGTCTGCGATAAATTGGGCAACACTATCTGCTGGGCATCGAGCGGCGGAAGCGGATTTGCGGGATCGAAGAAGTCAACGCCGTTCGCGGCGCAGGTAGCTGCAGAAGTTGCCGCAAAGAAAGCCATGGAACACGGCGTGAAAGAAGTCGAAGTTTACGTCAAGGGGCCGGGTTCCGGACGTGAGTCCGCCATACGCGCGCTGCAAGCGGCCGGATTGACGATATCACTGATAAAGGATGTCACCCCTATTCCACACAACGGTTGCAGGCCACCGAAGAGAAGGAGAGTATAGTAAATGGCGAAATACAAGGATGCCGTATGCAGACTATGCAGGAGGGAGGGCTCCAAGCTTTTCCTGAAAGGCACGCGCTGCTATACGCCGAAATGCGCGATCTCCCGCCGCGAGTATGCTCCGGGCCAGCACGGCCAGGGAAGGATAAAGTTGTCTGATTACGGTCTTCAGTTGAGGGAGAAGCAGAAGCTTAAGAGGATCTACGGGGTCCTTGAGAAGCAGTTCAGGAATTATTTTAAGACCGCGAATAAATCGAAGGGTGTCACCGGAGAGATCCTGCTCCAATTACTCGAGAGAAGGCTCGATAACGTGCTTCAGCGCTCCGGCCTCGCGAATTCTACCGCGGACGCGCGCCAGATCACCGCACACGGTCACGTGAAGGTCAACGGCCACCGGACTGATGTCGCTTCGTACGCGGTTAAGGTAGGGGATATCATAAAGATAGAGAACAAGGAAGGTATATCAAAACATATAAAGAGCAACATCGAACTCACAAAGGACAGGGGCGCCCCTAAATGGATGGCGGTCGATACAAACGGCTTGGAGATAAAGGTCGTCAAGTTTCCCGCCAGGGAAGATATCGGGTTCCCCATCCAAGAACAATTAATAGTAGAGTTATATTCGAAGTAGGAGGATAAAATAATATGGGTATTGCCTGGAAAGATTTTGAGATGCCAAAGAAGTTGGTCTGCGATGAGTCCAGCTATTCGGACACATACGGAAAGTTCATCGCAGAGCCCTTTGAGCGCGGCTACGGCACTACGCTGGGCAACGCTTTAAGGAGAGTCCTGCTCTCTTCGATAGAGGGCAGCGCCGTGACTTCGGTAAAGATAGATTCGGTCCATCATGAGTTCTCGAATATCGCCGGTGTTTCGGAGGATATCCCGGATATAATCCTAAATATAAAGGAACTGGTCCTGCGTTCCCATTCCAGACAGCCTAAGGTCATCGAGATCAAGGCTGACAGCAAGGGTGAGGTAAAGGCGAAGGACATAATCCATGACGAGACGATAGAGATATTCAACCCCGATCTGCATATCGCGACGTTGACAAAGAATATAAAGTTTCACGTCGAAATGGAAGTCGGGAGGGGAAGGGGTTATTATCCGGCCGAAAAGAACAAGAAAGAAGGCCAGTCGATCGGCGTAATACCCGTAGACTCGATATTTACCCCCATAGTAAAGGTTAACTTCCAAGTGGAGAATACCCGCGTCGGGCAGATAACCGATTACGACAAGCTCATATTAGAGATATGGACTAACGGCAGCGTATCTCCGAAAGACGCTCTCCTATACTCGGCCCATATACTCCAGAAGCATCTCGATATATTCCTGAATTACGGAAAACTTCCGAAAGAAGAGATCGAGGAAGAGGTGAAGGTCGACGATGAGTTCTATTCGAAACTGAGGATGCCTGTTTCGGAACTTGAGCTTTCCGTAAGAAGCGCCAACTGCCTCAAGGAAGCGAAGATAAAGACTATCGGCGAGCTGGTGCAGAAGAACGAGGCCGAGATGCTCAAGTACAGGAACTTCGGCAAAAAATCGCTTGCCGAGATAAAGGAGATCATTACCGGGATGGGCTTGGGCCTGGGCATGAAGGTCGATAAAAAATTGCTGAAGAAGGAATAACGGGTATACAACTATGCGCCACAGAAAACTGAACAAAAAATTCGACAGGAACAAGCCCGAAAGAGATTCGATGATGAATAATCTCGTCAGGGGGCTTTTTATCTCGCAGAGCATCACCACTACGACCGCCAAAGCAAAAGAGGCGCGCAGGTTCGCCGAGAAGATCATAACGGTCGCCAAAAAGGACGATCTTAACTCCCGGAGAAAGGTATTCTCGGTTTTAAGGGACGAAACCCTTGTTGGGAAGTTGTTTAAAGAGATCGCGCCGCTTTTCAAAGACAGAAAAGGCGGATATACGCGGATAATCCACCTCGGTAAGAGAAAAGGCGACAATGCGGGGCTTTCAATCCTCGAATTGACCGAGAAGAAGGTTGTTGCTGCGAAGGCGAAATCGAAGAAAGAGAAGCCGGCCGAGTCCAAACCTTCCGCTCCTGAAAAGGAAGCCGCAAAAGGGGCCGCTCCTCACGCGCCCGAAAAAACGAAGGAAGTCACGCACGAAAAGCATATCCCGCCCAAGAAAGAGGAGAAGGAGATACATCCGGGGCCGACCCATAAAGCTCCGGCCGGAGGTTTTGTCGGGACTCTCCGCAAGTTCTTCAGGGGCAGGACCAAGTAATCCGCTTTAAGCAGATATCCAAAAGGGGATAGCCTTGAAGATCTCAAGACGTATCGAGAAAGTCAAAGAATCTCCTACGCTCGCCATAACTGCAAAAGCGAAGGAGATGAAGCAGAAGGGCGATGACGTCGTAAGCTTCGGCGCGGGCGAACCCGATTTCGATACACCCCCCCACATCAAATCCGCGGCCATAAAAGCCATCGAAGGCGGTTTTACGAAATATACCGCCTCTTCGGGCATACCTGAACTAAAGAAAGCTATATGCGAGAAGTTCCGGGACGATAACGGTCTCGCTTATGAATCCTCCCAGATAGTGGTATCATGCGGCGCAAAACATTCCCTTTATAATATATTCCAGGTCATCTGCGACGAGGGCGATGAGGTGATCATACCCTCGCCTTACTGGGTAAGCTACACTGAGATGGTAAGGCTTGCCGGCGGCGTGCCCGTCATATTGGATACGAAGCAGGCCGATGGGTTCAAAGTAAAGCCGGACGCTTTAAAAAAAGCCGTCACAAAGAAGACCGTGGCTTTTATCCTGAACAGCCCTTCTAACCCTACCGGCTGTATCTATAACAGATCCGATCTCGAAAGCATAGCGGATATTCTCATAGATAATAAAATTACCGTCATCTCGGATGAAATATATGAGAAGCTGATATATGACGGTGAAAAACACGTCTCGTTCGCTTCCCTTGGCAAAGAGGCGTACGGCCTGACTTTCACCGTAAACGGGGTGTCCAAGGCTTATTCCATGACCGGCTGGCGTATCGGTTATCTGGCCGCGCCGACGAAAGAGCTTTCGGCGGCGGTCGGCCGCCTTCAAGACCATTCGACTTCCAATCCCGTCTCGTTCGCGCAGAAATCCGCGGTCGAGGCCTTAAAGGGCGACCAGAGATGCGTCGAGCAGATGGCCGCGGAATTCAAAAAGAGGCGCGATTACATGGTCGAGAGGATCAACTCGATGAAGAATATCAGTTGCGTAAAACCCAGAGGCGCTTTCTATCTCTTCTGCGATATATCCAAGACGAAGATGGGTTCGTTCGATTTTTCTAAGAAGCTGCTCGAAGAGACGAAGGTAGCGGTCATCCCCGGTGAGCCGTTCGGATGGGATACGCATATAAGGCTGAGTTTCGCGACCGGGATGGACGAGATCAAAAAGGGTCTCGATAGGCTGGATAATTGGCTCAAGGCACTTAAATAATGGAGAACTCCCGTGAAGCATAGGATCACTTTTATACCCGGCGACGGCGTCGGGCCGGAACTTTCGGATGCCGCAAAGCGCTGTATCGAGGCCGCTGCCGCTGCAGCGGGCGTCGAGATAGAATGGGATGTTTTTGACGCGGGGATAGACGTTATAGAGAAATACGGGACGCCGCTTCCCGAGCATGTCCTCGCATCCATAAAAAAGAACAAAGTCGCAATCAAAGGGCCCATTACGACCCCTATCGGGACGGGAATAAGAAGCGTCAATGTGGAACTGAGGCGAGCCCTTGAATTGTACGCCTGTCTGCGCCCGTGCAGACTCTATAAAGGGGTAAGGACCAGGTATGATAAAGTCGATATCGTTATTGTGAGGGAGAATACCGAGGACCTTTATGCCGGAGTGGAATTCGACCCCAATACGCCTGACTGCAAGAAGGTGATTGAGAATATAAATTCCTTATCTAAAAAACAGATAAGGCTGGATTCCGCGATAAGCATAAAGCCGATATCAAAGTTCGGCACCGAACGCGTCGTAAGATTCGCGTTCGAATACGCGTTAAAGAACAACAGGAAGAAAGTGACCTGCGTCCACAAAGCGAACATAATGAAGGCGACTGACGGATTGTTCCTCGCGACCGCAAGAGAGGTCGCCGAGAGATACGCCGGTAAAATAGCATTCGAAGACAGGCTGGTTGATAATCTCTGCATGCAGCTTGTCCAGAGGCCCGAAGAATATGATATGCTCGTCTTCCCTAACCTATACGGCGATATAGTATCGGACCTGTGCGCCGGACTCGTCGGCGGCCTTGGAGTCGCCCCGGGCGCGAATATAGGCGACGATGCCGCTGTCTTCGAGGCGACGCACGGAAGCGCCCCGAAATACAAAGGCATGAACAAAGTCAATCCTACCGCTTTGATCCTTTCCGGAGTATTGATGTTGCGCCATATCGGCGAAGATAAAGCCGCAGAGCGGCTTGAAAACGCCGTGAAAAGAGTCATAAGTGACGGTAAATATGTTACTTACGACTTGAAAGCGGAACGTAACGACCCGACCGCAGTCGGAACTCGCGAGATGGCAGAAGCAATAATAAAGGCGCTCTAACCGGCCGGAATATCTCCCAATGAAAAACTATGATCTCTGTGTTATCGGCGCAGGACCCGGAGGTACAGCCGCCGCGATCGAGGCCTCGTCTCTGGGCGCAAAGACAGCGATCATCGAAAGAGATGAGATCGGAGGCGTATGCCTGAACAGGGGCTGCATCCCCACGAAGGCCCATTTAAAATCCGCTTTGCTTTACGATGAATGCAGGCGTTCCGGAGAATTCGGGATATCCTTAAAAGGATTTGATTTCAGCCTCCCTCTGATACGCCAACGTTCCGCCGATATCGTAAATCGCCTGAAAGGCCAACTCGACGGGTCTCTCAGGGCCCTGAAGATAGAGGTCATAAAGGGCGAGGCTTCGTTTTTGGATAGGAAGACTATTGCGGTTGGCGATGAAAAGATAGATGCGCGGGCATTTATCATCGCGACCGGGTCTTCGCCGAGGATTATCGGATCGGTAAGATCCGAGAAGAAAAGGATATTTTATTCCGAGGAGATCCTCGGTATCGAAAGGATGCCCGCCGATATTACGATCATCGGCGGCGGTCCTATAGGCTGCGAGTTCGCTTCTTTCTTTGCGGCTTTGGGTTCCAGGGTCAATTTGATAGAGATGTTGGAGCGTATCCTGCCTAAAGAAGACAGGGATCTATCGAACAGGCTCGAGGGCATATTCAGGAAGAAAGGGATAGAGGTGTCGACCGGCGTCTGCTCGCCCGACATCGGTAAAATTAAATCTGAGATAGTCCTGATCTCGGTCGGGCGTTCTCCGAACACAGGCGGTATCGGGTTGGAGAAAGCCGGGGTATCGGTGGATGACGGCCGTATAATCGTCGACGAATATTTGAAAACATCTGCGGAAAATATTTCCGCCGTAGGTGATTGCATCGGAAGATATAATCTCGCCCATGCCGCGTCTGCTGAAGGCAAAACCGCGGCGCGCAACGCGTTGGGAGAAAATACCGCTATGGATTACAGCATCATGCCGATGTGCGTCTATTCGTTTCCTGAGGCGGCGAGCGTCGGTTTGAACGCCGAGGAAGCGGAGAAGAAAGGATACGGCGCGATAGTGGGACGCGCCTTCTTTGCCGGGTCCGGAAGGGCCCTCGCACAGGGAGAGACGGAAGGATTTCTGAAATTGGTCGCCGAGAAGAAAACAGGTAAGGTGCTCGGGGCGCAAATATTAGGCTATAACGCATCGGAACTTATAGGGATCATAAGCGTCGCGATTAAGGGCAAATTGACTGTAAATGATCTGGCGGATGTGACACAGCCTCATCCCAGTTTTTCAGAGGCGGTACAGGAAGCGGCGTCCAATATGATAAAGCAGGCGAAATGATCGCTAAACCGCGTTGGTTGAGAAGGAACATTATCTCTTCCGCGAAGATAGAGGGCACGAGAAAAGTCCTGCGCGATTTTTCCATAAATACCGTCTGCGAGAGCGCTAAATGCCCTAACTTATGCGAGTGTTTCGAGAAGGGTGTCGCGACTTTTATAACGCTCGGCGATATCTGTACAAGAGGATGCAGGTTCTGCGCGGTCACAGCGGGCACGCCTTCAGCGCCTGACCCGGAAGAGCCCGCAAAGATCTACGAGGCGATCAAGGGATTGCATCTGGAATATGTCGTGATCACTTCTGTCACAAGAGACGACCTGCCGGACGGCGGGGCGGGCCATTATGCCGCGACTGTCAGATATCTGAAGGAGAGGTCAAACGATATAAAGATAGAAGCGCTGGTCCCGGATCTCAAAGGCAAAGCGGAATATATAAGTGAGGTATGCGGATCGGGAATAGATGTTTTCGCGCATAATCTCGATACGGTAAAGAGGCTACATAAGTCCGTAAAGCCGAATTGCGATTACTATCTCTCGCTTTGCGTCTTGGGAAAGGCCAGGGATATATCGCGCGGCGTGATCCCGACCAAGAGCGGCCTGATGCTCGGGCTCGGCGAGACCGAAGAAGATATCCTCTCTACGATGAGGGACTTAAGAAACGTGGGATGCGGTATGATCACCCTCGGGCAGTACCTCAAGCCCTCTCCCAGCAGGATAGAGGAACGGGAATTCATATCACCAAAAATATTTGAAAAATACAAGGAAATAGCGTATAATCTAGGCTTTACAAGGGTGAGCTCGGGACCGTTCGTCAGGAGTTCCTATCATATAACCCGTTAATCAAATTTTTTGCGTCGAGGAGGAAAGGATATGGCAAAGGTTATATTGTCTGAACTTGGAGAAGGAGCGAGAGAAGCTACCATATCTTACTGGCATTTCGAGGAAGGTGACAAGGTCGAGGAGGGCGAGGATCTCGTGGAGATCGCTACGGACAAATCGACTTTCAATGTGCCCGTTCCGTGCTCCGGGATATTGACCGAAGTCTATTATGAAGAGGGGGATATCGTCGAGGCAGGAGGAGTCCTCGCTAATATCGAGGAAGAAGAAGCGCTTTTTGAAGAGGAGGAATAAGTTAAAGTAAATGCACGAAGCGAACAGGCTTAAACGATTACCGCTATATCTTTTCACCATACTTGATGAGCTGAAAGAAAAAGCGAAGGCCCGGGGGGTTGAAGTCGTCGACCTCGGTATGGGGAGCCCCGACCTGCCGCCTGCCCGTCATATAGTAGATGAGTTGTGCGAGCAGACTAAATTTGTGACGAACCACCGCTATTCCAGGCCCACGGGGGACGTTGAAAAGGCTTTTAAGAAGGCGATAGCCGATTGGTATAAGGGCAGGTTTAACGTGGACCTCGATCCCCGGACGGAGGTTTTGCCGCTAATCGGTTCAAAGGAGGGTATAGCGAACTTCTGCTTAACATTCCTCAATAACGACGATATAGCTATTGTGCCGAGCCCGGGCTATCCGGTCCATTTCAACGGCCCGATAATGGCCGGCGGCATATTATACAGCATGCCGATCACGAAGGAGAACGGATATAAGCCGGACCTGAGGACCCTGGGGCGCGAGATAACCAGGATGGCCAAGATACTATTTCTGAGTTATCCGCATAACCCCACGACCGCGGTCGTCGATCTGAAATACCTGGAAGAAGTGGTCGATTGGGCTAAGGACAAGGATATAATAGTAGCCTACGATAACGCCTATTCCGATTTCGTATTTGACGGGAAGCCCGCCCCGAGCATCCTCCAGGTAAAGGGCGCTAAAGAGAAATGCGTAGAATTTCACACGCTGTCCAAATCGTATAACATGGCGGGCTGGAGGGTGGGTATGGTCGTCGGAAATTCCAGCATCATACGCTCGCTGGAAAAGACGAAGAGCTACATAGACTTCGGCCTCTTCAGGCCCATACAATACGCTGCTATAAAGGCGTTGACCGGGCCGCAGGATTGCGTCAAGGAACTTGTAGCGACATACAAAAAAAGAAGGGATGTCTTTGTCGACGGCCTTAACAAAGTCGGTTGGGAGATCGACAAGCCGCAGGGTACATTTTACGTATGGGCCCACATCCCTCCGAAGTACAACGCGCTCACATCTATGGAGTTTGCCGCTCTTTTGGTAGAGGAAGCGGGTGTCGTATCTTCTCCCGGGACGGGTTTCGGCGAATTCGGAGAAGGTTTTATAAGGTTCGCTCTCGTTGAGCCCGAGGATAAGCTTAAGATAGCTGTCGACAGGATCAAGGATGTCCTGGAGAAGAAGGACTAGTCCCTTCCCTTAGTGGACCGGGAAGGACTATCCTTTAGGATTAAGCACATTCTTACGCCCGCCAATGTAACGGCGGGCGTATTTCATTGGAGGCGCTATAGTGGCAAAAAAGAGGGTGCTTTTACTTTATATCTCGGTGAATTCCGGCCATCAGAAGGCGGCGCTGGCTATCGAGAAGGCGCTAAACCTCCTCGATCCCGAAGTCGAGATACTTAATGTCAATTCATTCAATTATACTAATCCCCTCGTGGAGAAGGTCATAAACAGGACCTACCTGGGCGTAATAAAGAACAGGCCGGAAGTCTGGGAATATCTTTACGATAACCCGAAGGTATTCAGGAGTCTGGGGAAGCTGCGGGATCTCATACACAGATTTAATTCCGGGAAACTGAAGACACTGCTCGACGAGTTCAAGCCCGACGTCATCGCCTGCACACAGGCGTTTCCCTGCGGGATGATCGCGGATTATAAGGTGTCGTTCGGGCTCAATGCCCCGCTCATCGGCGTGCTTACAGACTGCTATCCCCATTCTTACTGGTTCTTCGATTCGGTGGATTATTACGTCGTCAATTCAGAGACCGCCACAAACAAACTCGCGGAACACGGCATACCCCGCGAGAAGATAAAAGTCTACGGCATACCCATAGATCCCAAGTTCGCTAATGATGTCGATACCGATGCCGTCAGTGAAAAGTTAGGGCTGGATACGAAAAAACCGACGGTATTGATCATGGGAGGAGGACAGGGCCTCGGTCCGATAGCGGAACTGGTCAACGAACTCAACAGGACATCCCGTACGCAGCAGATGATCGTCATCGCCGGAAGCAACAATCGGCTCTTCGATTGGCTGGAGAGGAGAAAACGCTCTTTGAGGATCAAGACGGCAGTATACGGTTTTACCTCAGAGGTCGACGAACTGATGTCTGTCTCAACCCTGATAGTGACAAAGCCGGGGGGCCTTACGATATCCGAAGCCCTTTCCAAGCGGTTGCCCATAATAATATTGAATCCGATACCGGGACAGGAGGCCAAGAATACGGAATATCTGCTAAGCGAGGGCGCCGCCGTAAAAGCGGACAGTGCTGCCGATGCGGCCCTGCTTACGGATATGCTGCTTGGCCATAGGTCGAAACTCGAACAGATGCGTGGTAATGCCCAACGGATAGCGAAACCGAGATCGTCGGTAGACATCGCAAAACTCATACTCGAATGTACTCGTTCCTGATATATAAATTAGGACAATTTCTGGCGCTGGTCCTGTCTCCCAGAGCCGGCTATTCGGTCGCAATTTTTGCAGCGAAGCTGCAATATTTTCTTTCGCGGAAAGACCGGCTCATAGTCTACGGTAACTTGCGCGCCATATTCCCGGGTAAAGATGAAAAGGAGATCGCCGTCCTCGCTAAGATGGTATTCGTGAATTTCGCCAAGTATCTCGTCGATTTTTTCCGCTTTGAGAAACTAGACAAAAAATTCCTGCGCGAAAAGGTCAAAGTCGTTGGCAAAGAGAATCTCGATAACGCCTTGAAAGGAGATAAGGGCGTCATAGCCCTGACGGCCCACATCGGGAATTACGAACTGGGCGGCGCCGTAATATCCCTTTTGGGTTATCGGCTCAATGTCGTGGCGCTCGACCACAAGGACAGGCTAGTCAATGACTTTTTTATAGGGCAAAGGGCGAGGACAGGGGTAAAGGTGATACCTCTCAGTTCAACCTTAAGGAGATGTTACGAAGTCTTGAGAAAAGGAGAGGTAGTTGCTCTTGTCGGAGACCGGGATTTCTCAAATCACGGCATCGTCACCGAATTCTTCGGCAGAAAGACGTTGATCCCGAAGGGCCCAGCAGCTTTTTATGTTAGGTCCGGCGCCTCGATAGTCCCCGGTTTTTTGATCAGGATCCCGGATGATAGTTTCGAGTTGAGGTTTGAAAAACCCATATCATACGAGCTGACGGGCGATATTAAAGCCGACGAGAAAAATGTCACCGACCTCTGTGTTGAAGTCATAGAAGATTATATAAAGAGATATCCGTCTCAATGGTATATGTTCAGGAGGTTCTGGCTGTGAAGGGAATGGGTTGTGCCCCGCTGAGGCGGGGCGTTGTCATAATACCCGCCTATAATGAGGAGATGCTGATAGGCCATCTGGTAAAAGAGGTAAAAAAGAACGGCCTTGACTGTCTGGTCGTCGACGACGGTTCCGCGGATAGGACAAAGGAAGAAGCCGAGCGGGCCGGCGCCCACGTCATCAGCCACCGCAAAAATCTCGGCAAGGGGCTTTCCCTTCGCGCCGGTTTCAAAAAGGCGATGGAGGGCGATTATGACTTTGTCATAACTATGGACGGTGACGGCCAGCATCACCCCGACGAGTTGAAGCATTTCGTCAAGGCGGCCGAAACGGGAGACGCGGCCGTTATTCTTGGGAACAGGATGCGGGATCCGAAAGATATGCCGCTTAAAAGAAGGATCACCAATCGGGTGATGTCGGGCCTTATCTCTTTTATCGCGAGACAACGGATGCCCGATACGCAATGCGGCTATAGGCTTATAAAGACGGATGTATTGAGATCCATACTCCTTACTACGGACAAATACGAGATAGAGTCTGAGGTCCTGATAGGGGCCTCGAAGGCGGGGTTCAAGATAAAATCCATTCCCATAAAGTCGATATACGGCAGGCAGAAGAGCCAGATACGCCCCTTTGTAGATACCGCCCGTTTTATATCCTTTATAATAAAGACAGCCTTAAGAAGATGAAAGAGTGGGACGACGTAATCCTCAGAAACATGATGATCGAAGAGCAGCTGGTACCGAGGGGAATAGTAGACGCGAAAGTATTAGCTGCCATGAGGAAGATACCGCGCCATCTCTTTATACCCGGGAAGAGCCTCGAAAATGCCTACGGCGATTACCCTCTTCCGGTCGGTGAGGGGCAGACGATCTCGCAGCCTTATATGGTGGCATTGATGACCCAATCCCTGGAACTTGCGGGCGGAGAAAAAGTGCTCGAGATAGGGACGGGTTCCGGTTATCAGTCCGCGATATTGGCGGAGATCGCTAAAGAAATTTATTCGGTCGAGCGTTTCGAGTCTTTGGCGCAGGAAGCCCGCTCACTTTTGGATGGCCTCGGATACAAAAATGTAAAAATAACGGTGAGCGACGGAACCGAAGGCTGGAGCGAATTCGCCCCGTATGACGGCATAATCGTGACGGCAGGAGCGCCTTCGATCCCCGGACCTCTTGTCGAGCAACTCGCCGAAGGAGGAAGGCTGGTTATACCTGTCGGAGGCGCGTTCAGCCAGGAGTTGGT
>MHHC01000007.1:19229-19397 GCA_001805885.1 Omnitrophica WOR_2 bacterium RIFCSPLOWO2_12_FULL_51_24
CGTTCAGCCAGGAGTTGGTCCTGGTCAGGAAGACGGACGGCGAGACCTCGGAAGAATATATCTGCGGTTGCACCTTCGTCCCGCTCGTCGGAAAATACGGGTGGAGCGAATAGACCGGCCGCAAATTTATAAGAGGAGAATAAAATGGATCTGAAGATATTCCTTACG
>MHHC01000007.1:19486-20386 GCA_001805885.1 Omnitrophica WOR_2 bacterium RIFCSPLOWO2_12_FULL_51_24
AATGGTATTTTTGGCATCGGCAACAGCGCTTGTAGTCGCCTCTGCCCTGGCCGTATTATTAGGGAATATTATCGGAAAATATGTAAATCTGAAATATCTGGCATGGATCGCCGGAATAGGGTTTATAATCGTCGGCATTTGGACGATCGTTAAGGCATAAAAAAGATTATACTTGCATTTTGAATTGGTTCGTGTTATTTTAATACTGCTTTAAGCGCGGGAAGCCCGTGAAATACGGGCACGGCCCCGCCACTGTAAACGGCAACGAAAGCCAAAAAAGCCACTGTCCGCCGCTAGGCGGATGGGAAGGCAAGGCGAGTAGGAAGTAAAGCCGTAAGTCAGGATACCCGCTTAAAGTATGGCCCGTACGCGGGCCTAAATTCCTTCGAGGGTGAGGAGAATTTTTTTATTGCCTCATTCCTACAAAGGGATGAGGTTTTTCTTTTCCGGAGGGGAAAAGTGTCGGAATTAATATTGGTAACGGGCGGCGTAAGGTCTGGGAAATCAAGTTACGCGCAAAGGATAGCAGAATCATCCGGCGCCAAGGTATTTTATGTCGCGACCGCGGAAGCGCTGGATGGCGAGATGAAGAAGAGAATAAAATCCCACAAAAAATCCCGTGCCAAGACCTGGGTTACCGTGGAAGAACCTGTTCACCTTGCCAAAGCTATTAATGCCATTCCCTCAGGTAATAAGACGATAATTCTCGACTGCCTTACGCTTTTCATCTCGAACCTGATCCATGAAGGGCGCTCTGACGCGGGAATATGCGCCGATGTAAAGGATGTTGTCAAGGCCCTGCGGGAAAAATCCGAACTTTCTATTATCGTGACGAACGAAGTGGGAAGCGGAATTGTGCCGGATAACAAATTGGCAAGGAGATTCCGCGATTTGCAGGGA
>MHHC01000008.1:0-3622 GCA_001805885.1 Omnitrophica WOR_2 bacterium RIFCSPLOWO2_12_FULL_51_24
AGATCTGCAACCTCATCCTCAAATCCCGGGACAAGTGGGACGAAGTTACCTCCAGATACTTCAAGTAGAAAAACCTAAAAAATTATTAAAAAAACCCTTGAGATACTTCAGCGGCTACAATCCTCCTAAGTCGGATTGTTTAACGCCGTTTCAGTATCAAGTTTTTTAAGAAAAAACTTGACAAAAAGCTTGAAAATGATATACTTGATAACTACCAAAGATACTGATGGCGGCGGATAGCCGGTAACAGCATCTTTAGGCGAAAAGGAGAAGGTATTGATCACTTCACCTTGAAAATTTTGGAATAAATACTGCTAGCAGAGGATGTAATTAAAGACGTCATCTGGCGTCTTTTTTATTGTCTTTAAACCCGTCCGCTGGACGGGGTTTTTGTTATCTGTTCTTTAAAATAGACGAGTTTTTAGTTAGCGATCAATTTGGAATAAGCCAAGATGAAGCTGAATTTACGAAAGTAAATTCATCCTGAGCGAAAGCGAAGGATCTTTCAATGATATTCAATTGGAGAGTTTGATCCTGGCTCAGAGTGAACGCTGGCGGCGTGGTTTAGGCATGCAAGTCGAACGATACCGCAAGGTATAGTGGCAAAAGGGTGCGTAACGCGTGAGCAATCTACCTTTAAGTGGGGAATAACCTTGGGAAACCGAGGCTAAGACCGCATATGACCACAAGCCCGAATGGGCTAGTGGTAAAAGACGGGGACCGCAAGGCCTGTCGCTTGAAGATGAGCTCGCGTCCTATCAGCTTGTTGGCGGGGTAACGGCCCACCAAGGCTTTTGACGGGTAGCTGGTCTGAGAGGATGGTCAGCCACATTGGGACTGAGACACTGCCCAGACTCCTACGGGAGGCTGCAGTCGAGAATCTTTTGCAATGCCCGAAAGGGTGACAATGCGACGCCGCGTGTGCGATGAAGGTCTTCGGATTGTAAAGCACTGTCAGCCGGGAGGAAGGTGATTTTCTTTAATAAAGAGAGTTGCTTGACAGTACCGGCAGAGGAAGTCACGGCTAACTCCGTGCCAGCAGCCGCGGTAATACGGAGGTGGCAGGCGTTACTCGGATTGATTGGGTGTAAAGGGCGTGTAGGTGGTGAATTAAGTCGAGTGTGAAATCCCTTAGCTCAACTAAGGAACCGCATTCGATACTGATTTGCTTGAGTGATAGAGAGGTAAGTGGAATTCCCGGTGTAACAGTGAAATGTGTAGATATCGGGAGGAACACCAG
This sequence comes from Omnitrophica WOR_2 bacterium RIFCSPLOWO2_12_FULL_51_24, assembly GCA_001805885.1. Lineage (GTDB taxonomy): Bacteria > Omnitrophota > Gorgyraeia > Pluralincolimonadales > Pluralincolimonadaceae > Pluralincolimonas. The sequence goes on from MHHC01000008.1 coordinate 1,241, forward strand.
TGGCGAAGGCGACTTACTGGTTATCTACTGACACTGAAACGCGAGAGCTAGGGGAGCAAACAGGATTAGATACCCTGGTAGTCCTAGCCGTAAACGATGTGCACTAGGTGTCGGGCCCTTTGGGTTCGGTGCCGCAGTTAACACATTAAGTGCACCACCTGGGGAGTACGGTCGCAAGACTGAAACTCAAAGGAATTGACGGGGACCCGCACAAGCGGTGGAGCATGTGGTTTAATACGACGCTACGCGTGGAACCTTACCAAGGCTTGACATGTATTTGAAATCTCTATGAAAGTAGAGACCTGTCCTAAAGACACAATTACACAGGTGTTGCATGGCTGTCGTCAGCTCGTGTCGTGAGATGTTGGGTTAAGTCCCGCAACGAGCGCAACCCTCGTCATTAGTTGCTACCCGCAAGGGAGCACTCTAATGAGACTGCCAGTGTTTAACTGGAGGAAGGTGGGGATGACGTCAAGTCAGTACGGCCCTTATGCCTTGGGCTACACACGTGCTACAATCCCCGCTACAAAGAGAAGCAAGACCGCAAGGTGGAGCAAATCTCAAAAAAGCGGGGCCAGTTCAGATTGAGGGCTGCAATTCGCCCTCATGAAGCCGGAATCGCTAGTAATCGCGCATCAGACACGGCGCGATGAATACGTTCCCGGGTCTTGTACACACCGCCCGTCAAGCCACCTGAGTTGACTGCACCCGAAACCGTTTCTCTCAACCCGCAAGGGGGGGAGGCGTCTAAGGTGTGGTTGGCGAGGAGGGCTAAGTCGTAACAAGGTAGCCGTATCGGAAGGTGCGGCTGGATCACCTCCTTTCTAAGGAGACTAAACATTAGAGCATCAAAAACCTCGCGTTGTTTCACCAATGCGAACGACTTTCTGCCTAAACCAAACATTACGCTATGCACGGCGGAATCCCGCCATGGGTTGCTAAAAGTTGGGTGAAGGCGGAAAAAATGGTGAAAGAATAAAAGAGTTTCGTCTTGGTTTATTCCCGCGCTTTTGTTTCTAACAAAAGAGCGGACTTGAGGCAATAAATATATTTTCTTGCTGCAAGAGAATGGAAGATTTGAGCGGATAGCCCTCGCGCGGGCCGATAGCTCAGTTAGTAGAGCACCGTGCTGATAACGCGGGGGTCACAGGTGCGATTCCTGTTCGGCCCACCAAACCCGCCTTCGGCGGGGGAAGGACCTAAGGAAGAAGAAATTGAGGTGCTTCGGCAACTAAAATGTTCCCATAGGTCACGTTTTTTAACGTTGCCTCAGCATCAAGTTTACTTCGTAAACTTTTGGACATAGCTCAAGAGGTGCTTCGGCAACTAAAACGTTCCCATAGGTCACGTTTTTTAACGTTGCCTCAGCATCAAGTTTACTTCGTAAACTTGGGGACATAGCTCAATTGGGAGAGCGCCAGCTTTGCAAGCTGGAGGTTACCGGTTCGATCCCGGTTGTCTCCACCATGCAAATATAACGGTTTATACATATAGATTTTGTCCCGCCAAGGGAGTTCGCATAGCGCGAGGCGGGATAACTCGTTCTTTGACAATCCATAGTAACACAAGGTAACAAAAACAATAGGTGAATCGAGCATCAATCAATGACGTTGTTCGTCTAACCAAAGCGAACAACTTTACATTTTAATTTTAATTAAAATTAAAATGGTCAAGCTACTAAGAGCTTATGACGGATGACTTGGTACGAGAAGGCGAAGAAGGACGTGGTAAGCAGCGATATGCTCCGGGGAGTCGCAAACAGACTTTGATCCGGAGATTTCCGAATGGGGAAACCCTTCACGGGTAATACCGTGAAATCGCGCCATGAATTCATAGTGGCGCGAAGCGAAACCGGGAGAAGTGAAACATCTCAGTAACCCGAGGAAAAGAAAAAGACATTGATTTTCCTAGTAGCGGCGAGCGAACGGGAATCAGCCTAAACCTCGTTCCGTAAGGGATGGGGGGTTGCGGGACCACAATATGGGATTGTAGAGGAATAGCAGAATGAGCTGGAAAACTCAGCCAAAGAGGGTGATAGACCCGTACGCGAAATTCCAAAGCACCCTAGTGGAATCCCAAGTAATGCTGGACACGTGAAACCCAGTATGAATCCGGCCTGACCACGGGCCAAGGCTAAATACTATCTCGTGACCGATAGTGAACAAGTACCATGAGGGAAAGTTGAAAAGAACCCCTGTAAGGGGAGTGAAATAGTACCTGAAATCATAAGCTTACAAGCGGTGGGAGTCCTATGCTTCCGCTTCGGCGGGAGAACGGATGACCGCGTGCCTTTTGGTTAATGATCCGGCGAGTTGCTGAGCATAGCAAGGTTAACCTTCCAACGAAAGTTGGCAGGGCAGCCGTAGCGAAAGCGAGTCTGAA
>MHHC01000008.1:3635-5562 GCA_001805885.1 Omnitrophica WOR_2 bacterium RIFCSPLOWO2_12_FULL_51_24
GTTGCTGAGCATAGCAAGGTTAACCTTCCAACGAAAGTTGGCAGGGCAGCCGTAGCGAAAGCGAGTCTGAATAGGGCGCGTGCCCCGCACCCTTGTGGTGCGGGGATTGAGTTATGTTAAGCAGACCCGAATGCCAGGTGATCTACCCTTGGCCAGTGCGAAAGCTGGGTAAAACCAGCTGGAGGTACGAACCCGTTAACGTTGAAAAGTTATGGGATGAGCTGAGGGTTGGAGTGAAAGGCTAATCAAACTTGGTTATTGCTGGTTCTCCCCGAAATAGCTTTAGGGCTAGCCTCGTGTAATAGTTATCGGAGGTAAAGTACTCGATGGGCTAAGAGCCTTACCGGGTTTCTGAACCCAACGAAACTCTGAATGCCGGTAACCGTATCACGGGAGTCAGAAAGCGAGGGCTAAGCTTCGTTCTCAAAAGGAAAACAGTCCAGACCGACGGCTAAGGTTCCAAAATTCATGCTAAGTGGTAAAGGATGTGAAACTTCTTAGACAACCAGGATGTTGGCTTAGAGGCAGCCATCATTTAAAGAGTGCGTAACAGCTCACTGGTCGAGTGGTTTCGCGCCGAAAATAATCGGAGCTAAGCATGGTACCGAAGCCTCGGATTTCATCCCGCTCTTCGCGAGCGGGAGAAGTGGTAGGGGAGCGTTCCGTTGTACTGTGAAGGCAGACTGAGAAGACTGCTGGAGGAACCGGAAGTGATTATGCCGGAATAAGTAGCGAAAAAATACGCGAGAAACGTATTCGCCGTAAGCCTAAGGTTTCCTGGGGAAGGTTAATCCACCCAGGGTTAGTCGATCCTAAGCCGAGGCCGAAAGGCGTAGGTGATGGACAATCTGTTCAATATTCAGATACCACCCATTCCGCGTTATCAGCTTTAGAGTGACGCAGGAGGTAGAAGCGGCAGCCGGTTGGATGTGGCTGTTTAAGCTCGTAGGTCCTATAAAGACCGAGAGGCGAATAGGAGCCTGATCTACGGAGAAGGCGAACTGCTTCGGGCCACACTGCCAAGAAAAACCTTTAAAGTGAGTTGGATGGGTGATCGTACCGTAAACCGACACAGGTAGGCGGGGAGAATATCCTCAGGCGCTCGAATGAACACTCGTTAAGGAACTAGGCAAAATAGCCTCGTAACTTAGGGATAAGAGGTGCTCCATTAGCGTAAAGTAAATACTTATGTAGCGCGAAGGAGTGACACTAAAGTGGGCTTTGTGACTGTTTAGCAAAAACACATGACTCTGCTAACTCGCAAGAGGATGTATAGGGTCTGACACCTGCCCGGTGCTGGAAGGTTAAAAGGAGGGGTTAGCCCATAGCAATATGGGTAAAGCTCTGACTTGAAGCCCCAGTAAACGGCGGCCGTAACTATAACGGTCCTAAGGTTTCAATGCCTTAGTAAAATTTGGCTATATGCTGGGACAACTGAGCATTTCATAATACCGAGGAGGTAAAAATTTATGAATGCAGTTAATCAGCAGGAAAGGCTATCGATAGACGAGAAACGGAATTGGTTTCTGGCTGGGTTTATCGAAGGCGAAGGAAGTGTTTGCGTTTCGATCAAGGAACATCGAAACGGCAAATTCGGCTACCTGATTGATCCGGAATTCTTTATCTATCAGCATAAGAATAGAAGGGGAAGTCTGGAACTTGCCAAAGCAGTATTTGGCACAGGTAGAATTTATCCAAAATCCGGCAATCCGGACGTTTTGGTCTTCGCAATCGATGCTAGAAAGTCTCTTATAGATAGAGTGATTCCATTTCTCGATCAATACTCGATATTTTCGTCAAAGCTATCTGATTATGAGAAATTTAAGAAGATAGTTTTGGCTCTTGAGAATAAAGAGCATTGGACGAAAGAAGGGATGGTTCGCATAATAAGGGTTGCTTATATGATGAATTTGGAAGGTAAGCAAAG
>MHHC01000009.1 GCA_001805885.1 Omnitrophica WOR_2 bacterium RIFCSPLOWO2_12_FULL_51_24
ACTGAAAGCATAGGCGCCCTGCCGTATCTTTCCTTTATGGCGGCTACCTCGCGCTTCAACTGCGCTTTTAATTTAGAAGCAAGTTCTTTTCCGTTAAGTATCTTAGCCGTCATTTGCGAGACCCCCCGCTGCTTTGGCCGACGCCCGTAAAAACAATTCCGCCGCGGCCATATCCCCCCTCAGATTATTATTTCCGATCTTTTTGAGTCTCATGCATATTCTCACGCCTTGCGCGGAAAGTTTCGATATTTCAGCTGCGCAGTCCGAAGCCTTCCTCATTGAGGCGCCGCTCTTTGTCCTGGCGTATTGATTGTAAGTCTTCGCGTCCTTTTCAATATAAGCGCACAATTTATTCCTCAACGCCTCCGATCCTTTGGCGATCGCTTTGGCTTCTTTTTCATATCTCCTGTATTTCTTTTTTCCTATCGTGAAATTCGCGACCTTTACGATAAGCGCCGAGCCGAGAGCGCCGGCCAACGCGGCCGCGGCCCCTCCGCCCGGCGAGGGCTTCCTTGCGCTCAGTTCTTTTACGAAGAGATCTATTTTGTTTTTCGCGCTTATATCAGCCATCAGAACAGCCCCGTTATGTTCCCGTCGTTATCTATGTCTACGCGCTCTGCGAGCGGCACCTTCGGCATCCCGGGCATAAGGTTTATCTCGCCGGTCAACGCGACAAGAAATCCCGCCCCAGCCGACACTTTTACTTCCCTGACCTTGAGGCGCCATCCTGAAGGCGCGCCTTTTACCTTAGGATCGTCGGTAAGCGACAGGTGCGTCCTCGCCATATTCACCGGAAGCTCGTCATAGTTGTTCTCGCTAAGAAAAATTATATCGTCTTCGGATGTGCCCACGTAAACCACACCTTCAGCCCCGTATATCTCGGATGCGATCTTCTCGATCTTCTCCTTTATCGAAAGGCTCAGGTCATAAAGCGGCTTGAATTTCGACGGATGCTCCTGCATCGTGGCGATCACCGCCTGCGCGAGTTTCTCTCCGCCTTCTCCGCCCTTCGCGACCACTTCCGTTATCTCGGCCAAAATACCCTTTCTCCTGCAAAACTCCTTTATCTCGTTCAACTCGTTCTCCGAATCCGCGGGGAACCTGTTTATCGCTACGACAGGCCATATGCCCATCTTCTTGACGTTCTCGATATGCCGTTCGAGGTTAGGCAGCCCGTTTCTCAGCGCATCCAGGTTTTCTTTCTCGAGGTCTTCATCCGTCGCGCCGCCGTGCGCCTTTAGTGCGCGCGCGCTCGCGACCACGACCGCGCAGTCAGGTTTGAATTTGCCCTGCCTCGTCACCACATCGCAGAATTTCTCAAAACCCAGGTCGGTCCCGAAGCCGGTCTCGACGACCGCGTAATCGGCGAGCTTGAGCGCCATCTGTGTCGCCAGGACGCTGTTCGTCCCGTGCGCGATATTCCCGAACGGCCCCATATGCACGAAGACCGGCTGGCCTTCAAGCGTCTGGACGATATTGGGCTTTATCGTATCCTTTAAGATCGCCGCCATCGCGCCCACGACCTTCAATTCCGAAGCGGTCACGGGCCGGCCTTTATTAGTAAACCCGACTATTATCTTTCCAAGCCTCTCTTTGAGGTCCTTATATCCGGTCGTAAGGGCGAGGCACGCCATTATCTCAGATGCGGCCGTGATGTCAAATCCCTCGCGCCTCTTCACCGCGCCTTCTGTCATGCCGACCTGTATCTCGCGCAGGCTCCTGTCGCAGAGGTCTATCGTCCTGCGCCAGATCACCCTTTTCGGGTCGAGCTTGAGCGCGTTCCCCTTCGCCAGATGGTTATCGATAATGGCGCTCAAAAGGTTGTGCGCCGCCGTGATCGCGTGTATGTCACCCGTAAAATGGAGGTTTATATCCTCCATCGGCAGGACCTGCGCGTACCCTCCGCCGCACCCGCCGCCCTTAAGCCCTAATGCCGGCCCCAGCGACGGTTCGCGGAGGCATAAGAAGACGCGCTTTTTAAGACGCCCGAGCGCCTGCGTAAGGCCTATCGAGACGCAGGTCTTACCCTCTCCGTGCTTGGTCGGCGTCATGGCCGTGACCAGGATAAGTTTCCCGTCAGGGCGCTGCTTCAACCTCTGAAGGACGGCCAGCGTGACCTTGGCCTTAAAATTGCCGTAAAGCTCGAGCTCGTCGGCGTTCAGGCCGGCTTTCGTCGCAACCCCAACGATCTGCTTGGGATGCGTGAGCTTAGCTATCTCTGATGTAGAATGAGGCTTTTTAGCGAACATGGTGAACCTTTATTATAGGAAAATAACCCGGATTTTGCAACAGCAAAATCTGCTCAATATCTATTGAAAAAAAGGTATCGTGATGTATAATAGTGCACTATGAACCTGGAATATGTAAAAAATAGAATAAACGAACTTGCTTTTGATTACATTATCGATATTTATGCCGATAGACAAAAAGATTTCTTTTTTGTGGAGATAGGAGCTCACGATGGCATATCCGGCGATCCGATACATGCGTATATTATAAAATATAAATGGAAAGGTATTTTAGTCGAACCCGTAAAATACTTGTTTGATAAGTTAGTAACTAATTATAAGGGGCAAGAGAACTTGATCTTTGAAAATGTCGCGATAGGGAACAAAAATGAAATTAGAGATTTATACCGGCTTAAACAAACTGGAGATATCATGCCGGCATGGTATGAGGGGTTAGGATCTTTTTATCCCGACGTAGTATTAAAACATAAGGCTTTCATTCCTAACATAGAAGATTATTTAATAACCGAAAGAGTAAAATGTGTGACACTTAAAGATTTGCTGCAGAAATATAATATAATAGATATAGATTTGCTGCAAATCGACGTAGAAGGCTATGAATATGAAATTATAAAATCGATAGATTTTAATGCGATTAGGCCAAAAATAATACATTACGAAAACAAACATTTAAATATAAATGATAATAAAGGATGTGATGCCCTTCTCAAGACAAAAGGGTATACTGTATTTGATAGTCATACTGTAAATGATCTCGAGGAAACAGTCGCTTTTTTGAACTCATTCGAGATAAGCATGCGTTTATGTATGCGCATCCTGTTTCATATATCAGGGAGAATATTGTATAGACTGACCTTGCAAGGGCATCGTGCTTGAAGTAAATTTATTTGATCAAGAACGTCGTGAGGCCGGAGAATCTGGCTTTGACCCATATTACCGCGGAATCGCCCTCTATCGCGTAGCGGTAGTCGAGATCTTCCTTCAGGGTCTTGCCGTTCATATTTATCGAGACGGGAAAATTACCCCAGTTCCTGATGATAAAGACCGGGTTGATGACGATGGATGACATGATCTTAGGATACATCGTGAAATGGCAGCCGCGATCCGACTTGTCCGTCTCGAATACGAGAGCCCGTTGGTAGTAGTCGTTTTCGACGAACTCGGCGTTCTCGTCTATCATGGTGGCGTCGCCGGGAGAGATCCATGATGATGTCCTGTCGCGCACATACTGGCTCTCCCCCGATCCACTCATCCCCACAAGCATAGCCCATGTAGTCGGACCCTTCACTTTAGGATGGCCGGCGACGGGAAGCAATGGAGTATGCCCCGGCTCGCGGATATACTTCCCCTTTGTCTTGTCGGGCTCTTCATACGGCATCTTGCTTATCGGCCAGTGCGAGAATACCCCGAAATCTCCCTCAAATTCGTTCCCGCCCTTCGTCTCAAACGCCCAATCCTCGCCGTAATTGCCCGACCAATCCTTAAACGGCGCCGGGAAAGTCTTTTTATATGCGTCCTCGCCCTGCGCGAAGACTTCAAATACGGCAGGCCTATTCTTGAGGTTTATGCGGCATATCGCCTCGGGCCAGTTCTTCGTATCCTCATCCCTTTTTGCCGGCGGCTGATCCTTAGAAAGGTCCCAGGAATAATCTACCCTCTTGCCGTCGAGATTAAGGATCGAGACCGCCTTTTGCTCTATTATCTCAGACGGTTTCACGCCGCCCCGCCTTACGACCCCCAGCTCCGATATCCCGTTCCAGCCGGTCTCATATTTAGTAGTGGTTATCGGGGTATACGTGACTTTACGTACACCTATCCCGTCCGGATAGAAACAGTACCATTCATCCACATAAGGCTTTTCGATCGGGTCCATGCTCCACCATCGGTATTCGGGATCCGCGAGCACATAGCGCCAGCGTACGATCACCCGGGCCTTATTCGACTCGACGATCTCGGCTTTGGTCCAGCGCAATAAACGGTCTCCCGTTGGCTCATCGCTGCCTTCTGTCCCGCCGCCCCGTATCTCGCAGAATCCGTAATATACCGCGCATTTGTCGTCTATGTGCCACCATGGGATATATTCCGCCTCGCTCCAGAATACAAATTTGGCCTTCTCGTAAAACGGGAATTCCCTGTCGAATGTTACGACGACGGCGTCGCCGGAAAACCCGGAGAAGGTATAATCGCGCCTGGACGCCTTAAAACCTGTATTTTTGTCAGGCCCGTCATCTTCCGGGGTCAGCATGACCATCGGTCTTATGAAGACCGCTTTCGCGGTGAAGTCGCCGTTGCTTTTGACATAAGGATAGAAATAGAACGGCCTGTCGTCCCAATCGGGAAGCGTGGAGAGTTCCATCCATCCTTCCTTCTTTTCTCCGTCGACCTTTCTCTCATATTTGTAATAAAAGTGGAAACAACCGGATTTCTCATCCTTTAGTATGCGCAGGGCTTTCGCTTCGCGCCCGAAGGAATCGTTGTTCAGGACATATTCAAAGCGGGGATCCCCCTTGGCGCCCTTCCGCGTAAAATCCTGCCCGTCCCCTATGGCAAAAACCCTGACCGTCTCATTGCCGTCGCCGTCCGTCTTCCTCTCAATACCTACGAAATTCGACGGGTCGGGCTTGCCGCCGTTGTCCTTGAATAGGATCATGCCGCAGGGGCCCTTGTCAGATATTATCTCTGCCTGCGCGTCAAAATTCCCGCTGAACTTACTGGGATTGTACAGGCCGAACGCGCCGGCCTTGTCGAGGGAGAGGATGATCCCCTCTTCGTTTTCGGCGGCCAGGCCGCCTTCTGTCGCGGAGCCGAAATAATACGGCTCCCATCGTTTCGCCTCCTCGGAAAGGCATATGCCCTGTATCAGGATCAAGGCGAACGCAAAGACGGCTATCAATTCTTTCTTCCTCATAATCGACCCTTCTCCGTTTCGCGCAGGCGTAATTGTCCGCAGGCGGCGTCGATGTCGGCGCCGCGCTGTGCCCTTATCGTGGAATTTATCCCGCCCTTCTCTAGCAATTCCTGGAAATCCCTCGATTCCCCGTATGACGGCGGCGAGTAGGAAAGACCGGATACCCGGTTGAACGGGATAAGGTTAACCTTGCAATTTAACCCCTTCAGCAGCCTTACGAGGTTTTGGGCATTCTTGGGAGATGAGTTCAAATTTTTTATGAGCACATATTCGAAGGTGATGATCCTGCCTTTCTCTTTGGTGTATTCGCGGCAGACATCCATCAATTCTGCGAGCGGATATTTTCTGTTTATCGGCATAAGCATAGACCTTACCTCGTCGGTGGCGGCATGCAGGGATATGGAAAGTTCGAACTGCGCTTTCTCCTCCATATATCTTTTTATCCCAGGGATATATCCCGCCGTCGAGACCGTTATTTTCCTCGCGCCTATGCCGAACCCGTGCGGGGAATTGAGCGCTGCGATCGCCTTCATGACATTGTCGTAATTGGCAAGCGGCTCTCCGGTTCCCATCATTACCGCGTTGGTGATACGCTGCTTAGTATCATCCTGTATCCCGAGGGCCTGGTCGAGTATCTCGCCGCAGCGAAGGTCCCTTTTTATTCCCAGAAGTCCGCTTGCGCAGAACTTGCACCCGAATGCGCATCCGACCTGTGACGACAGGCATATCGTCTGCCTGCCTGTTATATCCTTTGCCGGGATAAGGACGCCCTCGACCGTCTCGCCGTCATTTAATTTAAATAGGTACTTGCGTGTGCCATTGAGTTTGGAGATCTGCGTCTTTATTATCTCCGATCCGGTGATGGAGAATTTATCGCTGAGGTAATCGCGGAGTTTTGCGGGGAGGTCTGTCATCTGGCCGAAGGATCTAATCCCTTTCTGATATATCCATTCGAAGATCTGCTCTGCCCTGTAGGGAGGTTCTTTCAGGCTCTTTAAGCGGGCCTTAAGCTCCTCGAGCGAAAGGTCCTTGATGTCATCTTTTTTCCCGGCCATCTGGGTTTATTCGACCTTGAATGACCTGTTCGCTGTGGCGGCGTTCCCGTATCCGTCGTTTATAAAGAGATAAAGCCTGTAAAGCCCTTTAGCGTTTGGAGCGATCATCTTGAAACCTGTCCCCTGATTTTCAAACTTCACCGGCACCTCCTTATTGACATAATACTGCAATATACCTTCCTGGGCCGTCGAGACGACGAAGGAGTAATCCAGGGGGTTGCTGTCATTGTCGACAGCTTCCGCGGTGATATCGATAGTCTCACCCGGATTAATTCCTTTAACCTTGCTTAATTTCAATGTTACTATCCTCGGGGGGAGATTAGACGGCTTGCTGCCTGTATACATCTTGTATATCTCCCAGTACGAGGGACGTTTCAGCAATTTGTAATTTAAGTTCCACCAGGTAAGCGATTCCTGGGTAGTCTCGCCGAGATGGAACGCGAATCCTCCGACATTATATCCTTTAAAACCTATTATCTCGTTCGTCATATTCCTGTAAATGGCGGCTTTAGCCTGGTCCGGTTCATCTTGAGACGCGCCGTTCGTGTCTTTTTTTACGTCCCACGGGCCGTGCGGTCCGTATTCGGTCACGCAATACGGGATGTTCAATTCCGCCTTATCCCATCTGGAATGGGACATCCTTATACTGCCGTAGATGTTCATGCCGAATATATCGAGGCTGGGGACGTATTTCTGGATATACGGCAGCGCGGTCGCATCGGCCGAGGTATAGATGACCGGATGGTCCGGGTCAAGTTTATGGACCATCTGCGCCATCTCTTCGAGGAATTTCGCTAACGCTATGCGCTCTTCTTCGTCCTTCGTAAAAAAGATCGCCTCGTTGCCGACGTTCCACATCAACAGCGCGGGATGATCTTTGAACTTATTGACATAATCCGTTATCTCCTGTCTCTTCTTTTGGTTATATTCGTTATCACCGATATATGTGTATGCACTGCCTTTCTTGGCGAAATTTATCCATATGCCGGCGTCGACCATAAGGCCGTATTTTAACGCGGTATCGAAATATTCCCGGGTGCCCTGGTCCGTGCCCCACGTGCGGACGGCGTTGGCGCCAAGCTCCCGCGCCATCTTAAGATAATCCTCGCCCCCAACGCCGGTCATCAGGCCGACGCCGGCGCCCTTGATATAGAACGGCTTGCCGTTTACTTCGAGAGCCCAGCTGCCTTTTTCTCCTGTAATTTTGACTACGCTACCTATAATCGTCTCCTGACCGAAGCAGGGAAAGATAACGAGCAGTAGAATAAAAGATATCAGGACAGATGATGAGTGTCGTTTACGCATTGTATTATAACCTTTCCGTTTTCGTATGAGATCTTGCTTATACCGCAATTATCCACCCTTACTCCTTGAAAAATATGGTCAAAATCCGCATCCAGGGTCTTTGAAAGATATGCCGCTATCACGCCCCAGTGTGTGACTACGCAAATATCCGTCGCGGAATTTTCTCTCAGTATCGACTCGAAGGCGCGGCTTACCCTCTTTGTGAATTTCGGCACCCCTTCCCATCCCGGGATCCCCGCCTTCGACGGGACTTTAAGCCAGGCGGCATATGACTTAGGATAAAGCCTCTTCACTTCATCTATCGTCTTCCCCTGCCAGACGCCAAGGATTATCTCTTCGATCCCCGGCCTGAATTTTATCTTGGCGCCGGTCCGGAGCGCGATCATGCGCGCCGTCTGCGCGCAGCGCTTAAGGCCGCTCGAATAGATGACTTCGATGCCTTCTTTTTTAAGGAGGCTTGCGGCGGCCTTCGCCTGCCGTTTTCCATTTTCGCTAAGGCCCGGGTCCCTTCTTCCCTGGACCCTCTGCTCTTTATTCCAGACAGATTCGCCGTGCCTTAACAGAAATAAATTCATTTTATCAAAGTAAAACTTCGTCTATGGATCGGCGACGGCCCGAATCTCCTTATCGCCAGGAAATGCAGCTTCGTCCCGTATCCTTTGTGCCTTGCGAATCCGTATTCGGGATATAAGATATCATAATATGACATTATAAAATCCCTCGTGACCTTCGCTATTATGGAGGCGCAGGCTATAGAGATTGAATGCGACTCTCCATCGATTATCGTCGCCTTTGGATGGGGCAATTCCGGATGGATGTTGCCGTCTATAAGGAGAAAATCCGGCTTTACGCCGAGGTCGTAGACCGCCAATTCCATCGCGTGCAGGCTCGCGCGCAGGATATTGACCCTGTCTATATATTTTTCGCCCACGATGCCGATCCCGACATCCGCTTTTCGCAATATCTCTTCGTAGGCCCTCTCGCGCGACAGCTTTGTAAGGGCTTTGGAATCGGCTATCCTATTCTTAAATCTGAGATCTCTTAAGATGACCGCGGCGGCGACAACCGGCCCTGCCAACGGGCCCCTGCCTGCTTCATCTACACCCGCGACCCGTCTTTTACCCTGCCTGGTTAATTTGCGCTCATGATACAGCATTAGCCTTCTTGCCGACATTTTTGCGCATATAATAGAGCTTGGCTCTCCTCGGCTTTGAAGATTTTATCACGTCGACCTTATCCACCGAGGGCGAATGCAGCGGGAAGGTCCTCTCTACGCCCTCGCCGTAAGAGATTCGGCGGACGGTGAAACTCGACGATACGCCGGATCCCCTCTTCTTTATGACGACACCCTCGAAGGCCTGAAGGCGAAACTTATCCTCTTCCCTGATCTTTACCCAGACCTTTACCGTATCTCCGACTTTAAACGCCGGTATCTCTTTCTTCAAGTAATCTTTTTCCACGATCGCGCACTTGTTCATCACTTCTTCTCCTTCATTTTTTTATACATATCCGGACGCCTTGATCTCGTCCTCTTCATCGCCATCTCTCTTCTCCAGACATCTATCTTATTATGGTCTCCCGACAACAGGACGCCGGGTACCCCAAGACCCCTGAATTCCGCCGGCCGCGTATACTGGGGATACTCCAAAAGCCCGGACGCAAATGATTCGAATTCAAGCGAATCCCTATCTCCCACGACCCCCGGTACGAGCCTCACCAGACTGTCAACCAGAGCCATCGCCGGTATCTCTCCGCCGGTCAAAACAAAATCTCCTAGTGATATCTCATCGGTCACAAGCTTTCTGCGAAACCGCTCATCGATACCTTCATAATGCCCGCAGACTATTATGATGTGTTTATATCCCGAGATTTTTTTGGCGACCGATTGGGTTAGCGTTTTTCCCTGCGGCGTCATCAGGACGACCCTTGAGGCCCCTCTTTTCAGGGCCGAGACCGCATCAAAGAGCGGCTGAGGCTTTATCACCATCCCGGGGCCTCCGCCGAACGGCTTGTCGTCGACTTTCCTGTGTTTGTCGTCCGTCCAGTCGCGCAGGTTATGGACCCTGACATCGACCTTCCCCTTCTTTCGGGCGCGCTTTATTATCGATTCGCCGAGCACACCTTCGAACATCTTAGGAAAGAGCGTAAGTATATCTATCCGCATCAATTTAAATTATGCCGGACTTCCTGAATATGTTCGCGACCGCCGGAGAAGGTTTTGCCCCCATTTTGATCCAGTGGAGTATCCTCTCCTTTTTTAGATTGCCGAAAGCCGGGGTTTTGGTAGGATCATAAAACCCGAGCTCCTCGATCGCCTTCATATCGCGGCCCTTATGGGAATCGATAACGATGATCCTCTGATGGGGCTTCTTCTTGGTGCCTAACCTCTTTAACCTGATTACCGCTGCCATTGGTTACTCCTCCCTTTCTCTGTGTATATTCGCTCCTAATTGCGACAGTTTATTTTCTATCCTATCATAACCCCTGTCCAAATGATAGACCCTGGAGACATCGGTCCTGCCTTTTGCGGCCATGCCGGCTAACACCAGCGCGGCCGAGGCGCGCAGGTCCGACGCCATGACCGGGGCGCCGCTTAGTTGTTTTATTCCCTTTACGATAGCGGAATCACCCTCGAGTTTTATCTGCGCTCCCATCCTGGCCAATTCACTGACGTGCATATATCTGTCGGGATAGATCTTCTCCGTTATGACGCTTATCCCGTTTATTACGGTCATCAGGGCCATCATCTGCGCCTGGAGGTCCGTCGGAAATCCCGGATAAGGCAATGTCGTTATATCGACCGGCCGCAGCCGCCTTTGGACCCGGACGCGTATATCCTTACCGTGGCGTGTTATCGTGACACCGGACTCCTGTAATTTATCGATCAATACGCCGAGATGGTCGAACCTCGCGCCCTTTACGGTAATATCGCCCCTTGTTATCGCGGCGGCTACCATGAAAGTCCCTGCCTCTATCCTGTCAGGTATTACCTCTGCCTCAGCGCCTCCGAGTTTTTTTACGCCTTCTATCTCGATAAAATGCGTCCCGGCTCCCCTTATCTTCGCGCCCATCTTGTTCAAAAAATCCGCCAGGTCGACTACTTCCGGCTCGCATGCGGCGTTCTCTATGAGGGTCTTGCCATTAGCCAGCGTAGCCGCCATCATGACGTTATCCGTAGCCAAGACCGATGAGCCGAACGCCCCGCCTAAATATACATGCGCTCCCTTAAGCTGCCTCGTCTCCGCGACGACGTAACCATGCTCTATCTTCAGGTCGGCGGAGAGCGCCCTTATGCCTTTAAGG
>MHHC01000010.1 GCA_001805885.1 Omnitrophica WOR_2 bacterium RIFCSPLOWO2_12_FULL_51_24
CATCGAGCGGCGCGCCATGGTTTTTCAGCCTGGGGCAGATGACCGTATATCCCTTCTTATTCAGGGATACCCCCAGAAATTTTATCTCATTCGGGGTACCGGTCAAACCGTGAATGAGTATCGCCGCGCAGCCGTTATTCCCCTTCAGGAACACCCCTTCGCCTGATAAAGGGGCTCCCCGTTTTACGGTCCTTCCCGGACCCGGATAAAATATCAGCGCCATGGTATTAAGTATGCCTCGACCATATCATGCTTTCTTTAATCTGGCGAGGAAGAAGCCTTCCATGCATTCATTCGGCAGTATCCTTATAGCCAGGTTTAAATCCTTCGAAAATCTTTTTCCCTCCCAGGATGTCAAACCGCGGACCTTATTCGGGACCGGGAGATCTATCGGCATCAGACGCATATCCTCGAACTTTCTCAGCGCCCAGTCAACGACCTCCTCATTCTCCTCCGGTGAGAACGTGCAGGTCGAGTATATCAACTCTCCCCCGGCCTTTAACGCGCATATCCCTGAGTAGATCAGGACCTTCTGCGTATGCGAAAGGCCATTCACCCTTTTTTGGTTCCAGGGCTTGAATGTCTTCGGGTCGCGCAGGTAAAAGAGCGCTTCGCCTGAACATGGCGCATCGACCAATACCTTGTCGAAATATCCGGGATATTCCTTGCCGGCGCTCATCCCATCGGCCAGACGGGCCTTGACGAGATCCCGAAGGCCCTGTATCCTAAGCGTAGCGAGAAGCTTCTGATAACGTATTTCAAGCTTTTCGACAGCGACCAGCTCAATATCCCTCCCGCCAAGCGACGCTATCTGGCTCGTCTTTGCCCCGGGCGCTGCGCACAGGTCGAGTATACTCTCCCCCCTGCGCGGGTCGAGAAGTATCGGCGGGATCATGCTCGATATGTTCTGCATATATATTTTACCGTCAATATATAAAGAACTCTTTTTAAAATCCGCGGATTTGGACCGTAGGATGAAACTGCCTTTAGGCCAGTGGAGCTCGCGGTATCTTATGCCCTCCCTGTCAAGATCCTCTTTAAGGTGCGGGAGGTCGGTTTTAAGATAGTTGATCCTGAAAGTCTCTTCCCTCCTGTGCAGGAAAGACTCGAATACTTTGGGAAAAGATCCCGGGTATATCTTTTTAAGTTTTTCAATGAACTCCGCCGGCAGTTCGTAGAAGACGGCTTTCACTTCTACTTCTTCTCCGCCTGTCTTTGCCTGGCGATCTCATAACAGAATATCGCTGACGCCATAGCGACATTGAAAGAGAGCGCGGCCCCTCGCATCGGCAGGGTAACCTTAAGTTCGATCTGCTTTCCTATGCCGTAATGGATCCCTTTTCCCTCGGAGCCGAGGACTATGCATATAGGGAACGGAAACGAGACCTTGCTAACATCCTCGCCCCCTTCTACCACCGCCCCGGCGATCCAGTAGCCGCCCTTCTTCGCGTGGATGAGCGCGTTCGAAAGGTTGTTTATCCTGCATATCGGGACATAATTTTCCCCGCCTGCCGCGATGTTCAGCGCCGTCTCATTCACTTCGCAGGCATCGCGTTCCGGAATGACTATACCGAAACTGCCGAAGCACGCCGCTATCCTGATTATCGCCCCGAGGTTCTGCGGGTCGGTCACGCCGTCCAATAGGATAAAAGACAGCTTTTCATTTTCTGACCTTATGAGTTCCTCAAACGAGGCGTACTCGAAAGGGTCGACCTCGGCTACCACCCCCTGAACCCGCTCGCTGTTCCTCATCTTGAGCAGGTCTTTATCAGAGACCTGTTTGACCGGGATGCCGCGGGATTTCACTAAAGCCAGGATCTCCCCGTCGTCGAAGGTGCCCGATGTTATTACCTTCTTTACGCTCTTGGGGTCCGATTTGAGGCGCTCAAGGATAGAGTTTCTTCCGAAGAGCGTCATAAAATTACTTCTTGCCATCTTTCTCCTTTTCGTCGACATCCTCCACTTCGGCATCGACGTCTATAACGTTGCGGTCTTGCGGCCCGTTCCTGCCATCGTAACGATAGACCTTAAACCTGCCCTGAGGGCCGATGAAGAGATTAAGCAAAAAACTAACTACGCTGAAACAGAGCGCTCCCCAGAAAGCCGCGCTGAAATCGTCTATGACGAAACCCTCGACTATCTTCGAGACGAGATAGAAGAAGAAACCGTTCATGAAAAGCGTAAATATCCCGAACGAGAGTATCGTCAACGGGAGCGTGAGCGCGAAAACGATGGGCCGCAGCGTCGCGTTTATAAGCCCCAGGACGAGAGCCGCCATGATAGTTGCCAGGCGGCCTTCGGAATGTATCCCGGGCACGATGTTTATGACCAGTATCATCGCGGCGATATTTATAAGCCATCTTACAAGAAAACCTCTCACTCGCAGGCCTCCGAAACGATCTCTACCTTCGGCGAGTTTATCGAACTCTCAAGTCCCCTGAACATAAGCCATTCGTATGGCGGCCGGGTGGAATGCCAGTTGTAATTCTTCGGCAGTAATGCCTTCGCGGGGCTCAAGAGCCCTATTTGCGGATCGATGTATATCTTGTACGCGTCCCGCTTTTTGCCTTTAACGGTTATCTCTTCCTTGCCGACGACTTTCAGCGTCACGCGGTAAAGCGCGGGTTCGTCGTTTACGAGATAGGTCGTCTTCTCCTTTTCACCCGCCTGAAGGAATCTCCTTATATATGATCCCATCATAAATTGGTTTACTATGTCGCCTTTATAATTGAACGCCTTTTTCTTGTTCTCGTTCTTAATCAGATCTTTTACTTCGCACTCGACCCGGCCTTTATCGTTGTCGAAGGTCTCCGTCTCCTCGAAAATGACTTTGCCGCCGTCTGAAGAGACCCGCCTTTTCAGATAGACCGGTTCAAGACGTTTTCCGTCGTTTATAAATTCGAATTCCGACTTGTTCGATGTGAGGCCTTTGAATCCGCTGTAGTTGCCTTTGCCTTCTTCCGTCAAAAGAAAATGTCCGGGCTTGCCCGCGATCGGTACGGTCGTCGTCGACGACTCCCAAAGCTTATTGCCTTTAAGGTCGTTGCATCGGGAACGCGTGACCGGGCTCATATCTTCGGCGCAGGACAAGGTCCCGCCGCTGCGGGGAGAGGCCGCTATAGCCAATAATATGGTAATAAGAACCAATGCCCTTTTCATGCGGCTATCCGGCTATCTCCTCTTCAAGTTTTGCGATCAGGTCCTTGATATCTTTTATGGTAGACGAAGGAAGTAGTTTTGCTATCTCGATGTCGTTTTTGAGGGCCTTGAGCGTGGCGACTACCCGTTTCACAGCGGCGGATTTTCTTTTATCCCTCGCCTCCTGCGGGTCAAGCTCTTCCCTCTGCCTGATCAGGGTAGTCAGGTCCTTCCTGACGTCGCGGGCGTCTTTGCCTTTTTCGAAGACATTCTTTTTCAGCGACTCGTAATCGGAGTCGTCGATCTCCTTCTTGTTTTTTGCAAGGCGCAGGAGATTTACCGCCTCGTAACCCGGCAGGTTCGCCGCGTCGGAAGGGTCGCTTATCTCCCTCTTCAGATACTGGGGTTCCTCCTTCTCGAGGAAATAATACGACCTCAAAAGTTTCATAGCCGTCTCTTTCCTCACGCCGATCTCTTTTGAGGCGTATGCCTCAAAGGTAAGGTATCCCCAATCGCGGTAGAGCTTATCTTTCCATACCGAGTACAGGGACTGGCCGAGCTCTATCCATGATGTCTTGAAATTTATTACATTCCGCAGGACCTTGTACCGGAGGGAATTCTCGTCAAGGCCTTGCATCTTGCGTTCTATGTTCTGTATCGTTTTTGTCTTCTCCATTATTTTTTCCTTAAAATAACTTTTTTGACCGCTTCAGCTATATCATCTTCCTTAAGATTATACTTCTTTAACAGTTCCTCGCCCTCACCCGACTCTCCGAACTTATCGCGGACGGCCACCATCTCCAAAGGCGCCGGGCATTCGCAAGCCAGGACCTCAGCCACCGCGCTTCCGAGGCCGCCGTTTACCTGATGCTCCTCGGCCGTTACGAGGGCGCCGGTCTCTTTCGCGGCCTTAATTATCTGTTCCCTGTCGATCGGCTTTATCGTATGCATGTTTACTACACGCGCGCGTATCCCTGCCTTTGAAAGTTTCTCTGCCGCCTTTAAAGATTCGGATACCATATGTCCGCATGCGATGATAGTCGCGCTATCGCCTTCTTTCAATACGTCGGCCTTGCCAAAAACAAACGGCTTCTCTTCCATCGTAACGAGGGGTACGGCCTCTCTTCCCAGCCTAAGGTATACGGGTCCGTCTATACCGGCGATCACTTTTGTGGCTTTCGCCGCTTCGATAGCATCGGCCGGGCAGACAACAGACATATTAGGAAGAGCCCTCATCGCGGCAAAATCCTCGAGGGCCTGCGCCGTGGCGCCGTCAGGTCCGACCGATATGCCGCTATGCGTGCCGGCTATCTTTACGTTACAATTATTATAACAGAGAGTCACCCTGAAGACCCCGTATGCATTGGCCCAAAAAGCGGCGAAAGAACAGATAAAAGGGATGAGGCCTACTTTGCTCAACCCGGCGGCCGTACCTGCGATATCCTGCTCGGCTATGCCGAGATTGAAAAATCTTGCGGGAAATTCCTTCTTGAAATATTCGGCGCGGGTCGAATCTTCCAGGTCGCCCGAGAGGACGATTATATCCCCGTTTTTCCGCCCCAGTTGGAGCAGCGCCTCGCCGAAACCGTCACGCGTAGCCTTCATATCTTCTCCTTGATCTCTTCCAGCGCCTTCGAAAGCTCATCTCCGTTCGGCGCCTTACCGTGCCACCCGGGATCTCCTTCCATAAAAGAGACGCCCTTGCCTTTTATTGTGCGAGCGGCTATGAAAGTTGGCTTGTCTTTTATTTTGCCGGAGAGATCTAAAGCTTTTATGATATCGTCGAAATCATGCCCGTTTATATCGAGGGTATTCCATCCAAAATCCCTAAGCTTCCCTGCCAACGGTTCTTCATTTTTTATTTGGGCGACAGGCCCGTTCTGCTGGACGCCGTTATAATCGACTATTGCGCAGAGATTGTCCAGTTTATGCTGCGCGGCGGTCATAGCGGCCTCCCAGACCTGCCCTTCCTGCATCTCGCCGTCGCCGAGCAGGCAATAGACTTTGAAATCCTTCTTCCTTATCTTCGCGCCGAGCGCCATGCCGTTAGCGACGGACAAGCCTTCGCCGAGGGCCCCCGTCGAAAACTCCACCCCGGGGACACCGGCATAGACATGTCCCTGAAGCCTGCTGCCTAACTTTCTGAAATTTCTTAGTTCCTCTTTTGGGAAATAGCCGCAAGATGCCAGAGTCGTATAAAGCGCGGCGCTGGCGTGGCCTTTCGACATTATAAACCTGTCCCTGTCGGCCCACGCGGGGTTTTGAGGCACAGGCCTCAATTTATAAAAATATAGGCTGATCAGTATCTCTACGCAGGAGAGCGAACCGCCGGGATGGCCGCTTCCGGCATTAGCGATAGTCTCCAGGATATCGATCCTGAGTTGGCGGGCTTTTTGTTTAAAATCCTTGATGTCCGGCATTTTATTTTCTTATGAAAAATACGGAAAAGATTATCAAGCTGAATATTATGCGATAGATCACAAATGCGGTGAAAGAATGCCTCTTCAAATAACCCAAAAGAAAATGGATTGACAGGAAACCCGTAACAGCCGATACCGTAAAACCGACCAGCAGTGAAAAACCGTCCTCGCCCGAGGCGATCGCGCTTATATCTTTGAATTTTAATACGGTAGCGCCGAAGATTATGGGCGCGGAAATAAGGAACGAAAACCGCGCCGCGGCTTCGCGGCCGAACCTCAGTCCCATCCCGCTGGCCATCGTTATGCCCGAGCGCGAGACACCCGGGATAATAGCGAGCGCCTGCGAAATCCCGATGATCAATGAATCAAAATAATTAACGGTTTTCAGGCTTCTCGTCTTCCAGGAAAATCTGTCTATCAGATAGAATATCACGGCGAATACGCCCATCGTGCACGCGATGAGGATAGGCGACCTGAAAACCGTCTCTGCCTTCTCCTCTAACAACTTCCCTATTATCGCGCCGGGAATACTGGCGACAACGATATACCACAAAAACTTCCCTTTGATTATGCCGAACCAGTCTCTCCAGAAATACACCACTACCGCCGCAAGCGTGCCGGCGTGCAGCGCGACGTCAAAAGCGAGGCTGTGTTCCTGCCAACCCAAAAGCCACGGCACAACTATAAGGTGGGCGGAACTGCTGACCGGCAAAAATTCACCCACCCCCTGTACTATGCCAAGAATTATAGATTGGATCAGGCCCATTCCGCTAATGCCGCTTCCCCGCCCAACAGGGCGTCTTTATTACCCGTGACATAGATGCCTTCTTTTATTATCCGCGTGAGGCCGGCAATGCCGTCCTTCTCGCCGAGGACTATCGCGCCGATAAGCCTTCCATCTTTGATGATGCATTTCCTGTAAATACCTTTAGGCGCGTCTTTCCTGCAGACCGTTTCGTAACCCTCCCCCTCGGGGTTTACGGCGCCTATCGAAGTGAGGTCTATTCCCATAACCTTAAGCGTCGCCTGAAAAGTCGTTCCCTTGTATTCCAGCGGCTTGTCTATCATGTTCGAAGCCGCCACGGTTCCCTGCTCTATGGCCGCGGGGATTATACCATAGACCATGCCGTTGAATTCGGCGCAGTCTCCGGCGGCGTATATGCGATCGCAGCTCGTTTTCATATATTTATCCACCACGATGCCCTTCTCTATACCGATTCCGCAATTCCGCGCGAGTTCGATATTGGAGCGCACGCCGGCCGAAACGATAAACAGGTCGGCCTCGAGTTTTCCTATTTGTTTGGAAAGAAGGCATGTCTTTGCGCCTTCGGTCATTATGCGGTCGCACGTGACCTGCAATACGACTTCGATATTTAATTTCTCGATCCGGGATTTCAGTATCTGTCCGCCTTCCTCATCCAGCTGCTTCGGCAGGAGCCTCGAATTATGCTCGATGACGGTCACCTTGAGGCCGCGGTCTGTCAGGGCCTTCGCCGTTTCAAGGCCGAGGAGCCCCCCGCCGATGACTACCGCCCTCTTCTTCCCGCGCGCGAACGCGCGGATCCTGAGGACATCTGCGATATTCCGGCAAGTGAAGACTTCTTCAGACTTAATGCCTTCTATCGGCGGCACGAAAGGCGAAGCGCCGGTCGTAATGAGGACCTTGTCATAATCCCGCGGGATCTCAACGACCCTGGTCTTTAAAAAGACATCTATCCCCCGCTTTTTGTACCACTCGTCGTTATACGGGAAGAGTTGATTCAAGTCCATAGTCTCTGATAGGAGCCTGTCCAAAAGCGGGCGGGGATAGTAATTATATTCTTCATCGGTGAAGATGGAGATCTTTGCCCCGGGGGAATTCTCGGATATTAATCTCGCGGCCGTGATGCCGCATATCCCGTTTCCTACAATGGCTATCTTCATAGATTGAGTGTGGCTATACCTTCTCGAACATATCCTTTGGGGCGCCGCACTCCGGGCAGACCCAGCTATCAGGAAGCTTATCGAAAGCCGTGCCGGCAGGAATACCGGCTGTGGGGTCGCCGAGCGCCGGATCATAAATATAACCGCATACCGTACAGCGATATTTGTCCATGATATTATGCCTTTCCGGTTATCTTCTTCGCCAATTCAGCGCCCATCTCGCAGCACTTCTTCAATTCATTTTCATCGGGGACATACTTAACGGAGATCGACGGCAAGACCTGTTCGATGCCTATCTCCTTCATCATCTGCTCCAGCGCAGGAATCGCTCCGCCGGCCCAGCCGCACGAACCGAACGCCGCGCCTATCCTATTCTTCGGCTTAAGGCCCTTGAGGAATTCGAGGAACCCGGCGATCGTCGAGAGCATATCGTTATCGTGCGTAGATGAACCGAAGATGTAAGCCTTCGCGTCGAGCATCTGGTTATTGACCTCGCTCTTGTCGGAGATCGCGATATCAAACAACTTTACTTCGACCCCGCCGTCCACAAGGCCTTCCACTATCTTCATGGCCATCATCGCGGTCGAGCCATACATCGTCTCATAGACGACCACGGCCTTGGGTTTCGTCTCGTTCTTCGTCCACGAGATATATGAATTTATTATCTTCATTGGGTCGTTGCGCCAGATCACCCCATGGCTCGGCGCGATCATCTTGATGGAGATGCTCATCTTCAGGATCTCGTCTATCTTCCTTGAAATCATCCCGCTAAACGGCCAAAGTATATTCGCGTAATATTTCGCGGTTTCATCCATGAGAGCGCATTGGTCTGTCTCGTCATCAAACCTCTCTGACGTCGCGTAATGCTGGCCGAAGGCGTCGTTCGGGAATAGAAGTTCTTCCTCGGCGCAGTAGGTAAACATGCTGTCAGGCCAATGTATCATCGGCGCCTCTATGAACGTGAGCGTCCTTTTGCCCAGCTTCAGTTTATCGCCCGTCTTGACGACCTGAAAATCCCATCCCGAAGTCCCGCCCCCTTCCGGATAATACATTTTTGAAAGTCCTTCTTTGCATTTCGCGGTGCCGAAGAGCTTGGCCTTGGGGCAGAGCTTCATCAGTTCGGGCAAAGCGCCAGAGTGATCCATCTCGATATGATTTACTACTATATGATCGATCTTCTCTACAGGGACTATCTCCCGTATCCGCTCGATCAATTCACCGGCAAAGGGGCCGTATACGCTGTCGACAAGGGTCACTTTCTCGTCGATAATCAGATACGCGTTGTAGGTCGAGCCCCTTTTGGTCGTATAGGTATGACCGTGGAAAGTCCTGATGTTCCAGTCGACTACGCCTACCCAGTATATGCCCTTCTTTATCTCTACCGTCTTCATCTCACCCCGCCTCCATTACCCTTCCCTCATGTTTCACGAACCAACTTACCGAGTCTGAAAGGAGCGAGTAGGCTTCCTCGAGCAGTTCATAATGGCGCTCTTCTTCCTTCTTTAATCTGTCATAGAAGACCTTCGCTATCCGTATGTCGGTCTCCCTAGACTGCTTATCGTAATAATCGTAGCTTTTGGTCTCTTTCTTCATCGCTATCGTTATCGCCTCAAGATTTGAAGGATCCGCCTTCAGTTTCTTCTTTTCCGAGGCGGAAAGGGGCCTGAAGACCAATGCCAATTTCTTTTTCGCGTCTTTCGATATCGTCTTCGCCAGATCATTCCAGTCCATATCCTCTTTGAGGATGTAGGATATCTCTTTGATGCGTTTGATATGGATCAGTTCCTGGTCGGCGAGCGAGGCGAGGAGTTTTTTGGCGACGGCATTTTTTGCCGTTTTGCCTGCCTTAAGATAAAACCTGCGGCCATCCTCTTCCATCTTTATTGCGCCCTGGAGTATCTTTAAGTCTCTTTTCGGCATAATACGTCTCCTTTTGCGGGATTTTAAGGTTATGGCGCTAAGACGTTCCTGATCAACCCAACCTGTAAAGGACGCCGAAACCACCCTGCGGGTAGTCCCAGTCTACGTTCAGGAACTCATCGCAGATAACGCGGCATGTGCCGCATTCGAGGCAGCCGTCGACGTTGACCTCGGCTATGCCCTTGTCGTTTATCTTCCAGCAGTCCGAAGGGCAGCCTATCGAACATTGTTTCCTGACGCATTTGAGGCAAAGGTTCCCGTCTTTGACCTTTATGTGAGGTTCGGGACCAAGCTTGAACCTGTCCACAAATAGCTTGTCTTCAATGCGAGTCACATCTCCTCCTGAAATCCTCCTGGGGGACGTTCCAAAAAGGGCACACTCCACTTAAAACTATCGATATACAGAAGTGGGGTGTCCCTTTTTGGGACGTCCCCACTGCCAAAATATTATCTCACAATCAATACGCCTCTTCAAGCCCTTTATTTAGGACCCTTGCTTTATGGGATGGCAAGGTCCATCCTTTAGGACAGGCGGAAGTCAATTGACACCCCCTCGATATTGTGTTATTTTATAACAAATGTTAAAGACGATTTTGTCATCGACAGGTGATTTTTATCTGGGACTGCTCAATCTGCTCTATCCGCAGGACTGTCTGGTCTGCAGCGGCAGGACCCGCGAGCTAAAGCCTGCCCCGCCCCGGCGGCAACGTCCCGCCTCAGAGGGAGACCCTGCCCCGCTTTGCGGGCCATGCAGCGACAGGATCATGGCATATGTCGAAACTCCCCACTGGGTCATGACAGAAGACGGCTTCTCTTTCGACGCGGCCTACCATGTCGCCTCTTACGAGGATATTGTGAAGAGATGCATCTGCCTCTTTAAATACGAAGGCAAGATTCGCCTATCGAAGGTACTGGGCTCGGTCATGGCCGAATACGCGGCCAGAAATACCGGATGTTTCGGGCCGATAGACATGATAGTGCCGGTGCCTCTCCACCCTGTCAAGCTGCGCGAGAGGCAATTCAACCAATCCGAACTTATGGCTGAGCACCTCGCCGGGAGACTCGACAAAAAACTCGAAAAGAACTGGCTGAAGAGAATAAAATATACTGCCCCGCAGACCGGCCTTTCAAGGGAACAGCGCCTGAGGAACCTCAAGGGCGCTTTCCTGGTCAGAAAGGAAGCGCGCTTCGCGGACAAATCCGTCCTCCTTGTAGATGATGTCATGACGACGGGCGCCACCCTTCATGAATGCGCGAAGACAATAAAATCCGCAGGCGCCAAAAAAGTTCTCGCGTACACATTGGCGTGCGGAAATTAAATGAAGATCCTCAGAAGATACATCCTTAAAGAACTTTCCGGGCCGTTTTTTGTCGCCTTCGTCACATCGACTTTCGCGATGATGACCGGCAACCTTATCAAGCTCGCCGACCTCGTCATAAACAAAGGGGTGGATTTCTTTTCGGTAGTTAAGGTCTTTCTCTGCCTGTTACCGTGGTTATTTACTTTTACCGTGCCGATTTCGGTTTTGACCGGAACGGTCCTGACCTTTGGCAGGCTCTCCGCCGATAACGAGATAACGGCGATGCGCGCGAGCGGCATCAGTCTCTACCGGCTCGTATTTCCTCTGGTCATATTAGGACTTGTCATAAGTCTCATCTCGTATGAACTCAACGATTGGATGCTGCCGCGGCTTAGGTTCGAGGCGAGAAAGCTTGTGGCCCAGATAGGCGCCAAAAACCCTACCGCGTATCTGGAACCGGGGACCTTCATCAAGGCCTTCAAGGGGTACATAGTCTTCATCTACGGCATAGATAAGAATAAACTTTCCAACATAAGGATATACCAGCCGCAGGAAGGCAAACCGACAAGGACCATCATAGCGCAAAAGGGCGAACTTGACTACATCGCTTCTAAGGACGTGGTCAGGCTGAAGCTTACAAACGGAACGGTCGATGAGCCGAATCCCAACGACCCGAACAATTTCTATAAACTCAATTTTAAGACTTATTACATGACGCTCGGCCTCGGTGAAGGCCGTAACCTTAATGTAGAAAAGAAAAAATCCGACATGTCGATAGACGAGCTCAACCAGCAGATCAAAAAATTAAACGCCGAAGGAATAAATACTACGCCGCTCGTCATGGAGATACACAAGAAGATATCATATTCGTTCTCGTCGCTGATATTCATACTGATAGGCGTACCGCTCGGGCTCATGGCGCGGCGCGGCGAAAAGACGATAGGGTTTACCTTAAGCGCGGTTGTGATAGCCGCTTATTACCTCCTGCAGCTGGGAGGCGAGGCGCTCACTATAAAGGGCGTCCTCTTCCCTTCGCTTGGTATTTGGCTGCCTAATATTGTGTTCGGAGCGGTCGGGCCGGCGCTCATCTTCTGGGCGGCAGAACAATGAAAATAATAGATAAATATATCACAAGGGGTTTCATCTGGCCCTTCATATACTGTCTCTTTATTTTCATCTTCCTGTTTATTATAGGCGAACTTTTCAGCCGTCTGGACGCCATACTAAAACAAAACATACCGTTTGGCATACTTAAGACTTATTATCTCGCTTCTCTGCCTGCAACGATCGTCCAGACCACCCCTTTCGCGGTACTTCTGGCAACCGTATTCCTTCTGGGAAACCTCAATAAGAATAACGAGATAGTCGCGTTAAGGGCAAGCGGTGTAAACACCCTGCGCATAATTACGCCCCTCCTGTTCATAGGTATCGCTATAAGCCTCGGCGTTTTTCTCGTCAATGACAAGCTTGCTCCGCAGTCGGCGGTCACCTCGAGAATGATCCAGGAACTCTACTTAGACAAAAACAAGGAAGAAAGGAACGAGAAGTTTGAGAATGTGACAATATTCGGAAAAGACGGCAGGCTTTTTTACGCGAGGTCGTACGATATCAGGAACAAGGTCCTTCAGGACATCGTCTTGCTCGAGCATGACAGGAAGCAGGTGCTGAAGCGCAAGATCACCGCTGAGCGCATGGAATGGACAGGCAATAAATGGAGGTTCATCAACTGTGCTGTCTTCAGGTTTGACAAGGAGGGCAATGTCCTGGGCAAGCCGGCGATCTTCAGGACGCCGAAGATCCTCCAGTTCAACGAGACACCCGAGGACCTTTTAAGGAAGCAGACACAGCCCGAATTTATGAGCCATACCCAGCTCAGGGATTACATACATCTCTTGGAACTTGAGAGCAAGTCGACGGCCAGGAAACTGCTGGTAGAGTTGGATTACAAAATATCCCTGCCTTTCGCGAGCTTAGTGGTGATGCTGATCGGCATCCCGTTCGCGCTAAATAAGGTCAGGTCGAAGGCAGTGGCGAGCATGGGTATCGCGCTGGCTATAGCTTTGGCATTCTACGCGGTGAACGCGACATTTCTTGCGCTCGGAAGGGGCGGGTTCCTTCCGCCTATTGTCGCAACTTGGGCCGCGAA
>MHHC01000011.1:0-656 GCA_001805885.1 Omnitrophica WOR_2 bacterium RIFCSPLOWO2_12_FULL_51_24
GATCTCGGGGAATACCTCGGCCTGATAGAGAACCTCGAGAGCAGTTTCGCGACCGTAAAGGGATTTGAGGCCACAAAGGACGAGAGGACGTTCCCAAAACTGACAGTAAATATGAGGATCTATACCTACGTCATCGAAGAGGATCAAAGTGGACAAAAATAGGCAGCAATTGATTATCCTCGGGGTCGTCGTCGCTATATTTATAGTCTCGACCGTGATCACCGTTTACAAGCCGCGCGCCAAACGGGCGGCAAAGGCAAGAAGCCTAGCCAGAGCAGCGGCATTGGCAGCGGCGGTGCCGAAATCAGCCCCTCAAAAGGAGCGTATAATAAGCTCATTCAAATCCTGGGGCAGGGATCCGTTTGCGATCGGGACTGGCCCGGCAGAAGAGGGAAGCGGACCGGTATTACTTAGCGGCATCTTCTGTGATCCCCCAAAAAGCTATTGTATAATAGGCGGCAAGGTGGCAAAAGTCGGTGACGAAGTCTCAGGTTACAGGATATTGGAGATAAACAAAGACACCGTGACCGTCAAGGTCGGCGACGAGATAAGGGTCCTCAGGATCGGGCGTTAGCGCTTGACTTCGCCCGTATCTTTTGGTATCATAACGCGTTGTGAAGCACAGAATCAGGAGAAGGTATCTTTATTACCTTCTT
>MHHC01000011.1:676-12247 GCA_001805885.1 Omnitrophica WOR_2 bacterium RIFCSPLOWO2_12_FULL_51_24
TATTACCTTCTTAGAACAGCCAGTTTTATCTCGCTTCTCTTCCCGATAAAAATTAACAAATTTTTAGGCAGGCGGATGGGGGAGTGCGCCTTTTTTTTGGTGCCTGCCCACAGGAAAAACGCGATAGAAAACCTGAAGGTCGCGTTCAAGGGCGAGAAGACCGAAGCGGAGATAAGGGCTATCGCCAGAGGGGCCTTCCGCAATTTAGGGGAGAGCCTTTTTGAGATATTAAGCGCTTCTAAACTGACTCCCCGCAACATAGACAGGCACGTCAGGATAAGAGGCCTCGGGATAGTAGACAAGGCTCTTTCGCAAAAGAGGGGTTTTATCGTCCTCTCGGCGC
The DNA here is from genome assembly GCA_001805885.1 of Omnitrophica WOR_2 bacterium RIFCSPLOWO2_12_FULL_51_24. GTDB lineage: Bacteria > Omnitrophota > Gorgyraeia > Pluralincolimonadales > Pluralincolimonadaceae > Pluralincolimonas. The sequence continues at coordinate 1,020 of MHHC01000011.1, forward strand.
ATTTCGGCAACTGGGAACTTCTTGCCGGATGGTTCGGCCTCAAGAGATATCCGGTAAACGTCCTAGCGCGTAAGCTAAGATATAGGAAATTCGACCAATGGGTAAACAGCCTGCGCCGGAAGATGGGCGTCAACGCCGTGATGCGGGATGAGTCGGCCAAAACCATCCTCAAACTGTTAAGGGAAGGGCAATCGATCGCTATCCTCGCCGATCAGGACATATCTTCGATCGACGGGGTATTCGTGGATTTCTTCGGACAGCCGGCCTATACGCCGGCCGCGCCGGTGATCCTTGCGCTTGCCACGGCCGTGCCTATAATACCTATGTTCATCGTGCGCGAGGGGAGCGGCCACACCATATATGTCGAGGAGCCGCTCGAACTTGAGATAACCGGCAATAAAGAGACTGACATAAGAGTCAATACCGAGAAATGGTCGAAGGTCATCGAGTCGTACATAAGGAAGTATCCATCACAGTGGGTGTGGTTCCATAACAGATGGAAGACGAAGAATGAATAAGATAGCTATTGCGTTGCTGGTAGTGTTTTTATTCACCGGCTGCGAAGGGAAAAAGGCCAAAGCGCCCGCACCCTCACCTTCCGAGGAAGAAGCCGGCATATCGACCGACCAGAAGATGATGGCATTCTCGCTCTCCGGTTTTGAGAAGACCGGTAAGAAGAAATGGGAAGTCCAGGGCAAATCCGCCGATATAATGTCCGAGGTGGTCAATCTCACCGATGTGGTGGCGAAGGCCTACGGCGACCAGACCGATATGACGCTTACGGCGGATAAGGGTTCGTTCAACAGGGCGACCAACGACGCGCATTTCGAGTCCAACGTCACCGTGACCGGGACCAACGGCACTAAGATGACGACCGACGCCTTGGACTGGAAGAACGCCGAACAGAAGGTCGTCACCGATAAGCCGGTCGAAATGAAATCCGAAGTGAAGGACCTCGCAGACGACGGGACCGAGACGAAGATGCCGACGGTTATAACCTGCGACGGGCCGATGGAGATAGATTACGGCAAAAACTACGCCGTCTTCAACACTAACGTTAAAGTCACAGACGACCGCGGTCAATTGTTCTGCGATACGGCGACGGCTTATTACGACGCCAAGACAAGGCAGGTCTCGAAGATAACGGCCAAGGGTAACGTGAGGATAGTCCGCGCAGGCAGCTGGACGTACAGCGATGAGGCGACATACCTCGCGCCTGAACAGAAGATCATCCTCACGGGCTCGCCCAAGGTAATGATATATCCCGAACAAGCAAAAGCCGCGCAAAAATAAGGGTCTTTATGCATCTCCTCGAGACGAAAGGTCTTCAAAAGACGTATAGCCGCCGCCGCGTAGTTGATGACGTCGAAATATCGGTAAAACGCGGCGAGATCGTAGGCCTCTTGGGGCCTAACGGCGCCGGGAAGACTACGACCTTTTATATGATAGTCGGCCTCATCGAGCCGGACGAGGGACAGATATTTTTTGACAATAATGACATAACCGGCCTGCCGATGCACAGGCGCGCCCGCTGCGGCATAGGATATCTCGCGCAGGAGCCCTCGGTATTCAGGAAACTTACCGTCGAGGAGAATATCATGGCCATCCTCGAGACGCTCAAGATATCAAAGAAGGAGCGCCGCAAGAGGCTCGAGATGCTCCTGGGTGAATTGAGGATATCGCATCTGTCGAAGAATTACGCTTATACTTTGTCGGGCGGCGAGCGCAGGCGCCTGGAGATAACGCGCGCTCTTGTCACAGATCCACTTTTTATTTTGTTGGATGAGCCGTTCTCGGGTATCGACCCGATAGCGGTCGCGGAGTGCCAGGAGATAATCTGTTCGCTCAAGGATAAGGGGCTGGGGATACTTTTGACCGACCACAATGTCCGCGAGACCCTCTCCATAACCGATAGGTCATATATAATGTCCGACGGTAAGGTCCTTATATCCGGCACCGCCGAGGAACTCATCTCCGACTCGAAGGCGCGCCAGATCTACCTGGGCGAGAAGTTTAGAATGTAGGGGACGTCCCATTTGGGGACACCCCATTCAGCAATAACACGTAAAAATGGAGTGTCCCCAAATGGAACGTCCCCATATAAGGAGGAACAATGAACGTAGTAATAACAGGCAGGCATTTTGACGTCACCGAAGGCATCAAATCCCACATAAACGACAAGATCGTAAAGCTCGACAAGTTCTACCACAAGATACTAGAGGCGCACGTCATACTTTCGGTAGAGAAATTCCGCCACGTCGCCGAGATAACGGTCATCGGAAAGCAGATAAAAGTTACCGCGACCGAGACGACATCCGATATGTACGCCTCGATCGACAAGGCGATAGCTTCGCTCGAGAAGCAATTAAGGAAGCTCCATGATAAAGTAAAGGAGCACAGGGTAAAGGGGTCCGCGGGTAGGATACAGGAGATCGCGGTAAGGTCGTTATCCGCCATAAAGGGGGTTTTCAGGCCCGAGAAGGAGACCTACGGTCCGAAGATAGTAGAGACTCAGCGTGTCGCGGAGAAGCCGATGTCTGTCGAAGAGGCCGTAGAGGAGTTGAGGATATCGAATAGCGAATTCATTGTCTTCAGGAGCGCCGAGGAGAACAGGATAAATGTAATTTATAAAAGAAAGGACGGTGACTTCGGTCTGATAAAGACCTGAAGCGATTATCATGAAAGTAAAGAGTAAAGATCTGGCAGGTTCCCGCAGGGGTTTCGAAATAGAACTCCCGTCGGATGAGATAAAGGATAAATACGAAGAGATCTACAATGAGATAGAGAAATACGCCGAGGTGCCCGGATACAGGATCGGCAAGGCGCCCCGCTATCTCGTCGAGACCCATTATAAGGATAAGGCCGGTGACGAGGTCAAGAAGCGCCTCATCGGCGAGGCGGTGACGAAGGCGGTAAAGGACGCCGGGATAGAGATGATAGGCCTGCCGTCTGTAACCGAGGTGATGTTCGAGCCGGGAAAGCCTCTCTTGTTCAAAGCGGAGGTGCACGTGCGTCCTGAAGTGAAACTCAGGAATTACAAGGGCCTTAAGGCGACGAAGCAGAAAGTCCAGGTCTCGACCGAGGATGTCGATAAAGTCATAGAGGAACTGCAGGAGAGGCACTCTCAGCTTAAGGACGTTGAGGGACGCCCGGCTAAGGATAATGACTGGTGCCTCTGCGATGTCGAGATATCGATAGAGGGGAAGCCAGGCGAGAAGAGCCAGAACGTATGGTTCCCGCTTACCCCGAAATCCACGAAGCCTGAATTCATGAGCCAGCTATTAGGCGCCGTTTCCGGGGAGACGAGGACCGTTAAGACCATAATGCCGTTAAATTATCCCAGGAAAGACCAGGCCGGCAAAGAAGCTGTTTTCATAATAACGGTCAATCAGGTGAAGGAGAAGATAGCGCCCGCCATCGACGACGAGTTCGCCAAGGACGTAGGCGGGTTCAAATCGCTCCTCGAGCTGCGCGGGAATATCAGGGAAGAGCTTACGAAGGCGAAGGAACAGGAGACGAGGTTCAAGATAGAAGAGGATCTTCTAAGCCAGATCATAAAATCCACGAATTTCGAAGCGCCTTCTATGATGGTCGACTCCGAGGCTGAGCATCTTTTGACAGACGCGCAGAACAGGCTCCAGCATATGGGCTATAAAAAAGAGGATATCGAGAAGGAAGAACCCGCGATGAAGGAGAAGTTCCGCGACGAGGCCGTAAAGAGAGTAAAGATCTATTTTATACTTGATAAGATCGCGGAGCAGGAGGGCCTTTCCGCGACGGAAGAGGATATCAACAAGCGCGTCGAGCTTCTGGCCGCGCGCGCCAAAAAGACTGCCGAAGAAGCGAAAAAACATCTCGATGATAACAACCTGATGGAAGACGTGAAGGCGGAGATATCGCAGGACAAGGCGTTGGACTTTGTCATCGAGAACGCGAAAATAGAGGAGGTCTAAAATGGGAGATAGAGAACGGTCTCAGATGCTGGTCCCGATGGTGGTCGAGCAGTCCGGGCGCGGAGAGCGGGCGTATGACATCTATTCAAGGCTCCTTAAGGACAGGATAATATTCATCGGGATGTCGATCGATGACGTGGTAGCCAACCTCGTGATCGCACAGCTGCTATTTTTGCAGATGGAAGACCCGGATAAGGATATAAACGTCTATATAAACACGCCGGGCGGGATAGTGACTGCCGGCCTCGCGATCTATGATACGATGCAATTCTTAAAGCCCGATGTCTGCACCTACTGCGTCGGACAGGCGACCTCTATGGGCGCGATACTTCTGGCCGCCGGAACAAAGGGCAAGAGATACGCGCTTCCCAACGCGCGCATAATGATGCACCAGCCTTGGGGCGGTGCGCAGGGCGCGGCCGCAGACATAAGCATCCAGGCGAAAGAGATATTGAGGATGCGCGACAGGATAGAAGAGATACTGGCGAAACATACGGGCCAGTCGCTCGAGAAGATAAAGAAGGACACGGACAGGGATTATTTCCTGAGCGCCGAAGAGGCGAAGGCCTACGGGCTGGTTGACGAGGTCATTATGGGAAAGAAGAAATAATTTCGGATGAAAAAAGAGCATCAAACAAAAGAATCATTGCCGCTTTTGCCCTTAAGGGACATGGTCGTATTCCCGTTCATGGTCGTCCCCCTGGTGGTCGGTCGCGAGAAGTCTATCGCCGCGGTCGAAGAAGCCTTATCCAAAGATAAGACGATCCTGCTTTGCGCGCAGAAATCGGTTAAGGTCGAAGAGCCGTCGCTCGATGACATTTATCCGCTGGGCACGGTAGGACAGATAATCCAGTCGGTCAAATTACCCGACGGATCATACAAGCTGCTGGTCGAAGGGATGTACCGCGCGAAGGTCAAGAAACTCCTGCCGATAAAGGAATTCCTTAACGCTGATGTCGAATGCGTCTCCACAGCGGTCGATAAGACGATCGAAGTCGAAGCGATGGCGCGCTCCCTCGTCAACCAGTTCGAGGAATATGTCAAATTAAACCAGCGCGTCCCGACCGAGGCGTTCGCGACGATCGCGAATATCGCAGACCCGGACCAGATGGCCGACACGGTAGCCTCATATTTAACGATGAGGGTCGCGGAGAGGCAGGCGATACTCGAGATAATAGATCCCGTTGAAAGAATAAAGAAGCTTACCGAAGTCCTCAATTCCGAGATCGGCATCCTCCAGATAGAGAAGAAGATCTCGTCCAACGTAAGGAAACAGATAGAGAAGGCTCAAAAAGAATATTTCCTCCAGGAGCAGCTCAAGGCGATCGAGAAAGAGCTGGGGCAGAAGGACGATTACAAGAACGAGCTCGACGACCTGAAGGAGAAGGTAAAGCAGGCGAAGATGCCCAAAGAGGCGCAGGAAGTCGCGCTTCGCGAGGTCGAAAAACTCTCGAGGACGTATCCGAGCTCGCCCGAGGCGACGGTCTCGCGCAATTATATCGACTGGCTCGTCGCGCTGCCGTGGTCGGTCAAGACCGAGGATAACCTCGATATAAAGAACGCCGAAAAAATATTGGCCGACGACCACTACGGCCTCGAAAAACCGAAAGAGAGGATCCTCGAATACCTCGCTGTCCTTAAATTAGTCAAATCGATGAAAGGACAGATACTCTGCTTTGTAGGCCCGCCGGGCGTGGGTAAGACCTCTCTGGCGAAATCGATCGCGCGGGCGCTCGGACGCAATTTCGTCCGCATTTCGTTGGGAGGCATGCGCGATGAAGCCGAGATACGCGGCCACCGCAGGACTTATATAGGTTCGCTTCCGGGCCGTATCATACAATCTATAAGGAAAGCGAAATCGAAGAACCCGGTATTTTTGCTGGATGAGGTCGACAAGATGTCGACGGATTTCAGGGGCGATCCTGCCGCCGCGCTTCTTGAAGTATTGGACCCCGAGCAGAACTCGACATTCTCAGACCATTATCTTGAGGTCGAGTTCGACCTTTCGGATGTCATGTTCATTACCACGGCGAATTTCCAGGACAATATACCCTTCCCGCTCCAGGACAGGATGGAGATAATAAAGATTTCCGGATACACCGAGTATGACAAGGTGAAGATCGCGCAGGGATTCCTCGTCCCGAAACAGATAAAAGCGAACGGTCTCAAAGAAGAGAATATAAAATTCACGCAGGACGCGATATTGAGGATTGTCCGCAGGTATACGCGCGAGGCCGGCGTCCGTAATCTCGAGCGCGAGATAGCGCGGGTCTGCAGGCGCATAGCAAAGGATGTCGTAAAGAAAGAGAAAGATCTCAAGATACGTCTTACGGGAAAGAAGATAGAAAAATATCTGGGGCCGGTGCAATTTACCGAGCCGAAGAAAGAAGAGAAGAGCGAGGTGGGCGTCTCTACAGGCCTTGCCTGGACCGAAGCGGGCGGCGATATCATCTCTATCGAATCCACCCTTATGACAGGAAAAGGCAAATTGACCCTGACCGGCAAACTCGGCGAGGTTATGCAGGAGTCGGCGCAGGCCGCGCTGAGCTATATCCGCTCACGAGCCAAAGAATTCGACATAGACGACTCCTTCTATAAGAAGATGGATATACATATCCATATCCCTGAAGGCGCTATTCCTAAGGACGGCCCGTCCGCCGGTATCACGATGGCGACCGCTCTCGTCTCCAGCTTGACGAAGAGGCCGGTCAAGAAAGACGTCGCGATGACAGGCGAGATAACTCTCCGCGGCAAGGTCCTCCCGATAGGCGGGCTAAAGTCGAAGATACTCGCCGCGCACATGGTAGGCATCAAGACCGTCATAATACCAAAAGAGAACGAGAAGGACATGATCGAGATACCCAAGAATATATTGAAGGACATAAAGATAATCCCCGTTGAGTACATGGACCAGGTTTTGGATATCGCGCTCGAGAAGAAGCGCAGGAAGACGCCTGCGCCGCGGCCGAAGAAGATCTCTCCGAGGCCGGCCGTGTATCAACGTTTACCCATTCAAACATAAATAAACCCCTCACCTTAGTCCTCTCCCCAAAGGGGAGAGGGAAGGGTGAGGGGGAAATTAAGGAGGAAGCATGAAAAAAAATTATCTTATGACGCCGGGACCCACGCCTGTTCCGCCGAAGGCGCTGCTTGCGATGGCCGAACCAATAATCCATCACAGGACTCCCGAGTTTATGGAGATATTCAAGGAAGTATGCGATCTTTTAAAATATATCTTCCAGACTCAGAATGATGTATTGGTATTTACCTCCTCAGGCACAGGCGCAATGGAAGCGGCGGTAGCGAACCTCCTTTCGCCCGGCGATAAGGCAATATGCGTGCAGGGCGGTAAATTCGGCGAGAGATGGACCGAACTCTGCAAGGCGTACGGCGTGACCCCTGTAATAATAGACGTCGAATGGGGCCAGGCCGTGGACCCGAAAATAATCGAAGGGGAATTAAAGAAGGACGCGGGCATACAAGCCGTCTTTACGACCTTGTGCGAGACATCGACCGGCGTCCTGACCGACATAAAGGCGATCGCGCAGCTGGCAAAAAACCATAACGCGGTCCTGGCCGTCGACGCGATATCAGGCCTCGGCGCTGAAGAGATAAAGACCGATGAATGGGGGATAGATTGCGTCGTATCAGGCTCACAGAAAGGCCTGATGATTCCGCCGGGCTTAGCGTTCGTCTCTTTAAGCAAGAAGGCATGGGAGAAAGTCGAGAAGTCGAAGTCCCCTAAATATTATTTCAGCTTCAAGAAGTCGAAGAAGGCGCTTGAATCGGCGGATACGCCTTTTACGCCGGCTATATCGCTCGTCATAGCATTGCGCGAGACATTGAGGATGATGAAGAAGGAAGGGCTCGATGTCATATTCTCGCGCCACAGGATATTGGCGCTTGCGACACGCGAGGCGATGGAGGCGATGGGACTTCAATTATTCGCCCCGACCGCGCCGTCTAACGGCGTCACGGCCGTGAAAATCCCGGAGGGCATAGACGGGGAAAAACTCGTCAAGCATATGAGGGATAAATACGGCGTCGGCATCGCCGGCGGACAGGCCGAGTTAAAAGGCAAAGTATTCCGCATCGCGCATATGGGTTATATAACAGAGACCGATATTTTGACGACGATCGCCGTGCTCGGCATGGCGCTCGCCGAGATGGGATACAGGGGCGAACCCGGCGTAGGAGTCGAAGCCGCCGAGGAAGTATTGCTCGAAGGCCGCGACAGAGGGCCGGTCGAACCATAGGGGACGTGTCACTTTGGGACACTCCATTAACCGGAACTGAAATATGTCACAGGAATTATCGATACTGACGGTTACCGCGGCGTCGCTCGGTCTTCTTCATACGATCACCGGGCCTGACCATTACGTGCCCTTCATAATGATATCGCGCGCCCGGAAGTGGTCTTTGGCAAAGACGGCGTTTATTACTTTTTTGTGCGGCATCGGACATATATTGAGTGCCGTCCTTTTGGGCGCCGTAGGGCTCGCGTTAGGCCTCGCCCTTGGTAAGATAAAGGCGTTCGATGCCGTAAGAGATAGCATCGCGGCGTGGCTTTTCATCGCCTTTGGTCTCGTGTATTTCGTCTGGGGATTAAAGCATGCCGCGAGGAACAGGCCGCACGCGCATTTCCATCACCACGGCGGCGAAGACGGCCACGCGCACGGGCATACGCATAACGAAGAACATTTACACGTCCACGACCACGGGAGAGAGGTAAACATAACCCCGTGGGTCCTGTTCGCGATATTCGTCTTCGGGCCGTGCGAGGTGCTGATACCCCTCGTAATGTATCCGGCCGCGAAGAACAGCCTGACGGACGCTTTGATCGTGACGCTCGTATTCGGCGCGGTGACGATCGTGACGATGATATCTGTTATCACCGTCTCGTTATTGGGATTCAATCTGCTTCCGCTCGGGAAGCTTGAACGTTATACGCACGCGTTAGCGGGGCTTGCCATAGTGGTCTGCGGCGTACTTATAATAATTTGAAGGAGGAAGTCGAAATGTACAAACTACTCGTTAGCGATGCGCTGTCCGAAGAAGGGCTGAAGGTATTAAAGGACGAGAAGGAGCTGCAGGTTGACGTCAAGCTCAAGCTGTCGCCGGAAGAATTGAAGGCTATCATAAAAGATTACGATGCCTTGGTCGTCCGCAGCAGCACGAAGGTCACGAAAGATATTATTGACGCCGCGACGAAATTAAAAGTCATCGGGCGCGCGGGCGTGGGTTTGGATAACGTCGACGCCGAAGCCGCGTCGAAGCGCGGTATCATAGTAATGAATACTCCCGCCGGCAATACCATCTCAACCTGCGAGCACACATGGTCACTGATGCTTTCAATGTCGCGCAATGTCCCGAACGCTAACGCCTCATTAAAGGAAGGCAAGTGGGACAGGAACAGATACATGGGCGTCGAGCTCTACGGAAAGACGCTCGGGATAATCGGCCTCGGCCGTATCGGGACAGAGGTCGCCAGGCGCGCGATGGCGTTCGGGATGAAAGTCATCGCCTGTGACCCGTATCTGACGGTCGAGAAAGCCAACGAGCTCGGCATAGAACTCGTCGAAGTACAAGACGTAATCAAGCAGGCCGATTACATAACCGTCCACACCCCGCTCACAAATGACACGAAGCATATGATAGGCGACAAGGAATTCGAGCAGATGAAACCGGGCGTGCGCATAGTAAACTGCGCGCGCGGCGGTATAATCGATGAGGCCGCTTTGATCAGGGCTCTCGATTCCGGAAAAGTCGCGGGCGCGGCGCTGGACGTATACGAGAACGAGCCGCCGAAGGACTTCGCGATCTTCAAGCATGATAAACTCGTCGCGACGCCGCATTTGGGCGCATCGACCGAGGAAGCGCAGGTCAACGTCGCGGTGGAAGTATCCAGACAGGTCGCGGACGCGCTGCTCGGCCGCGGCTGCAGGAACGCCGTTAACATCCCTTGCGTCGACCCCGAGATATACAAGATCCTGCGTCCTTATATAACCCTCGCCGAGAAGATGGGCCTCGTGATAGGACAACTCGCCGAGGGCAGGATACAGGAGATAAAGATACAATATTCCGGAGACCTTATCGCGCATGACCTCGCGTCGGTGACGATAGCGTTCCTCAAAGGCATGCTTACACCAATACTCCAGGAGACGGTAAATTTCGTCAATGCCTCCATAATCGCGAAAGAGCGCGGCATAAAGATAGTCGAGACGAAGAGCTCGCAGATAGAGGAATTCGCCAACCTCATCACTATCGAGGCGAAGACCGATAAGATGAAGACGGTTGTGGCAGGCACACTCTCATCGAGGAAAGAGCCGCGCCTTGTCAAGATAAACGATTTCTACGTCGACGCCGAGACCCAGGGGTATCTTCTTATACTCTCGAACGAGGATAAACCCGGCATCATCGGACAGATCGGCACGGTACTCGGCCAGCATAAGATAAACATCGCCGGCATGACTTTGGGAAGGACCAAGGCAGGCGGTATCGCAATGACCGTGTTAAATCTGGACGAGCAGGTCCCGGACGCGGTCATGAAAGAGATCCGCACGGCGAAACACGTCCTGGACGCGAAACTCATAAAACAATAATATGGCAAACACAGTCGTTGTAGGAGCCCAGTGGGGAGATGAGGGCAAGGGTAAGATAATAGACATACTCTCGCGCGACGCCGATTACATCGTGCGGTATCAGGGCGGCAATAACGCCGGACATACCGTCGTCATCGGCAACGAGGAGTTTATCCTGCATCTTATCCCCTCGGGCATACTGCATAAAGGGAAGATCTGCGTTATCGGCAACGGTGTGGTCGTCGACCCGGAGGCCCTCATCAACGAGATAACCAGCCTGCGCGCCAAAGGCATAAAAGTCGACGATAATCTTAAAGTAAGCGACCAGGTCCACCTTATATTCCCGTATCATAAAGAGATCGATACCTTGAGCGAACGCCGCAAGAAGATCGGCACGACCGGCCGCGGTATAGGGCCATGTTATGTAGATAAGGTAGGACGCAGCGGCATCCGCTTTGCCGACCTCCTCGACGACGAACTGTTCAGGAAGAAACTAAAAGAAAATATCGAGGCGAAGAACGAGACGCTCCAAAAATTATACAACCATCCGGGTTTCACTTTCGAGGAGATATACGAGAAGTACGCGGCATACAGGTCGCAGATCGCGAAGTACGCCTGCAATTCGACGAAGATCCTTAACGAGGCCGTAAAGAAGAGAAAGAAGCTGCTGCTCGAAGGCGCGCAAGGCACTCTT
>MHHC01000012.1 GCA_001805885.1 Omnitrophica WOR_2 bacterium RIFCSPLOWO2_12_FULL_51_24
AGAGGTCATGCCCAGGCTGGGCAGGACGGCAGGCTTCGAGTGGGGGACGGGTTTTTATCTTAACCAGACTCCGCCCGAGATAGCCGCTTGGGCGCTGAGAGAAGTATCTCTTTAAACAAAACAAAAAAATGGAGGCTTGAAATGGCAGTAAAGGTTGGAATCAACGGTTTTGGAAGGATAGGTCGCCTTGTGGCGAGGGCGGTACTCGAGAAGAAGAGCAAGGATCTTGAATTGGTCGCGGTAAACGACATAACCGACGCAAAGACTAACGCATATCTCTTAAAATATGATTCTGTCCACGGCAGGTTCCCCGGAGAAGTGAAGGCGGTATCCGAGGACAGTATCTCCGTAGAAGGCAAGATCATAAAAGTCCTCGCAAAGAGGGACCCTTCTGAACTTCCCTGGAAGGACCTCGGCGTCCAGATCGTCGTCGAATCGACGGGTCTTTTCACGATCAAGAAAGACGGCATAAATAAGAAAGGTAAGGAGGTAAAGGGAGCTGAGAACCACATAACTAAAGGCGGCGCCAAGAAGGTAATAATCTCCGCTCCGGCCGAAGGCGAGGACATAACGATAGTCCTGGGCGTGAACGAAGACAAGTATGACCCTAAGGCGCATAATGTAATTTCAAACGCGTCATGTACGACAAACAGCATTGCTCCGCTGGCGAAGATATTAAATGACAAATGGGGCATAGTCAAAGGACTCATGACGACTATACACGCTTATACGAACGACCAGAGGGTCCAGGACCAAGCCCACTCGGACCTCAGAAGGTCCCGCGCGGCCGCGTTATCTATGATACCTACATCGACAGGCGCCGCAAAGGCCATTTCGCTGGTCATACCTGAACTCAAAGGCAAACTTGACGGTTTCTCGATGAGGGTCCCGGTCGCTAACGTCTCCGTCGTCGACCTTACCGCCTCACTCGCCAAGAAAGCCACGGTCGAAGAGATAAACGCCGCGCTCAAGGAAGCTGCCGAAGGCAAGCTGAAAGGGATCCTCGGTTATACCGAGGATCCGGTTGTTTCGGTTGACTTCAATCATTGCGCTTTAAGTTCCATTATCGATGCGAAGAACACGAAGGTCATCGGCGACGATTTCGTAAAGGTCCTTTCATGGTATGACAACGAATGGGGATATTCGAACAGGGTCGTCGACCTCTGCGAATATATAGTGAACAAAGGCCTTTAATATATGAATAAACTCACTATAAAAGACCTTGATTTAAATGGAAAGCGTATCCTGATGCGCGTCGACTTTAATGTCCCGCTTGATGATAAACTCAACATAACCGACGATACGAGGATAAAGGCGACTTTGCCGACGATAAGATACGCGCTCGATAAAGGCGCGAAGCTCATCCTCATGAGCCATCTGGGAAGGCCGGACGGAAAGGTCATCGCGAAATTCAGCCTCGCGCCGTGCGCGGCCAGGCTCAACGAATTGCTGGGAAAGCCGGTTAAGGCGGCGAATGACTGCATAGGTCCAGAGGTCAAGGCTACGGCAGAGGGTTTAAAGCCGGGCGAGTGCCTGCTTCTTGAGAACTTGCGATTTCACGCTGAAGAAGAGGCGAATGACGCGAACTTCGCGAAGGAGCTCGCGGGCCTCGGCGACGTCTACGTTAACGACGCTTTCGGGACCGCACACAGGGCGCACGCCTCGACCGAAGGCGTGACAAAGTATCTTAAATCGGCGGCGGGATTCCTGCTTGAAAAAGAGATAGAGTATCTTGAAGACAAGGTCATGGATCCGGCCAAGCCGTTCGTGACGATACTCGGCGGCGCGAAGGTCTCCGATAAGATAGGCGTCATCGAGAACCTCTTGGACAAGGCCGACTCGATCCTGATCGGCGGAGGGATGGCTTATACTTTCTATGCAGCCCAGGGCAAATCAATAGGCGCCTCAAAGGTCGAGAAGGATAAGATAGAGATCGCGAAGTCGCTTCTCGAAAAGGCGAAACAGAAGAAGGTAAACATAGTACTTCCGGTCGATAACGTGATCGCGGACAAATTCGACGCAAACGCAAACACGAAAGTAGTCAGCGACCAGATCCCTGACGGCTGGATGGGGCTCGATGTCGGCCCGAAGACGGTCGAGGTATTCAAGGATGTCTTGAAGAGCGCGAAGACGATCGTCTGGAACGGCCCGCTCGGCGTCTTCGAGATGGATAAATTCGCCAAGGGGACCGAGGAGGTCGCTAAATATATCGCCTCGCTTAAAGTGATATCTATAATCGGCGGCGGCGACACAGCGGCCGCTATCGCGAAGTTCAAACTTGAAGATAAGATGACCCATATCTCAACAGGCGGCGGCGCCTCGCTAGAATATCTCGAAGGCAAAGTCCTGCCCGGCATAAAGGCATTGACAGATAAATAATATGAGAAGACCTATAATAGCAGGCAACTGGAAGATGTATAAGACCGTCGGCGAAGCATTGGACCTCGTTAATGGTCTAAAAGACGAGCTTAAAGGCGAATCGGCAGTGGACATAGTCGTCTGCCCTCCGTTTACCGCAATATCTAAAGTCGCGGAAGCGCTCAAGGGCTCGAACATAGGATATGGCGCCCAGGATATATATTGGGAAGCAGATGGTGCGTATACCGGTGAGATCGCGTCGAAGATGCTCACGGATCTCGGCTGCAAATTCTGCATAATCGGCCATTCCGAGCGCAGGACGTATTTTCACGAGACTAATGAGACGGTGAACAAGAAGGTCAAAGCCGCTTTAAGGCACGGCCTGACGCCGATAATGTGCGTAGGCGAGCGTCTCGAAGAGCGTGATTCCGGAAAGACTTTTGATGTGGTAAAAGATCATGTCGAGGGCGGATTAGCCGGCCTCTCGAAAGAGGATGTCGCCGGAATAGTGGTCGCCTATGAACCTGTCTGGGCGATCGGTACAGGAAGGAACGCCACGCCGGAACAGGCGCAGGAAGTGCATAAGTTTATCCGCGGCCTTTTGAAAAAAGCTTACGGCGAGGATGTCTCGTCGAAAGTAAGGATACAATACGGCGGAAGCGTAAAACCGGATAACATAAAAAGCATCATGGCCGGTTGCGATGTCGACGGCGCCCTGGTTGGCGGGGCGAGCCTTAAGGTCAAGGATTTCGCCGAGATAGTAAAACAAGCAAACCCTTAGCTTCGCTAAGGGTAAAAAAGGAGTGATAATTAAATGTTCGCTTTATTGATAACGTTGCATGTAATATCGTGCCTGGTTTTGATAATGGTGATACTGCTTCAAGCGGGTAAGGGCGGCGGGATATCCGAGACGTTCGGCGGGAGCGGCGGCCTGCAGCAGATGCTGGGGACGAAGGCGTCGTCATTTCTGACTAAGGCGACGGCTGCATGCGCTGTCCTTTTTCTGGCGACTTCTATGACACTCGCGCTTATGAGCACGCAGAGAAGCGGGTCGATAGTAGAAAGAGAAGTTACGAAAGAAGAGAAGGCCATTCCGGCTGCGACCGTTCCTAGTAGGTAAACCAGGGGGAGATATATGCTTAAAAAAATATCCCGATGCGTCGGGATATTTTTTTTGATAGTACTCTTGTGGGGACACCCTGCCCTATATGCTGCAGGGTGTCCCCAGACTCCTGATTATGGCGACGCTATCGTCACCGCCTCTATCGGCGACGCATCGACGCTCGTCCCCATCCTTGCCTCGGATTCGTCTTCCCAGGATATATGCGGATTGGTATTTAACGGGTTAGTCCGTTATGATAAGAATTTAAATCTGGAAGGCGAACTGGCCGAAAGTTGGGAAATAGAGGAGAGCGGCCTTGTCATAATCTTCCATCTGCGCAAAAACGTAAGATGGCATGACGGCCGGCCCTTCACCGCGCGCGATGTGGAATTTACCTACCGTAAACTTATCGACCCCAACGTGAAGACCCCGTACAGCGGAGATTTCGAGCGGGTCAAATCCTTGGAAATCCTCGACGATCATACCGTCAAGGTAACTTATAAAGAGCCGTTCTCTCCCGGTTTCTCCAGCTGGGGCATGTGGATAATGCCGAAGCATATCCTCGAGAATGAAGATTTCGGCAATACCAGGTTTTCCCGAAATCCCGTCGGCACTGGCCCATACAAGTTCAAGGAATGGAAGACCGGAGAGAAGATAGTCCTCGTCTCTAACCGTGATTATTACGAGGGAAGGCCGTATATCAACAGGTATATCTACAGGATTATCCCGGACCAGGCTACCACATTTCTTGAACTGCAGACTCAGGGTGTTGACGAGGTCGGCCTGACACCGCTGCAGTACGCAAGGCAGACAGACACGCCGTTCTTCAAAAAATATTACAGAAAATACAGATATCCTTCGTTCGGTTATACCTATCTGGGTTTTAATCTGAAAGACCCGAAATTCGCGGATAAGCGCGTCAGGCTCGCGATCGATTACGCTATCGACAAGGATGAGATAATAAAAGGTGTGCTTTTGGGGCTGGGCAGGGTCTCTACAGGGCCGTTCCCGCCCGAGTCGTGGGCCTACAATAAGGAGGTAAAGCCGGTTTCGTACGACCCAAAGAAAGCCAGGGAGTTGTTGAAAGAAGCGGGGTGGGAAGACCATGACAGAGACGGTTGGCTCGATAAGGACGGTAAGAGGTTCAAATTCGTCCTTATGGCCAACCAGGGTAACGATACGCGCAAAATGTGCGCCGAGATAATCCAAAGGAGATTAAAGGAGATAGGGATTGACGTCGAGATAAGGATAATAGAGTGGGCTACGTTCCTCTCGGAATTTATCGACAAGCGTAAATTCGACGCTGTGGTCATGGGGTGGGGCCTCTCGCGCGACCCGGACTGCTACGATATCTGGCATTCCTCCAAGCAGAGGCCGGGAGAATTCAATTTTATCGGTTACGAAAACAGGGAAGTGGATTCGCTGCTCGATGCCGGCCGCCGGGAATTTGATCAGGGGAAAAGGAAAGAGATATATAATAAGATACATCAGATGATATTTGACGACCATCCATGTATTTTCTTGTTCGTCCCGGATGCTCTGCCTGTCGTCCACGCGAGATTTAAGGGGATCGAGCCGGCGCCGGCGGGGATAGGTTATAATTTCATAAAGTGGCATGTGCCTAAAGAGGAACAGAGATATACCAGATGGTAAACTACATTTTAAGACGGCTTCTTGGGATGATACCGGTATTATTCGGGATAACGGTGATCACTTTTTTCGTGATACATCTCTCTCCGGGGAAACCGACCCGCCTCCAGGCCGAGATGTCGCCGAGGATGACCTTAGACGCCCGGGAAAAGATAGAGAGACTTCTCGGTCTGGATAAGCCTGTTTACGTCCAATACACGGACTGGATAAAGAGGCTGGCCCATTTTAATCTGGGGAGGTCATTCACTGATGACAGGCCTGTCTGGGATAAGATAGCTGAGCGTCTCCCGATCACCATTTCGATAAATCTCCTGGCCATATTGGTAATCTTTTTAGTTGCCGTCCCGATAGGCATCATTAGCGCCGTAAAGGAAAATTCGATTTTTGACAGGATCTCCACGATCTTTGTGTTCACGGGCTTCGCGACCCCGGATTTTTGGCTCGCCCTTTTATTGATGAGCCTCTTCGGCGTCTATCTCGGGTGGCTGCCCATATCGGGGATCAAATCGGTCGATTTTGAAGAATTTAATTTTATTGAAAAAATATTCGATCTGGGACGGCATTTGATGCTGCCCATATTCATTTCGGCGTTCGGCGGACTTGCGGGTATGTCCCGTTACATGCGCACCAGCATGCTCGAGGTCCTCAATAAGGATTTTATAAGGACCGCGAGGGCCAAAGGATTATCCGAAAAGGCCGTAATTTATAAGCACGCGTTAAGGAATGCCCTCCTGCCGTTCATCACGATAATAGGCCTGTCGATACCCGGGCTTATAGGCGGCAGCGTAATATTCGAATCCATATTTTCTATCCCGGGCGTCGGAAAGCTGTTCTTTGAGGCCGTGATGGCGAGGGACTATCCCCTCATTATGGGAGAACTGTTATTTGTCGCCGTCTTGACTTTATTGGGAAATCTATTGGCGGATGTGATGTACGCTGTCGTAGATCCGAGAATACGCGCGAGCGGAAATAAATGAAGATCAACAAATTCATCGTGTTTGGGTCGCTGATAGTCGGGACAATGTGCGTCTCAGCTATTTTCGCTCCGGCGATCAGCAAATATGATCCGGCCGGCGTGAATCTGGAAAATGCGTTAATGCCGCCTTCACCCGCGCATATCATGGGGACCGATTCTCTCGGCCGTGATCTCTTCACGAGGATGATTTACGGCGGGAGGGTATCTCTCTCGGTCGGTTTTGTCGCGGTCGGGATAGCGGTCGTGATCGGCCTGGTCCTTGGTTCTCTGGCCGGTTACTACGGCGGTTGGATAGACAGCGTGATCTGCCGGTTTATCGATATAATGCTCTGTTTTCCCGCATTTTTCCTGATGCTCTCGGTCATAGCGATGGTGGGGCCGAATATCTTTAATGTCATGGTCGTCATAGGGCTGACCAGCTGGACGGGAGTGGCGCGCCTGATCCGTGCCGAGATCTTAAGTTTAAAGGAACGCGAATTCGTCGAAGCGGCGCGGGCTACCGGGGCAAGCGATTTCAGGATCATAGTCCGCCATCTGATCCCCAACGGCATCGGCCCTGTCCTGGTCAGCGTGGTGTTGGGCATCGCGGGCGCTATCCTCGTTGAGGCGGCGTTGAGTTTCCTCGGCCTCGGCGTCCAGCCGCCGACGGCGAGCTGGGGCAATATACTTACCGAAGCGAAATCGACCTTGGGCATCGCGTGGTGGATCACGGTATTTCCCGGATTGGCGATCCTGGTCACGGTATTGGGATATAATCTGTTAGGAGAGGGGTTGCGCGAACGCTTCAACCCCCATAGAAAAGGATGAAGGACGAGCCGCTTTTAGAGATAAAGGATCTTCACGTCGATTTCAGGCAGGACGGAAAGACCGTAGAGGCCGTCAGGGGCGCGGACCTTAAAGTTCTCGAGGGCGAGATACTCGGCTTAGTAGGCGAATCGGGTTCCGGAAAATCCGTGACCGCGCTTTCCGTGACAAGGCTACTTCCTGCATCGGCGGAGATAGAGAGGGGCGAGATACTATTCGATGGCAGGGAGATCCTGAAATTATCCGAAGAACAACTCCGGAGAATAAGGGGAGCGCAAATCTCCTACGTATTTCAGGATCCCGCGACTTCCCTCAACCCGGTTTTTACTATAGGCGAGCAATTGATAGAGACGATACGGCTCCATCATGGATCGAAGCAGGGCGACGCGTTCGATATCGCTGTCGATCTGCTAAAGGATGTCGGGATGCCTTCGTCAAAAGAGATGATGTTCTCTTATCCGCATCAACTGTCAGGAGGCATGAAGCAGAGGGTGATGATAGCTATGGCGGTATCGTGCAAACCAAAGCTTCTGATCGCGGACGAGCCGACGACCGCGCTCGATGTGACTATCCAGGCGCAGATCCTCGAACTTCTCGAAAAACTGAGGGAGGAGCTTAATCTCACAGTCCTTCTGATAACCCACGATCTTTCAATAGTAGCGCAGGTCGCGGCGAAGACCGCAGTCATGCAGGAAGGAAAGATCGTCGAATACGGCGATACTGACCTTATATACAGGAAGCCGTCGCATCCTTATACGAAAAAACTCATAGATTGCATACCTAAAATGAGCCGGAGATAGAATG
>MHHC01000013.1 GCA_001805885.1 Omnitrophica WOR_2 bacterium RIFCSPLOWO2_12_FULL_51_24
AGGCATAGCCGTTCTTATCCGTCACTACCTTTACCACGTTGGGATTCTTGAGGTCGTCCGGGTCTGTTATCTTCTTTTTTAACGTCGTCATCAAGAGGCTCTTGTCCTCGAGCAGCGGCCTGACGATATCATCGATCATCGACGGGTGCAGGAGCGGCTCGTCGGCCTGGATGTTCACGACAACTTTGGTATTGATCGGATTGACCACTTCCCGCAGCCTGTCGGAGCCGGTCTTGTGCTCTTTCGCCGTCAGTACGGCTTTGCCGCCGAAACGCTCGACCTCGTCTTTTACCCTCTCGTCATCGGTAGCGACTATCAGGTCATCGAGGGTCGAAGCCCTCTTAGCGTTCTCCCAGACATGCTGGATCACTGATTTACCCAGGAGGTCGGCGAGGACCTTGCCCTCAAACCTCGTCGATCCGTATCTTGCCGGTATTATCCCGATAGCTTCCATATACAACTGCCTCCGGCAGTCATGCCTGCCAATGGTGGTCTTTTATCCGGGCCTTCAATTCCGCCTGCGATATCGTAGCGACACCGACCTTTCCGACGACTATGCCTCCCGCAAAATTGGAGATGTGCGCCGCTTCGATCATCCTTGCTCCGGCGCATAATGCCGCGGTAAAAGTGGCGATCACCGTGTCTCCGGCGCCGGATACGTCAAAGACCTCCTGCGCTACGGTCGGGATATGCGTTATCCTGCCTCCGCGTTCGAAAAGCCTCATCCCGTTTTCACCCAATGTGATGAGCGCGGCCTGCAGTTTGAGCTTCCCTAAGAGCGACCTGCCCAATTTGTTCAGCGATGCGTCATCCGTCGCCTTCATGCCGCCCATAGCCTCCGCCTCCTTGCGGTTCGGGGTTATGACGGTCACGCCCTTGTAATACGAGATATGTTCTTGCTTAGGGTCTACGGCTATCACCTTCCTTTGCCTCTTCGCCAGCGGGATTATCTCCCTAAGGATATCCGGGGTTATTACCCCTTTGCCGTAATCCTCTATTATTATCCCGTCGACCTCTTTTATCTTCTCCTTTATGTAATCCGCAAGTTCTTTAGTTACCGGCCCGTTCAAATGGCCGGCCCTCTCGCGGTCTATCCTCACGACCTGCTGGTGCCTGGCGACGACCCTCGTCTTCAGCGTAGTCGGCCTTTCGGGATCGGAGATGACGCCTTCGATCTCTACACCCTTCTTTTTGAGGATCGTCTCGAGCTGCCGGCCGTGCTCGTCCTTCCCTATTACCCCGGCCAGATACGCCTTGGCTCCCAGCGCGCTTATATTGTTGGCGACGTTAGCCGCGCCGCCCGGCATAAGCGACTCGCGATCGACCAGGACGACGGGGACCGGGGCCTCAGGCGAGATCCTGGACGAATCGCCCCAGATAAATTCGTCGAGTATAAGGTCGCCGATAACCAGTATCTTCACGTCTTTAAATTTTGCTATCGTATGTTCGATCTTCTCCAACTCGTCTCTCCTTAACATATTAGCGCCTTTTCTTAACCCAGATTTTGCATGCATTTCGTGCTGCAAAATCTGCCCGAAGGGCCGACTGATTTAATCATCTCAAAATGAGACGATTAAATCAAGCTTGTCGGGGTAACTCTAAAATTTGCATTTTATTTTCTACTCTTTCTAATGCAAATTTTGGGGTTTAGTATGGATACGTAATCCCTGATACCCTTTTCGACGTTGTATTGCGGGACAAATTTAAGTTCGGCCCTGCTCGACGACATATCCGCCTGCGTCCTCTCCTGATAGAAACCGTAGGGATTGTCGAAATATTCGGGCCGCAGATCTTTTCTCATCGCCTTGTTCAGGACCTCTATCACCCTGTTGAAAGTACCCGGCACCCCCGTGCCGACATTGAATATGCCGCTATTCTTATATTTCAGCGTTTTGAGGTTCGCGCCGACCACATCTTTGACGTATATGAAATCGCGGTACTGCTCGCCCCATTTGAATATCCTGGGGTGCTTTCCCGCCGCCATCTGAAGATAGAGCTGGTATATCATGCTGGCCGCCTTTTTCTTGTGCGTCTCCCCGGGGCCGTATACGTTGAAATACCGCAGGCCGATGACCGAGAAACCGGGATTTTCTTTTACGAAGGCCTTCGCTGCCTGTTCCATCCTCACCTTGCTCTCGCCGTAGATGTTCGCCGGCGCGGGCCTGTCCGTCTCTTTCATCGGGACCTTGCCCTTGCCGTAAGTTGCCGCGCTCGAGGCGTAGACTATCTTCCTGCAGCCGATGGATTTCGCATAGATGAGTAGCCGTTTGAAAGCATCGACGTTTACCGAAAACATTAGGTGTTTGTCGGTGACGGTCGTGTCGGTTATCGCCGCCTCATGGAATATCGCGTCGCATTCCTTGAGGAATTTCGGGTAATTGGCGGTGCGGATGTCGGCGCGCATAAAGTCTCCCCTGAAGCGGGCGAGGTTCTGCCTCTTTCCCGCCGAAAGGTCGTCTAACGCGATGACTTTGCCGTGTTTCTGGAGCTCTAATGCGAGGTTGGAGCCGATGAGTCCCGCGGCCCCGGTTACCAGGAATTTCATTATTGATCTGACCCCTTATCCTTCAAAAGTTTACCACTATTAGCGGACTATGTCAATTTAAGTAATCTCTCCGCGGCGGAGAGGACTTCCTCGACCGTGATCGCGTCGAGGCATTTGAAACTGAGCTTGCAGTTGTGCGCGAGGCATTCCTCGCATCCGACATCCTTGTGGATGACGATATCATTGGGGCCCACGGGTCCCCATCTCTGCGGGGAGAGGCCCGGATCGAGACGGCCGAATATCGATACTACCGGCGTTCCGACCGCGACCGCGATATGGACAGGTCCGGAATCGTTCGAGATGAGTAATCTGCATTTCTTCAAAAGGGCCGCGACCTCGCCGAGCGAATGCTCCTCCGACAATATCATCGGACTGCGGAGCATCCCGGTCCCGACTTCCTTTACCGTCTTGACGTCCGAAGGCCCGCCGATTATCACTATCCTCACGTTATACTTGTCCATCAACTCGTCGGCCACGCGCCCGAATCTATATGCCGGCCAACGTTTCGACGGGCAACTCGCTCCCGGGTGCACGGCGACGATGACATCCTTGCTGCCGATGTCGTTTAACGCCATGAATCTGTCGATGACCCTCTCATATTCCGCCTTTATGGGCATATATAAAGTCCTGTCTTTGGCGACGATCCCGACGGCGCGCAGGACGTCAAAATTATAGTCTATCTCGTGTTTCTCTCCGAGGTGCTTTGTGTCCTTGAGCCGTTTCGTCAGGAGGAAACCGAGTTTCTTATCGTAACCGACCCTTTCGGGTATGCCTGCTAAAAACGGTATCAGGTTCGACCTGTTGGTCGGATGAAGAATTATCGCGATGTCGAACTTCTTCCCCTTCAGCTCAAATATAAATCCGAGACTCCCGAAAAATCCTTTATGCTTGTTATCTTTGTCGTAAAGTATCACTTCGTCAATATACGGATTCCCGTCTACGATCTCCTCGACATACGGCTGTACCATCACGGCGATATGGGCCTTGGGATAGACTTCCCTTACCGCCTTTATCGCAGGGGTAGACAGCAGGAGATCGCCAATCCTGTCGGTCCTTACTATAAGGATCCTATATCTTCTCTTCTCTTCTTCCATTTAGTATTGCCTTCGCCGCATCAAATACCTCATCGGCGCTCACGGCCTTCATGCACTCAAGGTTATATCTACATAACGCTGTTTCGCACGGCGAACAATGGAGCTTCTTGTGCACCGCCTCGCCCATCCCTTCCCTCGGCCCATACTTCCTGTAATCGGTCGGCCCGAATATCGCGACCGCGGGCGTCCCTACCGAACCCGCTATATGGAGCGGCGCGCTGTCATTCGTGATGATAAGCGGCGAGCGTTTTATTATCCACGCCAGCTCGCGCAGGTTCGTCATGCCCGCCAAAGAGACGGCATAATTCCTCATCTTTACAAGGATCCTTTCGCAGATCTCTTTATCGGAATCATCGCCTATGAACGCTATTTTCACTTTATAGGCGTCGATAAGTATATCACAGACCTTTGCGAATCCTTCTTCATTCCATCTCTTAATATGGCTTTTCGCGCCGGGACTCACGGTGATAAACTGATCCGCATCATTTATCCCTTTGGCACCAAGGAGCCTTGCCGCTCTCTCCCCGTCATCTCTACTTATCCATATCGGATACGATCCGCCGCGCGCGTCCCCGGCCTTCGCCAAATGCTCGTCTATCTTATGGCAGATCTCTTTTGCCGGCTTATTCACCGGCTTGTTGCAGAATCGCGCCTTTACGAAGAACCCGAAGAGGCTGTTGCGTAAGTCAACTAAAAGATCATATCTGTTGCGCCTGAGGCGGGCAAAAAGCCGTATCTTGGAAGCGAGTGAGGCGGACCTGTCATATATATACATACTCCCGATACGCGTGTCGGCATCGAATACTTCGGCCGCACGCGGCCCCGTGATGACATCTATCTTCGCGTCCTTGAAATTCTCGCGAAGCGTGCCGAAGACCGGAAGCGTAAGGATGACGTCGCCTATGTTGCTTAGCGTCACGACGAGTATCTTATTTATGCCTTCCATTTAAGAAGCCTTTCCGCCTCTTGTATCACATCCTCGACGGTGATAGCCTTCATACAAAACGCCTCTTCGCACCTGAGATTGTAGCAGGGTATCTTGCAGCCGGGCTTCCCCGAACTCTTCTGGATGACCGAATATATCCCTTCCCCGTACGGCCCTGTGACCCTCGGGTCCGTGGGGCCGAATAACGCGATAGTCTTCGCGGCCTGGCTTACCGCTATGTGCATCGGGCCGGAATCATTTGAGATGACAAGAGAGGCGCGTTTCATTATCGCGGCCAGCTGCCTTAAAGTCGTCTCGCCCGCGGCCACGACGGGCTTGCGGTCCATCATCCCGGCTATCTTCTTGCCCAACTCGACGTCTTTTCCCGCTCCGGTTATTACAATGGGCATCTTGTATTTTTCGTGAAGCCTGTCGCCCAATTCCGCGAAGTTCTCCGCCGGCCAGCGCTTGAGGTCCCAGTTCCCGCCCGGGTTCAATATGATGAACCTCTCCTTTTCACCTATCCCGCGCGACTTTAAGAATTCGCAGGCGAAGGCCTCGTCTTCCTTGCCGGTAAACAACTCCATATTCTTGCCGTATTCGCCTACACCCATGCCCTTGACGATATTAAGGAACTGTTCCACTTTATGGATATCCGGAGGCTGCGGCTTTACCTTCTTCGTCAACAGAAAACCCCTCTTTGGATTATATATTCCTATGCGTTCCCTTATGCCGGAGAGCGCGACCATAAGCGTCCTTGTAAGCGAACGGTGGAAGAGGAAGACATAATCAAAATGGCGGGCCTTGAGCGCCGAGATGAGCTTAAGTTTGCCGATTAGCCCCTTGTATTCGCCCTTCTCGTCGTATATTATCAGCTCGTTTAAATGGAGATTAAACTCGAGGATCTCCTTGCAGCGGGGCACGACCATGCACGCTATATGCGCATCGGGATAGTGCTTCCTGAGAGCTCTTATCGCCGGGGTCGAAAATAGGACATCACCCACCCAGTTTACGTTAACCACTAATATCTTATTTATTTTTTCTTTGTCCATCTGTGCGCCTTAAACCACGTATAGTATCCCGATACCTTGACCCCCAATTGCAGGAGGTTAAACGGGCCCGGCGATACCTTTATGCGTTTGAGCTTATAGAGGTCCAATTTTATCGAATCGTCGCGCGGCATAGTCAGAAAAGCCGCCTTGAATCCGGCATCCTTAAGGATCTGTCCCGCGTGGGCGTTCTTCCCCCCATAAGGGAAACAGAAGGTAACGACCGGGTTTCCGGTCACCGCCTCAATCACTTTTTTGGACTCGAGGATCTCTATTTTTAATTCATCTTTTGTGCGCGGCTCCATGTAAGGATGTGTCTTCGTATGGCTCCCGAAATCTATCCCTGCCGCGGACATCTCCTTTATCTGGGCGGTATTAAGGTGATCCGGTTTTCCTATCCAGTCCGAGACGAGAAACACCGTAGCGGGTATCTTATACTCCTTCAAGACCGGGAAAGCGTTTGTGTAATTATTCAGGTTGCCGTCGTCAAAAGTGATCGCCACGATATTATGCGGCAGCTTCTTCCCGCTTTTTATGACATCGGCGAGTTGTCCAAGCGGGATGACGTCGTATTTTTTCTCCCTCAAGAATTTCATCTGTCTGCGGAACTGCTCGGGTGAAACGCTCAATTTAGTCTCCCGCCAATGGTCATCGATCGAGTGATACATGAGGATAGGCGGATAGTAGCATTTATCGAGAAAACTACGCCCCCCAAAATAGAGGGCCGCCACCGCGGCTAAAATAAGGACTATGGTTATCTTCTTCGAACTATTTAGAGCCATTTATTACCTCTTTATATACTCCTTCCACCTGTTTCGCCATCCTGTCCGCCGAAAAATTGGACGCGGCGTATTTTCTCGCGGCCGCGCTTATCCTCTCGGACAATTCCCTGTTCGTCAAAACTTTTTTTATAGCCTCTTTCAGATTTGCGGAATTCGACGGTTCGACCAAAACGCCGTATTCTCCATGATTGAGAATACTCTTAAAACCGCCAACATCGGTCGAGACTACCGGAATCCCCATAAGCATCGCCTCGACGACTCCGAGGCCGAACCCTTCTTCTATGCTCGGTCTCGTAAATACATCCATTATAGCAAGAAATTCCATGGTATTTAAAGTGTTACCGAAGAAATAAACGTTTTTCCCTATACCGAGTTCGGAGGTTTTGGATTTGAGCGGCCCCCCGAGCCTGCCCTCCCCGACTATCACCAGCTGCGCGCCGGGTATTTCGGCAAGCAGGTCCTTGAAGGCATTGAGCAATATCAAGTGGCCTTTCTCCTCAGAAAGCCTTGATATAATACCGATGACCGGTCCGCCTTTCAATCCGTATTTTTTCCTTATCGCATTTTTTTCTTCTTCAGAATAGACGCGGCTGAACTTTGAAACATCCACCCCATTGAATATCAGCCGGATCTTCCTCTCGTCCCTCTTGAAATCATTTTTTAAATGTTCATAGACGGTCCTGCTTATAGCTATCGTGATTTCGCCCCAGCATGGCAGGATCTTCCTGAAAAAGTGAGGACGGTAGAAGCCGTGCCAGGTGGCTACGGACGGGATTTTGGTCATGCTCGTAAGCATGCACGCGGTGAACTGCGCGACCCTCGTCTGGGCGTGCATCACCTCGATCTTCTCTTCTTTGATCAATCCCCATAATTTATATATGCTCGCGGTTATCATGGGGCTCACTATGGATTTCGTCCCCAGCGGAATTCTCACTTTTTTGATCTCAGATGATAACCCCTTTTCAAGCTCCCCCCCTGACGAGGCTACAAAGACCACGTGCCCCATCCCCTGAAGGGCATTGGCGAGTGTCACCGTATATACGCCAATGCCTCCGATCCTCAGATGGGTCGTTAAAAGTAAGATCCTCATTTTGCGGTCCGCACTCCCTCGACTGTTTTTAAAATATCTTCCACGGCTATCTCCCTCATACACCTTATATCCGAACATACCGGTTTATAGCACGGCGCGCACCTGAGGTTTCTCGTCACGACCGCGAAATTTTCCGAAGGCGGCAGGTGGCGCTCCGGATCGGTCGGGCCAAAAAGCGCCACGAAGGGCGTCCCCACCGCCGCTGCCACATGCATAGGCGCGCTGTCGCTTGTGACGAGGCATTTAAACCTCTTCATCAGCGCCGCGAGTTCGGGAAGCGACGTCTTCCCGATGAGGTTTATCGGCTTCGATCTCGCAAGCGATAATATAGCCTCACCCGCTTCGGCGTCAGCGTCCGATCTGCTTCCTATAAGCACGGTCCGGACTTCGCGCTCACCGAGCAAGTCGCAAAGTCTCGCGAAATTTTCGGCGGGCCATTTTTTGGTAGCCCAACGCGGGCTCGCCGCAGGATTTATCCCGATAAGCGTCTGGTTCTCGCCGACCCATTCGGCCTCGAGCATCTTTTTTACATTATCGATATCCGCCGCGGACGGCCAGAGTTCGAGGTTCTTCGGCGCACCCTCGATGCCCAGCATCGACAGGACCCTGAACTGATGGTCGACCGGCGGTATGGATAGATTGATATCCTTTATGGTCCTGTTAAGCAAAAACCAATATCTGCCTTTACTATACCCGTATCTATGCGGGGCCGCGCTCAAGAAAGCGAAGAGGTGGCTCTTAGAGTTGTTCTGGAGATCGACTACTTCCTCGAATCCGTATCTCCTTATCTCGCCGGCCAGCTCGAGGAACCTGAGCCATCCCTTATCCCGCCCTTTCCTGTCGTATATTATCATCTCGTCTATATAAGGGCATCCTTTAAGCGCCTGGCTCTCGACCCTTCCTATCAGTAAAGCGATATATGCCTTTGGATATTCCCGGCGGATCGCGCGTATAGAAGGTGTCGCGAGCACGCAATCGCCGACAGCGCTTATCTTTATTATAAGTATCCTCTTTACCTCAAGCGCCTCCTCGTATACCCTTACCGTCTCGGTTATCATCCTGTCGAGATTGAATCTCTCCTCCGCGTCTTTCCTGGCGCGTTGGGCGATCTCTTTAGCGAGCTTCCTATCCTTGAGGACCTTAACGACCGCCTCGGCCATAGATTGAGGATCTTCAGGCGAAACGAGAAATCCGTTCTCTCCATCCCGTATTATCTCGGTTATACCGCCTACTCTCGTCGCCACAACGGGGACGCCGGCCGCAAACGCTTCTATTATGACCCTTCCGAAGCCCTCAGGCACGGTAGTCGCCATTACCAGGAGATCAAGCCTGGCTAGTATATCCGGGATATCGCTCCTTCTGCCGAGGAATTCGACATATCTGGAAAGCCCGAGCCTGTTTACCAGGCTCTCGAGCTCCTGTTTATACCGCTCCTTGTCCGGCGGCGCATCGCCTACGATGAGCGCTTTGACGCGGGGGACAGACTTTATTATTTTCGAGACCGCGCGCAGGAAATATCTATGCCCTTTTATAGGCGAAAGCCTGCCTATGATCCCTATCGTATATTCCCCTTTAGCGGATTCGTCCGGTTCCCTGTATCTAAACTTCTCTATATCCACTCCCCTATAGATCAGCCTTATCCTGCGGAACGGGACTTTGAAATCGTCCATCATGTGTTTGGCGATGACCTGGCTTATCGCGATTACGAGCTTGCCCCATCCCATTACCCTGCTGAAACTAAAGGGCTTCTTTGAGTAATAACCGTGGCAGCTGGTCACGAATATAACGCCAGCGCTTCGCGCCGCATAATAACCTATTATCGCAGGCACCCTGCTTCTGGCATGCAGGAGATCCGCCTTCTCTTCCTCCAATATCTTCTTTACCGCCGGCATCATCCTGAGGACGGTAAGGGGATTTTTGCTGTGGACGGGAAGCGTGTAATGTTTTATACCGTTCGCCTCGAGCTGTTTTACCAGTTCCCCGCCGTTGGATATTACGACGGCGTTGTGGCCGAGCTTTACCAATCTCAAGGAGAGATCGACAACGCCTGTCTCCACCCCGCCCGAACTCAATCTGGGCAATATCTGGACTATCTTCATATGATCTTATCGAGCCCTGCGCGGACCGCTTTCATGTCCTCGCTGGATATGTCAGTCTCTTTGTTATTTATATAATGCCTGATATCGCTGCTTAGATCAGCCGGCGCCGATACTTTCAGCAATCCCTCTTTTTCGAGATTTCGGATAGATTCCTCTTGCTTCGTCTTAGAGAATTTATTTATCTTTTGCGGCATGAATGCCAGCACGGGTTTCCCGGTACTTACCGCTTCGGTAACCATCGCAACCGACTCGCCAGAGACGACGACCAGGTCCGAAAGCGCAAGTATACCCTCTAACGCGCCCTCGAAATTGCCCTCGTTCGCTATCAAAAGAAGCCTGACCCTCCCTGACTTGCCATAACGCTCTTTCAGCGCGAACTCGACCGCCCCCGGCGTCCTCCTCGAAGTAGTTATAAGCACATCAGCATCGAGTTCGTCG
This sequence comes from Omnitrophica WOR_2 bacterium RIFCSPLOWO2_12_FULL_51_24, assembly GCA_001805885.1. GTDB lineage: Bacteria > Omnitrophota > Gorgyraeia > Pluralincolimonadales > Pluralincolimonadaceae > Pluralincolimonas. Next base: position 10,023 of record MHHC01000013.1, read on the forward strand.
GCCGTTGCTATTATACGGTCGAGCACTTCTATCGCTAATTCCTTCTCGAAGACGTAAGATCTGGAATCCCCGCCCAATAAAACGCCAATGGCCTTATCCTTGCTTACGGCGATCTTCCCTTTCAGTTCTTCTCCGTATCCGCGCAGTGAATCCCTGTCGAAGTCCGCGACTGTGCCTTTAGTGAAGACTACATTTTTAGACGCCTTCACCCTGTCATGGACAGGGATGACCGCGAGGTCAAAATCCCGCACATTGTATATGTTAGGTCTCATGATCACCA
>MHHC01000014.1:0-674 GCA_001805885.1 Omnitrophica WOR_2 bacterium RIFCSPLOWO2_12_FULL_51_24
CGTTCGACCTTTACCGCGGAGAGCAGGTGCCCGAAGGGTGCAAGAGCATCCTTTATTCCGTGGAATATAGGGCCCCTGACAGGACCTTGACCGATGAGGAAGTCAGTTCCCTCGACAGGAAGGTCCGCGAGGTGTTGGTCCAGAAGTTCAACGCGAAGATACGGTAATTTCCGGTTTACATATGACTGATACCCACCTTAATAAAGATTTATTCGAAAAGAAAAAAAGGAGTTCCTCCAAGCCCGAACCTCTTGCCGTAAGGATGAGGCCCCGCATTCTGAAGGAATTCGTCGGGCAGGGGCATATCCTCGGCCCGGGAAAACTCCTTACGCGCGCGATAGAGGCCGATACAATAGCATCGCTCGTGCTTTACGGCCCGCCCGGGACCGGGAAGACCACACTCGCGCATGTGGTATCGAATGCCACAAAGGCGGAGTTTATCCCTTTGAACGCGACGGTCTCGAACGTGCAGGAATTAAGGAAAGAGATCGAGGCCGCAAAGCAGCGCCGAGCGCTTTATGACAAGAAGACGATACTTTTCATCGACGAGATACACAGGTTCAATAAGGCGCAGCAGGACGTATTGATGCCTGATGTGGAGGCCGGCGTCGTGATATTGATAGGCGCGACGACGTACAACCCTTTCTTCTCCATAGTGGCGCCGCTGATTTCAA
>MHHC01000014.1:712-8132 GCA_001805885.1 Omnitrophica WOR_2 bacterium RIFCSPLOWO2_12_FULL_51_24
AAGCTCTCCGAGGGTGACGCGCGGCGCGCATTAAACGGGCTTGAGTTGGCAGCGCTTACGACGCAGAAATCCAAAGATGGCGCTATAAATATCACTTTGCAGGCCGCGGAAGAGTGCATACAGAAGAAGGCGGTCGTCTATGACAAGGATGAAGACGGCCATTACGACACGATATCAGCCTTCATAAAGTCTATGCGCGGCTCTGACCCGGATGCCGCGCTCTATTGGCTTGCGAAGATGCTCTACGCCGGGGAGGACCCGCGGTTTATCGCGCGCCGCATCGTTATATGCGCGGCAGAGGATGTCGGTCTCGCTGACCCGCAGGCGATAGTCGTCGCGAACGCGGCGTTGCAGATATCGGAATTTGTGGGCCTGCCGGAAGCCCGGATCCCCCTTGCAGAGGCGGCGGTATATATCGCTTGCGCGCCGAAATCGAACGCGGCATATCTGGGAATAGAGAAGGCGCTAAAAGACGTCGAAGAAGGCAGGGCCATGGAAGTGCCCACGCATCTTAAAGACGCCTCGCTTGATTCCGAGGGCCTCGGCCACGGAAAGGGTTACAAATACGCCCACGATTTCAAAGGGCACTTCGTCGAGCAGGAGTATATGCCGAAGAAGATAACTTATTATGAGCCGACCGATATAGGCTTTGAGAAACAATTTAAGGAACGCATCGAGACCTTATGGAAAAGAAGACAAAAGCCATAGGATTGCTTAGCGGCGGGCTCGATTCCATCGTCGCCGCAAGGCTTATCCTCGACCAGGGTATAGAAGTAGAGGCGCTGAACTTCGTCACAGCCTTCTGTACATGTACCTCTAAGAACTCCGGATGTCTTGCCTCAGAGAAAGCGGCTGACCAGCTTGGCATCCCGTTGAAGGTCATAGATGTCTCCGAAGAGATGCTCGATGTGGTAAAGAAGCCGAAATTTGGATATGGAAGCGGGATGAACCCGTGCCTCGATTGCCGGATATTCACCTTCAAGAAGGCTAAGGATTATATGCGCGAGTCCGGCGCGGATTTTATATTTACAGGCGAAGTGCTGGGGCAGAGGCCGATGTCGCAGAGGCGGGAGGCGATGAATATCATAGAGCGCGAATCCGGGCTTAAGGGTTATCTATTGAGGCCGCTTTGTGCGAAATTGTTTCCGGCTACAGTAGCCGAAGAAAAGGGTATCGTCGATAGGAACAAACTGCTCGTTATAACCGGCCGCTCGAGGAAAGGGCAGATGGCGCTCGCGAAGAAATTCGATATCAGGGATTACCCGTGTTCAAGCGGCGGATGCCTCTTGACCGACAAGGGTTTTGCCCAGCGGATGAAAGACCTCATGAAGTACAAACCGGATTTCGGACTGCCTGACGTGCTGCTCCTGAAATATGGAAGGCATTTCAGGATGTCGGCGGCCGTCAAACTTGTCGTGGCCAGAGATGAAGGCGAGAATTTCAGGCTGGCGGCGCTGAAGAATACCAGCGACATAATCTTTCACGCGCAGGAACCGCTTGGGCCGGTCTCGATCTTGCGCGGAAGCGCTGACGGAGAGTTCGTGACCGAGGCGGCGTCGATAACCGCAAGGTATGCTCTAGGCAAGGGGAACAGCGGCGAGGTTAAGATAAGGTATTTTAAGAATCCAAACGAAGAGAGGTTTGTAAAAGCAGGTCCCTGCGGTGAATCCGCAATGGAAGAGAGGAGGGTTTAGCCCATGAACAGCGGGACAGAATCCGTCAGTATTATAGCCGCGTTTATTGCCGGGCTTCTATCGTTTCTTTCGCCTTGCGTATTGCCCCTTATACCTTCCTATATCTCATATATAACAGGCATCACATTCGGCGAGCTGACCCAGGAGGTCCTGCCCAAAAGGATAAGGTTATTGACCGCGGTCCATTCGCTGCTTTTCATACTGGGATTTACCATGATCTTTGTGCTTCTGGGGTTATCGCTTACTTTCGCCGGCGGATTGATATCACAGCACCGGCAGATCATAAGCAAGATCGGCGGCATCATAATAGTCATCTTCGGCCTTAACATAACAGGCGTCATAAAGTTAGGCTTTTTGCAGAACGAGAAGAAGGTCGAGATAAAATCAAAACCGGCCGGATATTTCGGGTCATTTCTGATAGGGTCGACTTTCGCTCTCGGATGGACGCCGTGCGTCGGGCCGCTCTTAGCCTCGATACTCTTATTAGGCTCTACCGAGAAAGAGATCATGAAGGGGGCTGCGCTCCTATTTTCCTATTCGCTGGGCCTTGCCCTGCCTTTTTTTGTAACAAGTTTACTTATAAATAATTTCCTGGTTTATTTTAAGGCGATAAAGAAATATTTACGGGTGATATCCGTCATAACAGGCATATTCCTGATCGCGGTGGGCATCATGATATTCACGAATTCGTTCGGCGCGCTGGCCGGATACGCCGGAAGACTATTTTCGAGGCCGTGATCAATGAAGATACTTTTTCGCTCAGACCAAAAAAGAGGAGAAAACCTGCCTAATTTGGGGGTAGGTTATCTTATCGCTTACCTTAATAAATATTACCCCGGTTTAACTATGGATGTTTCTTTTGACCGCGAGGATATTTTAGAAAAGATTAGCTCCTTTAAGCCGGACTTGGTGGGGTTTACCGCGGTCACTTTTACTTATAAGAAGGTATTTGAATGGGCGAGGACGGTGAAAGAACATTATCCCTCTGTCCCGCTGATAATGGGAGGCGTGCATATTACGTTATGTTGGGAAGCGCTGCCGGACTGGATAGATGCCGCTGTGCTGGGTGAAGGAGAGCAGACCTTTGCAGAGCTTGTCAAAAGCTATCAAAACAGCGGCCAGATAAAGAAAGAAGACATCCCAGGAATTGTCTTTAGAAAAAACGGGAATTTAGTTAATACAGGGAGAAGAGAACTGATCAATCCGCTGGACAGTATTCCTCATCCGGATTTAGACGCTTTGTCTGTGCCTAAGAAGGAGTTAAGTCACATAATTACTTCCCGGGGGTGCCCTTATAGATGTAAATTTTGTTGTTCTGCAAAGATTTGGAAGAATCCCCGCTATCATTCGGCAGAGTATGTTGTTGAGGAGATAGAAAAGGCAGCGAGGCATTATGGCCGGAAAAAACTGATGATATATGATGACCTCTTTACCATACATAAAGGTAGAATCCGCCTAATAGCCCAGATAATGGAAGAGAAAGGGCTGAGTAAAAATATAGAATTCGATATTATTTCTCATGTGGATTTTATGAATGAAGAAGTAATTGAGGACTTGAAAAGGATGGGAGTAACCAGAATCAGCCTGGGGATGGAATCAGGGTCTAAAAAGATTCTCGATTACCTGAAAAACGGGGTGGTAACGCATGATAAGATCAGACATGCGGTAAAATTATGCAAAGAACATGGGATTGGGGCGATGGGGTCTTTTATGATCGGTTCTCCTTATGAAACAGAAGAGGATATCAAGCAGACTATCAACTTTATTAAAGAGATCGGATTAGATGAGCTAGGATTAAATGTTACCACCCCTTTTCCCGGCACAGAGCTCTGGGAATATGCCCGAGAAAAAGGGTTAGTAAAAGACAACGAATGGGATGAACGGCTCTGGGGGATGCACCATATTGACGAAGGGAACATCAAAGAAAAAATAATCCTGGCCGATATGGATAAGGAAACTTTCTTTCGTTTATATCGCCAGACGCACGATCTCTTACTTAGCATAGTCAGAAAAAAGGAATTGCGCAATTGGCTACGCCAGCCTTATAATCTGAGACTGCTCTGGCTGCATATCCGGGGAAGAATAAAAGCATTTAAAAAAGGGATCAAAGTTAAATTAAAGATGTCTCGTAGTTTCGGGCATTTTCCCTTGACTTAACGGCGTTTTAACTTATAATAAATAGATGGTACATAAGCTAAAACAGAGCCTTAGAGAAAATATCCTTAGAAGGTTAAAAACTCAAAAGGAGGATGAAAGGCATAGTAGGAGCCTCGCTATAAAGAGGAGGCTTTTGTCGTTGCCCGAATTTAAAAGGGCGAATGTTATAATGTTTTACGTCTCGAAAGGCGGCGAAGTTGAGACGATGCCGATAATCGGGGCGGCTTTGGAACGTGGTAAGGTAGTGCTAGTGCCGGTCATAAAAGTGAGAAAGAAAAAAATGGTGGTATCCGAGATAATGGATCCCAATAAAGATCTGGTTAGAGGCCCTTACGGAATTTATCAGCCTAAGGCGCATTTCGAGGTTTTTCACCCGCGCTCTATAGACCTTGCGATAGTCCCTGGCATAGCGTTTGACAGGAAAGGCAATCGCCTAGGCCGCGGAATGGGCTATTATGATAAATTCCTGACGAGGCTCCGTCCGGGAGTCACGACAGTAGGCCTTGCCTTCAAATTCCAGGTAGTCAAAAAGTTACCCAGACTTTCTCACGACCAGCCCGTCACAAAACTCCTTACCGCATAACAATCAATATAATTTAATCAGGGGGTATTTCGATGAACGGTGTTTTATCTCTCGTCCTCTGCCTTGTTGCGCTCTTAGGCGGAGGCTTAGTAGGTTTTTTTGTCAGGAAGGCATATGCGGAGAAGAAGGTCCAGTCTGCGGAGGAGAGAGCGAAGCTCATCCTGGAGGATGCCGAAAAGAAGGCGCAGGATAAGAAAAAAGAGATCGAGTTGGAATCCAAGGAGCTCCTCCATAGCATAAGGGCCGATTTCGAAAAGGAGACTAAGGACAGGCGCGCCGAGCTGTTTAGTATGGAGAAGCGCCTCATCCAGCGCGAAGAGAACCTCGACAAGAAGGTCGAACTTCTCGACAGGAAAGAGAAAGAACTAAACGAGAAACTTAAGGATATAAGCGCGAAGGAACAGAAGCTCCGCTCCATGGAAGAGGAATACAAGCTGCTAGTGGCCGAAGAGAAGGACGCGCTGCAGAGGGTCTCAGGCTTGACTGTTGAAGAGGCGAAGAAGCTGCTTCTTGCCAGGATGGAAGAAGACGTAAAACAGGAAGCCGGCGTCATGATAAAGCGCATCGAGGATGAGACTAAACAGGAAGCCGACAAGAGGGCGCGTGAGATTCTCGCGACAGCGATACAGAGATGCGCGGTAGAGCATACGGTCGAGTCTACGGTATCGGTCGTCAACCTTCCCAGCGACGAGATGAAGGGAAGGATAATCGGGCGCGAGGGACGCAATATCCGTGCGCTCGAAATGGCCACAGGAGTCGATGTTATAATAGATGATACGCCGGAAGCGGTCATCCTATCGGGATTCGATCCGGTGAAAAGGGAGATCGCGCGTATAGCCTTGACCAAGCTCATGGAAGACGGAAGGATCCATCCGGGCAGGATCGAGGAGATTGTCGAGAAAGTGAAGAAGGAGATGGAGGTCTCGATCAAGGAAGCCGGTGAACAGGCGGTCTTTGAGGTCGGGATACGCAGTATCCATCCGGAGCTTGTAAAGTTGATCGGCAAATTGAAATACAGGACCTCGTACGGGCAGAATGTCCTCGATCACTTGAAGGAATCGGCATTTTTAATGGGGACTATGGCCAATGAACTGGGCCTTGACGCTAACCTGGCAAAACGCATCGGCCTTTTGCATGATATAGGAAAGGCCGTAAGCCACGAGGTCGAAGGCGCGCATCCGAAACTCGGCGCCGAGATGGCAAAGAAATACGGAGAGAACGAGTTCGTTATAAACGCTATAGAGGGACATCACGGCGAAATCCCGCCCATCTCGATCTATACGGTCTTATCCAGCGCCGCTGATGCCGTATCCGGCGCGAGACCCGGCGCAAGACGCGAAACGCTCGAGATATACATAAAGCGTCTCGAGAAACTTGAAGAGATCGCGGATTCGTTCAAGGGTGTCGAAAAGGCATACGCAATACAGGCCGGGCGCGAAATAAGGGTCATCGTTGAGCCGGCGAAGATAACCGACGCTCAGGCGACTGTCCTTGCCCGCGAGATAAAAAAGAAGATAGAAGAAGGCATGGAGTATCCGGGCCAGATAAAGATAACCGTGATACGCGAGACCCGCGCGATAGAATACGCTAAATAAACCGATGAATATACTCTTTATAGGCGATATAGTCGGCAATCCCGGCCGCGAAGCCGTGAAATCCCTTCTGCCGAAGATAAAACAGAGGGAGAAGATAGATTTCACGATCGGAAATTCCGAGAATGCGGCCGGCGGCGCGGGCATAACACCGGATATCGCGAAAGAACTTTTGGATATGGGCATAGACGTCCTGACGAACGGCGACCATATATGGGACAGGAAAGAGATCCTCGAAGCCATAGACAAGGAACAGAGGATATTGCGGCCCGCCAATTACGGCGAAGACGCGCCGGGAAACGGTTCTATCGTCATACACTCGAAGACAGGCGCGAAGGTCGGAGTCATCGACCTTGTCGGCCGCGTATTCATGCAGGCGGTCGAATGTCCGTTCAAGACTGCGATAAAAGAGATAGAGAAGATAAAAAAGGAGACACCGGTCATCGTCATCGATATGCACGCTGAGGCGACATCCGAGAAGATAGCGCTTGCCTATTATCTCGACGGCCTTGCGACGGCGATCTGCGGCACGCATACACATATCCAGACCGCGGACGAGAGGGTATTTCCAAAGGGTTTGGCCTTTATTACCGATGTGGGTATGACCGGGCCGTTCGATTCCGTCCTCGGAAGAAAACCCGAGCAGATAATAAGGCGGTTTATAACCGGGCTTCCGACGAGATTCGAGATGGCCGATTCGGATATCCAGCTTCAGGGCGCCGTAATAAACTGCGACGATAAGACCGGCAGGGCGGTCTCGATAAAGAGGATCCAAGAGAAACTTTCCTAAAAGGATTTTATGCCTTCGGTTAATCCGGTTGAGACAGGCAGGCTTATCTATTCCGTAACCCAGATCACGAGGGAGATAAAGGTCGTCCTCGAGAGCGCTTTCCCGCAAGTCTGGGTGGAAGGTGAGGTCTCAAACTTCAAGCTGCATTCCTCCGGCCATATGTACTTCGCCCTTAAGGACGCTGAGTCTGTCCTTAATTGCGCGTTCTTCAGGGGCTCGAACCAGGGCGTAAAATTCCAAATAAAGGACGGCCTGAAAGTCTTGTGCTTTGGGAGGATTGGTTTCTACAATAAGACAGGACAGGCGCAGCTTTATGTGGAGAAGGCCGAGCCTAAAGGGGTGGGTGAGCTTCAACTCGCTTTCGAACAGCTTAAGGAACGGCTTCAGAAGGAAGGCCTCTTTGACCAGGCCCATAAGAGGCCGATCCCGATACTCCCCTCGAGGATCGGTATCGTGACATCTCCGACCGGCGCCGTTATCCGCGACATATTGCATATATTGAGGCGCCGTTTCAATGATATCGGGATCCTCATATATCCTGTGAAAGTGCAGGGCGAAGGCGCGGCCGGGCAGATCTCCGAAGCGATAAACGATCTGAACCGGA
>MHHC01000015.1 GCA_001805885.1 Omnitrophica WOR_2 bacterium RIFCSPLOWO2_12_FULL_51_24
CAAAAAGATGGGGCATAACCAAAATAAGCGAGGCCGCGAATACAAATTTTATGATCGCTTTGTTTACCATTTGGACCTCCTCCTTAAAGGGTTTACTGCGTCTCCCCGCTTCCGATGAGGTTCTCGTAAAACTCCCTGTAGTTCTCTTTCTTTTCGCTGTCGCGCAGCGCCATCGCGGCGCGGGGATGCTCGTCAAGAATACCTGTTATCGCGTACGGTATGATGTAACCCCACTCCATCTTCTCTCTTAGGGGTATGAATTCCTTTGATATCAGTTCGAGGACCGGGCGGATATCAAACTTAGGGTTCTTAAGGAATCCGAGTATGAGCTCTAGCGGGCAGTTGCCGGCGGCCCTGCCGAGTCCGTAGACCGTCCCGTCCACATAATTCGCGTTGTGTATTATCGCCTCTATCGTGTTGCCGAAGGCGAGCTGCTGGTTGTTGTGGGCGTGTATGCCTATCTCTTTGTTTTTTATTATGTCCTTTGCCTTCTTTACGAGAAATTCTGTCGTCTCCTGGTATAGCGCGCCGTTGCTGTCCACGATATAGACCACGCCGGCCTTGCACTCCTCGTTAAGCTGGTGGAAGGCCTCGGTAAGCTCGTTGTCGGGCGCCTTCGATATGGCCATTATGTTGACCGCCGTCTCGTAACCCTTGTCCGCGAACTGGTTGGCGAGGAATATCGCCTTGTCTATGTCTTTGACGTAACATGCGACCCGGACCATAGCCACCGGGCTCTCCTTGCGCGGCTTTACGTCCTCAACGTCGACGCGGTCGACATCGACCATGACGGAGATCTTCGTCTGCGACTCGATGCCGTCGGTGACCCTCCTGATCTCGTCATCATCGCAGAACTTCCATTGGCCGTATTCCTTGTCGGAGAAGAGTTTCTTCGAGTTCTTATATCCTATCTCCATGTAATCTATCTTCGCCTCCGAGAGCGCCTTATAGACGGCGCGGACGAATTTGAAATCAAAGTCGTGCTTATTTATCAGGCCGCCGTCCCTTATCGTGCAATCCAGCACTTTTATCTTCTCCCTGAACATTTTACTTATTCTCCTTCCCGATTTAGGACCTTGAGAAAAGCTTCCACAATGCGCGGGTTAAACTGTGTCCCGCTGTTCTTCTTCAATTCTTCTAAGGCCCCCCCTTTATTCAGCGGACCCCTGTATGCGCGAGTGGTAGTCATGGCATCATATGAATCGGCGACTGAAACGATCTGGGCTAAGATATCGATCTCATCGCCTTTAAGCTCGTCAGGATAACCTTTTCCGTCGTAGCGTTCGTGATGCGACCTGACGATAGACAGCATCCTCTTATCCAAAAAGACCGGCCCCAGGATCTCCTCCCCTGTAACAGGATGTTCTTTGATGAGCCTCCACTCCTCGTCGCTGAGGTTCTCAGATTTATTTAATAACTGCTCGTCGAGTTCTAATTTTCCTATATCGTGGAGTTCGGCCACCCTTTTGAGCATGTCGGCTTCTTTTACGGAGATCCCCATCTCCAGGGCGATCTGGCGCGAGTACTCAGCGACCCTATCCGAATGGCCCTTCGTGTAACTGTCCTTCGCCTCAAGGACGCGCACGAACGATTGGACGATACGGTAAAAATAATCCTGCAGGGCCTCTTTTGACGCGATGAGGGTTTCGGCCATCTTATTGAAGGACTCGCCGAGCCGGCTTATCTCATCCGTGCCTTTTATGTCGACTCTATATCCGAGGTCTCCAGCGGCGAGGCGCATGGTCGCTTCCTCAAGTTTTTCTACCGGACCGGTAACCCTCTTTGAGACCAAAAGCCCCAAAACAACAGAGATCAACATACCCACACCCAACACTAAAATGGCTCTCCGCTTGAGCTCTTTTTGTATGCCGTAGACATCCTGCGCGCCGATATCTATCCCGATTATAGCTACCACCTTGCCGTCCCTGCCGCGTATGGGGGCGTAACCTGATAAAGTGGCGCCCCACTCATCGACCATAAGTCTCTTATCAACGGAAGGGCTTTCAAACGCTTTTGACATTTCGGGAAATCTGGAGGCATCATACTTATCGCCGGGATATGCGGTAGGACCGCCTTCCCTTTTGTCCGGAGTCCGGGGTTCGGGATCTACGATAAACTGCAAGACGCCCTCCTTGTCGGTGCGGCCCATAGTGTATACAAAAAGGATCTGCGAGTTGACTTTTTTGATCTGTAATAACTTTTCGGCGATGATCTTATACTGCTCGCTTTTTACGCCTTCAGGGCCCCGGAGAGGGACCTGCATAAGGATATCCGGGTCTATGACCAAAGCTGCGGTCTGCGTGACCATCTTAAGTTCTTCCCTGAACTGTTCGAATTGGGAGTTATAACTGAATTTATATATAAGGAAATTGCTGATAGCGGCTATCAAAAACAGAGAGAGGACAAGGGCTACTGTGACTTTGGAACGGAAACTTCCGGAAAAAAACTGATTTTTTCCCATAGTGCTTTATTATACATGCATATCAGGGTCATATCAAGAGAACTCTGCTTTATAATGATTTTACACGGGACCGGAATGCGGGTATAATAGCTGAAAAGGGATCCATGCACGCCTTAACTCTTATAATAGTAAGTCTGCTCATATTCGCGCTCGCGTACCGTTTCTACGCTAAATTCATAATCACAAAGGTGCTCGTCTTCGACCAGTCACGGCCGACGCCGGCCCATACCCACCGCGACGGCAAGGATTATCACCCCACTAATAAATTCGTCCTCTTCGGCCACCATTTCGCCGCGATCTCGGGCGCGGGCCCGCTTGTCGGACCTGTGCTGGCGGCGCAGTTCGGGTTTCTTCCCGGTTTTCTCTGGATATTAATAGGCGCGGTGCTCGGGGGCGCGGTCCACGACATGGTCATACTCTTTGCGTCCGTCAGGATGAAAGGGCAATCCCTCACCCGCCTCGCCAAAAAACATATAGGTCCTGCCGCCGGCATCGCCACCGGCTTCGCGATACTTTTCATAATAATAACGGCGCTGGCCGGCCTCGGGCTCGTCGTGGTAAATGCCCTGAGCGAAAGTTCGTGGGCCACTTTCACGATCGCGATGACTATACCGGCGGCGTTTATTATGGCCCTTTACATGTATAAGATAAGGCCGGGCAAGATCGTAGAGGCCTCGCTCATAGGCGTGACGATAGTGATATTAGGCGTTGTATTCGGAGAGCCGCTCTCAAAGACAAGCTTCGGCAATCTTTTTCTTTTTTCAAAACCCGCGCTTTCGGTCATATTGCCGAGTTATGGTTTCATCGCCTCGACTCTCCCGGTCTGGCTCTTGCTCTGCCCGCGGGACTACTTAAGCTCCTATATGAAGATCGGCACAATAGCGCTTCTCGTCCTCGGGATATTTATGGTAAACCCGGTTCTCCGTATGCCGGCGCTCACGCCATATATCCACGGCGGAGGGCCGATAATACCGGGTAAGGTCTGGCCGTTCGTCTGCATAACTATCGCCTGCGGCGCGATAAGCGGCTTCCACAGCCTTGTGAGTTCAGGCACTACTCCCAAGATGATAAATAACGAGGCCGAGATACGTTTTATCGGCTACGGCGCGATGCTGGTCGAGGCCGTCGTCTCCATAATGGCCCTTATCGCCGCGACCGTAATGCTGCCCGGGGATTACTTCGCGATAAATCTTCCGCATGACGCGTTCGCCAAATTAGGATTGAATATAACAAATTTAAAAGAGATCGAGCAGATGACCGGCGAGACCTTGGCCGGAAGGCCCGGAGGAGCGGTTTCGCTCGCGGCAGGGATGTCGCTCATCCTCTCCTCGATAAAAGGCATGAAACACCTGATGGGCTATTGGTACCACTTCGCGATCATGTTTGAGGCGCTCTTCGTTTTAACGACGGTGGATACCGGGACGCGCGTGGCGCGTTACATACTTCAGGAGATGGTCAAGTTCGTCAACCCGAGATTAGGCAGGAGCAGCTGGATGCCCGGCGTAATAATAAGCGGGGCGGTCATCAGTTTCTTATGGGGATATCTTGTCTATAACGGGGATATATCTACTATCTGGCCGATGTTCGGTGTGGCGAACCAGCTTCTGGCGACGCTCGCGCTATGCGTAGGAACCGTATTTATACTTAAACACAGCGCAAAAAAATATTACTGCCTGATAACTTTCCTTCCCTCGCTCTTCATGTTCGCCACGACTTTCGTGGCGGCTATCGAGAATATAACGGTCAATTACCTTCCGAAACATACCTTTCAGGGGAATCTCAATGCCGCGCTCTCCATAATCATGCTGGCGCTGGTAATAATAATATTCTTCGAATCGCTCAGGAAGTCTGTTTCCTTGCTGAAAGTCTCAGGGCGTAACCGATGACTTTGATGTAGTTCCAGCCCACCTTAAAAAGACGGAACTTCGACCTACCCATCCCCGCCTTCCGCTGGATCCAGGAGACCGGAACCTCCGCTATGTTATACCCGAAGATTATCGGCAAGATCCCTGTCTCCGCGTTTATCGCGAAATCGTCGCTCCTCCAGGGGATCTTCCGTATTATCTCGGCCCTGTAAAGCTTGAAATTATTGGTCAGGTCTTTCTGCCCGAGGCGCAAGAGCGCCCTTACGATAAAGTGGAATGAGCGGTTCATTATCTTCTTCATGAGCGGATAATTGACCAGCCTTCCGCCCTCCATATACCGCGAACCTATCGCCCCGTCGCGCCCCTCCGCCTCCGCCGCACGGATAAGCGACCGCACCTCTTTGATATTCTCTACAAAATCTGAATCCATCGTCAGGACATAGTCCGCTTTCGGGTTTACGTTCTTAAAGCCCGTCCTCAGGGCAAGCCCTACCCCGCTCGGCAGGCCCTTTTCTATAAGCCTGACTTTGCTGTCGCGGCCCATCCAGGTCCGGACGACCTCGGAGGTCCTGTCAGTGCTGGAATCGTTGACCACTATGATCTCGAGAAGTTCATCGTGATAATCCCCCAGCAGGCCTTCGATCATCCTGCCGATGTTCTCCTCTTCGTCATGTGCGATCAAGACGGCCGACAGGTTCCCTTTCATCGCGAAGCCACCTTGACCATAACCGCCCAGAAGATCAGGGTAGCCCAGAAGATCAGGGAAATATTCTTTAGGAAGGGTACACCTACCAAGCAGGTGGAAATAAACAGGGCTGAAGAGGCCGCAAGTAAAGACCTCTTATCGGCCGCCGAAACTTCCACGCGGCCGTTAAGATCAAGCGCGACAAAATAAAAGACGAACGTCCACGCCCAGGTGTAATAGATGCAATATTGCGGAAGCATGAGGGCGAGCATCAAAAAGACCGAATAAGCCAGCCCCTGCGAGGCCTCTTTTGAATTCTTCCAGGCCGCGATACATGACAATAAGACGATCGCTGCCGAACAGGCCCTGATGATCAGATGGATCGATACGGGAGGGATGAGATAAAGGAAATTCTCGGTGCCGCCCGGCGCCAGTAACCTTCCGACGGCTCCCGGCAGCGACTGGTTGCTGACCCTGAGGTCCAGGTAGTTCACATAAGAGGCCGCGGCGGAGAATGGCTTTATGGTGCGCTCGAACCATTCCTTCAGCAGGTAGTTGTTAAACCCTATGCCCAATACCGCGGAAGGGACGAGGAAAAAGACGATAAAAACGCCCGCGATGAACCAGGGTATAAACCTTCCCTTGCTTTTCAGGATGAAGTACAGGATAAAGACCAGCAAGGGGCTGTATACGGTCAAGGCGAGGCAGAAGAAGACTGCCGAAAAGAACATCCTGTCTTTTTTGAACAACAAGAGAGCCGCCAGCAGAAAAAACAGGGCGACGAGCTTGTTCTGGCTGTTGGCCAATTCATATAACAGGAAAGGCATAGACAACAGGAGGCTTATCTTCAGGTTACGCGCCCCTTCCCCTTTCGCCGATGGCGGAATAAGCTGAAGCAATATCAGCGCGCTGAGCGCTATCGCCGCGAGCTCTGCCAGATACCATGCGTATATTGAAGGTAGCATGTCTTTGAAGGTGATCGGATCGGCGTAGAAGAGGGGCTCTACCTTCTTGCTCTTAAGCAGAAAAGGGGCCTGGAGGACCGCCATTCCCGGAGCGTAACGGAAAAGCGGGCGGTTCGCATCGGAGATATTTTCATACGGTGACTTCCCGTGCGATACCTGATCGACGCCGTAGAGCCCCACGTTCAGGTCCCTGCCGCCCCTCATGGACAGGGAGATGCCCGTGACTATGACGGCAACGGCGATGAACATCCAGAAAAAAATATTAAAAACCGGGGACCTTCTCATTTCTGACCGGTTAATTCTTTTTGCTGGCGGAATATCTCCCCGATAATGCGGCGGCCGTCATACGTTATGCTCCAATCGGGATAATGCGCCTTGAACTTGGAGAGATCCGATATCCACCAGATATGATCCCCTATCCTGTTGCGGTCCGCGTATTCATAAGCCATCTTCCTGCCTGAGATCTCCTCGCAAAGGCCTATCGCCTCGAGGACGGAGACGCTGGCGGCCCTGCCGCCTCCCATGTTGTACACTTCACCGGCGCGGGGCGCCAGATAGAATTGATAGAAGGCGTTGGCCAGGTCATGGGAATGGATATTATCGCGGACCTGTTTCCCCTTATATCCGTAGATGGAATATTTTTTACCTGTTATACAGCATTTTACCAGATAGGATAAGAACCCGTGGAGTTCGGCGCTGGAATGATAGGGGCCTGTTATACAACCGCACCTGAATGCCACGGTCTTGAGCCCGAAATACCTCCCGTATTCCTGGACGAGTATATCGGCTGCGGCCTTGGAAGCGCCGAAGAGGCTATGGAGGCAATTGTCGATGCCTAACGACTCGTCTATGCCGCCGTAAAATTTGTGGTCCTCCGGAAGCTCATAGCGGCTTTCAAGCTCGAGGAAAGGAAGCTTATTAGGATTATCGCCGTAGACCTTATTTGTGGAAAGGAAGATGAAGACCGCCTGAGGGGCATGAGCCCTGAAACTTTCCAGCAGGATCTGCGTCCCGACTGCGTTGATCTCGAAATCCGTGGCAGGTTCTCTCGCCGCCCAGTCATGGGATGGCTGAGCAGCGGCATGGATGATGAGGTCGAATTCGTATTTTCTGAACAGGCCTTCGATAGCGGCTTTATCCCGGATATCGAAGTCGTAGTGGACGTAGCCCGGAGATGTCTTTACAAGCAGGTCTTTATTCCATTCCACCGAAGCCGTATCCCCGAAGAAACTTTTCCGCATATTGTTGTCAATGCCGATGACGCTGAAATCTTTTTGGGAAAAAAACCGCAC
>MHHC01000016.1 GCA_001805885.1 Omnitrophica WOR_2 bacterium RIFCSPLOWO2_12_FULL_51_24
ATAACGCATTCATGCAATATTTATTTTTATAATCTCGGGCGTAAATTAGGGCCGGATATAATTTCCGCCCACGCCCAGAAGTTGGGTCTCGGGAAGCCAACCGGCATAGATATTGAGGGAGAAAGCAGAGGCCTTGTGCCAAGCCCGGCCTGGAAGAAAACCAGGAGAAATCAGAATTGGTATGAGGGCGAGACGCTCAATGTCGCGATAGGCCAAGGCGATCTACTCGTCACTCCGCTGCAGATGGTCGAAGTCGTATCGGTATTCGCTACCGGAGGGAACGCACCAAGGCCGCATATCATAAAGAAGATCGGAAACGCGGATGTCCAGGTACCAAAACCCAGGACGATCTCCGTCTCCAAAAGCGCTCTCGAGATCATGAAATCAGCGATGGTTAACGTCGTAGCTTCTGATACGGGGACCGGACAGAGGGCAAGGATAGAAGGGATGACGATCGCCGCGAAAACCGGGACCGCGCAGACCCCTGATGGTGAACCGCACGCGTGGTTTCTGGGTTTTGCCCCCGCTGATGATCCAAAGATAGCCTTTGTGGTGATGATCGAGCACGGCGGTCATGGAGGCGTCATCGCGGCTGATATAGCGAAAAAGATACTCGATTTCGCAAAGGATAACACGGAAATATTCAAATGAGAGATAACTTTAGATTGAAAGGCGAATTCGATTACGGGCTCGTGTTCATCGCGGCCCTGATCCTGCTCATGGGGCTTTTTGTCGTCTATAGCGCCTCGTATCAGAAGTTGGTATCTTCCGGCGCAGACCTTTCTATGAGGCAGCTTAATTCCGCGGTGATCGGCCTGGTTATCGCGGTGGTGATATTCAGGATAGGTTACCAGAGGATAATAGATTTCAGTTATTATGTTTTCGGCCTGAATGTGCTTTTATTGCTTTTGGTCCTTGTCATGGGAGATGTCCGCTACGGAGCGAAGAGGTGGATAGAGTTCGGCTCGTTCGCTTTCCAGCCGTCGGAGTTCGCGAAGATCACTTTTGTATTCGCGCTGGCGAAATATCTCGGCGACATAAAAGAAGGGATAGAAAGACCGAAGGCCCTCATAATTCCTTTCGCTATGGCGGCAGTCCCGATGCTCCTCATATTCAAGGAACCCGACCTCGGCACAGCTTCGATATTCATCCCCGCACTGTTTACTATGCTGCTCATTGCCGGGGCACGGCCGAAATACCTTCTTTTTATAATCGGCGCGGGCTTGGCATGCGTACCGTTCCTATGGCTTATCCTGAAGGATTATCAGAGGGCGAGGCTTTTTGTCTTCCTTAATCCGAACCTCGATCCGCTGGGCGCCGGATACACGATCATACAATCGAAGATCGCAATAGGCTCAGGAGGGATCTTCGGAAAGGGATGGCTGTCCGGGACGCAGAACCAGTTGAATTTCCTGCCGGAACGCCACACCGATTTTATCTTCTCGGTCGTGGGCGAGGAGTGGGGGTTCATAGGCGGCGTCTTGCTTCTCTTCCTCTATTACAGGTTCGTCGACAAAGGAATAAGGATAGCCGAGACGACGAGCGACACATACGGCAAGACCCTCGCCTACGGGATAGTCACGATATTCGCGGTGCACATAATCGTAAATATCGGCATGGTATGCGGCGTGATGCCGGTTGTCGGGCTGCCGCTTCCTTTTGTCTCATACGGCGGTTCCTTCCTTATAATGTGCCTCGCCTGTGTGGGCATCCTCGAAAATATAAAAAATAAACGTAAGGTGTTTTGATGTTAAGCGACGAGATACTCCTTGGCGTGACAAAACCCGCCCGCTACACGGGCGGCGAATGGAACAGTGTCGTAAAAGGCGATTCCGGTATAGACTGCAGGGTAGCCTTATGTTTCCCTGACCTTTACGAAGTCGGGATGAGCCATCTTGGACTGAAGATCCTCTATTCTATCTTAAACGACAGAAGAGATGTCGCGTGCGAGCGCTCGTTCGCGCCGTGGCACGACATGGAAAAGGTCATGAGGGAGAAGGGCATACCGCTCTTCTCCCTCGAGACGAAACGCCCGCTCAATGAATTCGATATGGTCGGTTTTACTCTCCAATATGAGTTGAGTTATACGAATATCCTCAATATGCTCGATCTTTCCGGCATACCGCTTTTTTCGAAGGACCGCGATGGTTCCCATCCGCTTATAACAGGCGGCGGACCGTGCGCGTTCAACCCCGAACCGCTCGCGGATTTCTTCGATTGTTTCGTGATCGGCGAAGGTGAGGAGGCCGTATCGGAGATCGTCGACGCCGTGATAGAGAATAAAAAATCCGGCGCGGGCCGCGGGAAATTATTGGAAAGGCTATCCGCGATCGAAGGCGTCTATGTGCCGTCCCTGCCCGCCGGAGTGGCGGGGATGCCCAAAAAGATAAGAAAAAGATTTGTCGCCGACCTCGAATCCGCGCCGTTCCCGGAAAAACCGATAGTGCCTTTCATAAATGTCGTCCATGACAGGATCCAGATAGAGATAATGCGCGGCTGCAGGAGGGCGTGCAATTTCTGCCAGGCATGCGCGATCTACGGGCCCAACCGTTTCCGCTCACCGGCTAAGATACTATCCCTCGCCGAATCGATCTACAGAAATACCGGATATGATGAGATATCATTAGTATCGCTTTCATCCGGCGACCATCCGCAGATAATGGAGATAATAACATCGCTCACGGGAGCCTTTAAAGAAAAGGCGGTGAGTATCTCATTTCCTTCGCTCAGGGTAGAGGAGATGACCAGCCGGTTTCCTCTTGAGCTCACATCCGGCAGGCATACCGGACTTACGTTCGCGCCCGAAGTCGGAAGCGAGAAGATGCGCAAGGTCATCAATAAGGATATCCCGGTCGAAGCGCTTAAGGAATGCGCCTACCAGGCCTTTAAAAATAATTGGCGCAGGATAAAATTGTATTTCATGATCGGTCTCCCGCAGGAGGAATACAGCGACCTGGATGCTATTGTCGACCTTGCCCGCGAGATATCTGAAGTCAAAAAACGGGTCGACGGAAGGCCCGCTGACATAAACGCTACGATATCCGTTTTCATCCCAAAGCCGCATACGAGATTTGAACGCGAGGCGATGCTTCCCATCGATGAGGTCTACCGGAGGCAGAAGTATATAAGGGATAGATCAAGGTCCTCGCAGGGGACAAGGTCCTCGCGCAGGTCCAAGGTTAAGTTTATTTTCCACGACGCGAGGATGAGCTATCTGGAGTCGGTCTTCGCGCGCGGAGACAGGGAACTTTCCAAAGCGCTTTATATTGCCTGGAAAAACGGCTGCAGGTTCGATAGCTGGAAGGAATATTTTGATCTCGAGAGGTGGCTCTCCGCCTTCAAAGAGGCGTCGATCGATCCGGATCATTATTCTTCGAGGGAGCGTAAGCTAGACGAACGGCTGCCCTGGGAATTCATCGCGTTGCGATAAATATGTTTGACACTTAATTTAGGAAAAGGTATACTTTTTATAATAAATTACGAAGGGAGATGATAAAGATGGCAGGATTTCTTAAGAAGCTATCACTTGTTCCCGCAGGGCTTCGTTATAAGCTCATGGTTGCATTTGCCCTCATGTCCCTGATCCCGCTTATTATTTGTGTTTACCTTTCCCCGATGTATATACCCCCTGAATTTAGTACGGTGTGGTACGTTTCCATAGTACTCGCCATCACTATTATTATCGCGCTGCTCGGTCTCAAGATCGCCAGGGATATTGTTTCGCCGATCATCGATATGGCAATTAAAGCCAAGGGTATCGCTAACGGCGATTTCTCAAGCAGTATAGATGTCAGGAGCGAGGATGAAATAGGGGAACTCGGCAACACCCTCAACCTGCTTACCCGCCGGATACGCGAGAACATGGACGAGCTCAGGTCATACGGCGAAAGGACTAAAGAGATAAACGTCGAGATAAATAAAAAGGTCCTGATAATGTCGAGCCTTCTTCAGGTCGGCAATCTCATATCACAGGGCGCGCCGATCGATGAGATCCTGGAGATAGTCATAGGGAAGATCGGCCAGCTTGCCGAGGATTCATTCGCGTTCCTGATGCTCGTGGAGGAGAAAGAGACTCTCGTAATGAAGATAAATAATGGCCTCAGCGGGGAACAGAGCTCCCTGAGGATTAAGGTCGGAACCGGTCTTTTGGGCAAACTTGTCTTGGAAGGCAAGATGGCCACCCTCGACCGGCGTTCCGTGAAGGCGCCGGATGCGGAAGAGTTTTTGAAACTCTTTAAGGTTAAGAATTGCGTACTTTGTCCTGTGGTCGCTCACGGGCGCGGTTTTGGGATCGTGGGTTTCGGGAATTCGGCGGCCGACTACGAGTTTAAGGAAGACGATGTAGAACTTATAAAACTTTTCGGAAAGCAGATAGCCATTGCCATAGAGAACGACTTGTTGACCAACAAGGCGAAAGAGCTGGCCGTTAAAGACGAGCTTACCGGCCTATATAACGAGAAGTTCATCATGAACCGCCTTGAGGAAGAAATCAAGCGCGCGGTATTGTATCAGAGGCCGTGTTCATTCCTCGTCTTTAATATCGACGATCTCGGGTTATACAGGCAGATAAACGGGGATCTGGCGGCCGAGGAGACTATAAAGAAGATCGGGAAGACCATAGAGTCGAATGTCACCGCAGTCGAGAGGGTAGCAAGGTTGGGCGGTGATTCATTCGCTGTGATCCTGCCGGAAAAGAACAAGAAACAGGCGAATACGATAGCCGAGGTGCTCAAACAGCGCGTCGAGGTCTTCGGTATCGCAGGCGGCAAGGGCTACCCCCGCAACTTCGTTACGGTAAGCGGGGGCGTAAGCGAGAATCCGATAGACGGCGTGACCGCGGACGATTTGGTAAAGAAAGCAACTTCGGCCTTGAGCGAAGCCAAGTCTAAAGGGAAGAATACGATTGTCTCTTAATATAACGAGAAAAAAGGCATTGTACCCCTTGCCTAGACGCTTGAAAATTTCGTCGAAATTTTCTACGCAGGCTGCGGGGTTAATTCGTCCCGCAACTGCAAGCAGATTTCTGCGAAATCTGCGCAGCGTATAGTTGCAGGGACTCATTAAGGAGCTCTTATGGTAAACGTACAGATAGAGACACTGCTTAAACTTATGGTACAGAAAGGCGCGTCTGACCTGCATCTTTCTGTCTTTTCCCCGCCCCAACTTAGGATAGACGAAAAGCTGGTGCCCACGGAATTTCCCCCTCTTGCGGCCGAGGATTCGAAGAGGTTGGCTTACAGCATGCTTAAACCGCAGCATGTGGAAAAATTTGAGCGCGAGCTCGAACTTGATATTTCGTTCGGTATAGAGGGGTTGGGGCGTTTCAGGGTCAACTGCTTTATCCAAAGGGGCTACGTCGGGGCGGCAGTGAGGCTGCTTCCTCTGCATATAATGACTTTTGAGGAGTGCGGTCTTCCGCTCAATGTAGTAGAAGACCTGTGCAAAAGGCCGAAAGGGCTGGTCCTCGTCACGGGAGCTACCGGAAGCGGCAAGTCCACGACCCTCGCCTCGATGGTCGATAAGATAAACTCTGAGAAGAATTGCCATATAGTCATCGTAGAGGACCCGATCGAGTATGTCCACAAGAACAAAAAGGCCCTAGTTGATCAGCGCGAAGTGGGAGCTGATACGCAATCATTCGCGCACTCGTTGAAACATGTCTTGAGGCAGGACCCGAATGTCATCCTCATCGGTGAGATGCGCGACCTCGAGACGATCGAGGCGGCGCTGGATATCGCTGAAACAGGTCACCTCGTCCTTTCTACGCTGCATACATCGGACGCGGTCCAGACAATAAACAGGGTCATAGACGTCTTCCCCTCTCATCAGCAGCAACAGGTAAGGATCCAACTTTCCTTCGTCCTGCTCGGCATACTTGCGCAGCAGCTTATACCCAAGACCGGCGGCCGCGGAAGAGTCCTGGCTACAGAGGTGCTCATCGCGACCCCTGCCGTAAGAAGCCTGATACGCGAGGCGAAGACGCATCAGCTTTATTCAGTCATACAGACGAGCCAGAAAGAAGGCATGAGGACGATGAACCAGACGCTCTTCGAACTCTATAATAAGAAAGCAATAACTTACGAAGACGCGATACTTCGCAGCACTGATCCGGACGATCTGGACAGGTTGTTTAGAAAATAGGGTCATATGTCTTCAGCTAAACGAGTAATAAGTAAGACGATAGGGCAGCTCCTCCTGGAAAAAGGCGTGATAAAACAGTCCCAACTCGACGAGGGACTGAAGATCCAGAAGGAGAAGGGCGGTCTCCTGGGCCAGATCCTGGCTGGGCTGGGATATGTAACTGAGGAGCAAATAGCCCAAGCCATCACTGTCCAGTACGGCTTCCCGTACCTTCCTTTGGCCAATTACGAGATGGACGAAGCGGCGATAAAGATGGTGACGGAGAATATCGCCCGCCAGTATTGCCTTATCCCGATCGATAAGATCGGCAATACCGTGACCATCGCGATGGCTGATCCTCTGAACACTCAGGCCATCGAGGACATAGAATTAGTCACCGGTTGCTCAATACAGATCTTTGTCTCTACCGCGACCGATATAAAACAGGCGATAGATAAGTTCTATAAAAAATAGGAGACTCTGACAGCCGATGCCATCTGGGATCAAGGAACGGCTAAGTGAGATACTGATAAAGAAAGGAGCAATAACAGAAGAGAAATTAAACCAGGCCCTTCTGGTCCAGAAAGAGAAGGGTGGTTCGTTGGGAGATATCCTCGTCTCGCTGGGGGCCATAACCCAGAGAGACCTGTTAGCGATTTTAAGCCAAGAACTTGGGATCCCGCCGATTTCCCTTTCCAAATTCAAGATCGATCCGGAAATAACGAAATTCATACCGAAAAAAATAGCAGCCAATTACCAGATAATGCCTATCTCCAAGATGGGCAACGTCCTTACCGTCGCCATGGCCGATCCGCTTAATGTCTTCGCGCTCGACGACATAAAGAACGTCACGGGTATGGATATCACGCCTATCATAACTACCCAGGATGATGTCAGGGCGGCCATAGATCAACATTACGGAAGCGCGGCGACCTCTACCATCGAGGAACTCGTTAAGGAAACTAACATCGAGCTTATCTCTTCGAGAAAGCAGGATGAAAATATCGAAGCGGCGAGCACGGTCGCCGATACGCCGGTGGTAAAACTTACGAGCGCTATAGTCCTTGACGCCACAAAAGCAA
>MHHC01000017.1 GCA_001805885.1 Omnitrophica WOR_2 bacterium RIFCSPLOWO2_12_FULL_51_24
AAAGCGCGTTTCACTGTAGTAGCGATAGATTGCGGGATGAAATTGAATATACTCAGGAATTTAAGCAGGATAGGCTGTAAAGTAAAAGTTTTGCCTGCCTCCGCGACGGCGGAAGAAGTGCTCGCCCTGAAGCCGGACGGATTATTCCTGTCGAACGGGCCGGGCGATCCCGAAGGCGTGCCGTATCATATCGACGCGGTCAGAAAATTGGCAGGAAAACTGCCGATATTCGGGATATGTCTCGGTCATCAGATACTCGGCCTGGCATTTGGAGGGAATACCTATAAGCTTAAATTCGGCCACCACGGCGGAAACCACCCGGTCATGGACCTGAGGACGAGAAAAGTCGACATCACGTCTCAGAACCACGGGTTTGCCGTAGACATAGATTCCATACCCGATAAAGACATGGTCCTGACGCATATAAATCTCTACGACAGGACAGTCGAGGGCATGGAGCACAAAAAACTGCCGATATTTTCGGTGCAATATCATCCCGAGGCGTGCCCGGGCCCGCACGACGCGGAATACCTGTTCGACAAATTCGCAACCTTGATGAGCGAAAGGAAAAATGCCTAAAAGGACAGATATCAACAAGATATTGATAATAGGATCCGGCCCGATAGTCATAGGCCAGGCCTGCGAGTTTGATTATTCCGGCACGCAGGCGTGCAAGGCGCTTCGCGAGGAAGGCTTCAAAGTGATCCTCGTCAATTCAAATCCCGCGACTATCATGACGGATCCTGACACGGCGGATGTCACTTATATCGAGCCCATAACGCCGGAGATGATAGCGAAGATAATCGAGAAAGAAAGGCCGGACGCGTTATTGCCGACGCTGGGCGGGCAGACAGGGCTGAACTGCGCGATACAGCTGCATGAAATGGGTGTCCTGAAGAAATTCGGGGTCGAGATGATCGGCGCGAAAGCCGAAGCCATAAAGAAGGCCGAGGATAGGAAGTTATTCAAGGAAGCGATGACGAAAATCGGCCTTGACCTTCCGAAGAGCGACCTCGCTTACAATATGGGACAAGCCAGAAAGATCGCCGAAAAGATCGGTTTCCCGCTCGTAATAAGGCCGTCTTTCACGCTTGGCGGCACCGGAGGCGGCGCAGCGTCCGATAGGAAGGAGTTCGAAGAGATCGCGCAGCGGGGCCTGGCCTTAAGCATGATAAGCGAGATCCTTATAGAGGAATCGGTCGCCGGGTGGAAGGAGTATGAGCTCGAGGTGATGCGCGACCTGAAGGACAACGTCGTAATAATCTGTTCTATCGAAAACTTTGACCCGATGGGGATCCATACAGGGGATTCAATAACTGTGGCGCCCGCGCAGACTTTGACCGACAGGGAATATCAGGTAATGCGGGATTCCGCGATAAAAGTTATACGCGAAATCGGTGTCGAGACCGGCGGCTCGAATATCCAATTCGGCGTCAATCCGGATACCGGCAGGCAGGTAATAATAGAGATGAACCCGCGCGTATCCAGGTCATCCGCTTTAGCTTCGAAGGCAACAGGCTTCCCGATAGCTAAGATCGCGGCAAAGCTCGCGGTCGGCTACACGCTCGACGAGATACCCAACGATATTACTAAAGAGACACCTGCTTCTTTCGAACCGGCAATAGATTATTGCGTCGTCAAGATCCCGCGGTGGGCTTTTGAGAAATTCCCGAAGGCAGACCAGAAATTGACTATCCAGATGAAATCGGTCGGCGAGACTATGGCCATAGGCCGCACATTCAAAGAGGCGCTGCAGAAAGGCATCAGGTCGCTTGAGATAGGGAGGTTCGGCCTTGGCGCAGACCCGAAAGATGAATACGAGGCGAAAACAAAAGATCCGGATTTCAAACGGGAAATAACCGAAAAACTTAAAGTCCCGAACCAGGATAGGCTTTTTTATATCAGGTACGCGCTCAAGGAAGGGTTCACGATAGAAAAAATATATGAGCTCACGAAGATAGACCCGTGGTTCTTGCAGAACATAAAGGAGATCGTCGAGGCAGAGGAAGAGATAAGGCGTTCTGAGATGACCGCGGGACTGACCTTGAAAGCCAAACAGTTCGGATTTTCCGACAGGCAGATCGCATATATGCGCGGCTCAGACGAGATGAGCGTAAGAAAGCCCAGGATAAAAGAGGGGATAAGCGCGGTCTATAAGCTGGTCGATACCTGCGCCGCGGAATTCGAGGCGTATACGCCTTATTTCTACTCGACATACGAGGAAGAGGACGAGATAAGGCCTTCGACGAAAAAGAAGATAATGATCCTCGGAGGCGGCCCGAACAGGATAGGGCAGGGCATCGAGTTCGATTATTGCTGTGTCCATGCCGCTTTCGCCCTTAGGGAGATAGGCTACGAGACAATAATGGTAAACTCTAACCCGGAGACAGTCTCGACAGATTACGATACGTCGGATAAATTGTATTTTGAGCCGCTTACTATCGAAGACGTCCTGAATATAGCCGATAAGGAGAAGCCCGACGGCGCGATAGTACAATTCGGGGGCCAGACACCGCTGAACCTGGCGATAGCGCTTAAGAAAGCCGGGCTCAAAATAATAGGGACGACCCCCGAAGCGATAGACATAGCCGAGGACAGGGAGAAGTTCAAACTCCTCGTCGAGAAGCTAGGCCTAAGGCAGCCTATAAACGGCACCGCTGTCACGATCGAAGGCGCTAAAGAAGTTTCGAAGAGGATAGGCTATCCGATAATGGTCAGGCCTTCGTATGTGCTGGGCGGGCGCGCTATGGAGATAGTCTATGACGATGAATCCCTGAAGTATTATATGACGCACGCGGTCAAGGCCTCGCCGGAATTTCCGGTCTTGATAGATAAATTCCTCGAGGACGCCATCGAAGTCGACGTAGATATGATAGGCGACGGAGAGACATTTGTAATAGGCGGGATAATGGAGCATATAGAGGAAGCCGGCGTCCATTCCGGCGACGCGGCGATGGTCCTGCCGCCGCATACGCTAAGCGGCAAGGTCATAGAGGAGATAAGACAGACCACGCACGCGCTTGCGAAGGAACTAAACGTCGTCGGCCTGATGAATGTCCAATTCGCCGTCCAGAAAGGCGTCGTCTATATCCTTGAGGTAAACCCGCGCGCGTCAAGGACGATCCCGTTTGTAAGCAAGGCGATCGGCGTGCCGCTCGCCAAGCTCGCGGCTAAAGTCATGGCGGGGATGAAATTAAAGGACCTGGGTTTCACAAAAGAGATCATCCCGCCGCAGGTCTCGGTCAAGGAATCCGTCTTCCCGTTCGTCAAGTTCCCGGGAATAGATATAATACTCGGCCCTGAGATGAGGTCGACAGGCGAGGTCATGGGAATAGACGTAGATTTCGGAAGGGCATTCGCGAAATCGCAAATGGCAGCTAACAGCTCGTTACCCACTGAGGGTACAGTCTTTGTAAGCGTCCAGGATACCCACAAGGCGAAGATAGTGCCGATAGCAAAGAAACTTAAAGAGTTGGGATTTGAGATAATCGCTACGGCAGGCACAGCTGCTATACTGAAAGAAGGCGGGATACGGGCTATCCAGATCCATAGGATAAGCGAGGGAAGCCCGAACATACTGGACCACATGAGAGAGGGGAAAATAAAATTTATTATAAATACACCTTCCGGTAAGAAGCCGAGGGAGGATGAGGTCAAGATAAGGTCGCTCGCCGTCTCGCTCGGCGTTCCGTGCGTAACGACTATACCGGGGGCAAACGCGGCAGTCCAGGGGATAGAGGCGATAAAAAAACATTCTATCGGGGTAACGTCCTTAAGAGATTGGCACGCTGCCATATGATACAGAGTGCAGGAAAAGTCATATCAAATAAAAAAGTAAAGCCCGGCTATTTTTTGATGGGCATAAGATGTCCATCGATCGCAAAGAAGGCAAAACCGGGCCAGTTCCTGACGATAAGGTGCGGTAGCGACAGCGCGACTACACCTTTGCTCAGGAGACCTTTCGGTTTTCACCGGATCAGCGCTTCCGGGTTCGAGATATTATGTGAGATAGTAGGTAAGGGAACTCGCTTTTTATCCGGCCTGAAGCCGGGTGATAAGGTGGATATCCTTGGCCCGCTTGGGAACGGGTTCTCTGTCCGGAAAGGGGATAAAAATTTTATCATAGTCGCCGGCGGTATAGGCGTGGCGCCGCTTGCTTCTCTGGCTGAGTCGTTAACCCGGATAAAGAAAGCAGAGGTCTACGCGATAATAGGCGCGCGAACCAAAAATGCCCTGCTTTGCGCGGACCACTTCAATGATATCGGCATCAAGACAATGATCGCGACCGATGACGGCAGTTACGGCAAGAGATGCTTTGCAACCGACATACTGAATGAATTCTTGAAAATAAAAAGGGGATTTAGACCAACGATATTCGCCTGCGGACCGGAACCCATGCTAAAAGCCATAACGCATATCGCCGAAAAACGCGGGCTTGAATGTTACGCCTCTTTGGAGGAGAATATCGCATGCGGCGTAGGCGCCTGCTTGGGGTGCGCGATAAGGACAAGATCGGGATACAAACTTGTCTGTAAGGACGGGCCGGTCTTCGACATAAAAGAGATAATATGGTAAAACCAAACCTGAAGGTAAAGATCGGCAGTCTTGAGTTAAAAAATCCCGTCATGGTCGCGTCCGGAACGTTCGGCTCAGGCGAGGAGTACGGGAATCTAGTCGATTTAAACAAGCTCGGGGCTATTGTGACGAAATCGATAACCCTTAAACCGAGAGAGGGCAATCCTCCTCCGCGCCTCGTCGAGACACCGTCCGGGATACTTAATTCTATCGGCCTTCAAAATGACGGTATAGAAACTTTTATTAAAGATAAGATCCCGTTCTTAAATAAGGTGAAGACCGCGGTTATCGTCTCAATAGCCGCGCACAGCATAAACGATTATGCCGAGATCGCCGGAAGACTCAATAAGATAAAAAGGGTCGATGCCCTTGAGATAAATATCTCCTGTCCCAATGTAAGGGGCGGGCTTGAATTTTCGAAAGAACCGGATTCGGCGTCGGCGGTCGTCGCGGCTGTAAAAAACAGGACCTCAAAACCCATAATTACGAAACTTTCTCCTAACGTAAAAGATATTAGCGAGATAGCGATGGCCGTGCAGGAAGCGGGTTCGGATGCGGTATCTCTCGTCAATACCTTTACCGGTATGGCGGTCGATATTGAGACGAAAATGCCGGTTCTCGGGAATGTCGTCGGCGGGCTAAGCGGGCCGGCGATAAAACCGATCGCCCTGCATATGGTATGGGAAACGGCCAGGAGGGTGAGGATACCGGTCATCGGCATCGGCGGCATCATGGATTACAGGGATGCGCTCGAATTTATAATAGCCGGGGCCAGCGCGGTACAGATCGGCACGGCGAATTTCGTCAATCCGAAAGCCGCGGTAGAGATCATCGCGGGCATAGAAGGTTATATGCGCAGGAATAAAATAGCGAATATGAAGGAGCTCATAGGATGCCTCAAGACATAAAGGCGAACGGAAAGCTTATCGTTGCCCTCGACATGAAGACGCTTGACGAAGCGAAAGAGGCGGTCAAGAAATTAAGCCCCGTTGTTAAGGTTTTCAAGGTAGGCATAGGCCTGTTTACCCTGTACGGCCTGGATGCGGTAAAACTCGTCCATGATGGCGGCGCGAAAGTATTTCTCGACCTTAAATTTCACGATATTCCCAACACCGTCGCCCATGCCGTGAGATCAGCCGCGAAATTAGGCGTATTTATGGTCAACATACACACGCTCGGCGGTTCGGAGATGATGATGCGGGCTGCCGAGGCGGTGAGGGAATCGGATAATAAGCCGAAGCTTCTCGGGGTTACGGTGATTACGAGCATGGACCAGTCCTCGATAGGCGAGGTGGGCATAGATAAAAAGATAGAAGACGAAGTCGTCTCCCTTGCAAGGCTCGGGAAAGACTCAGGGCTTGACGGGGTCGTGGCTTCGCCAAACGAAGTAAGTCTTATCAGGAAGAACCTCGGGAAAGATTTTATGATCGTAACGCCGGGGATACGCCCGGCCGGAGCAAAAAGGGATGACCAGAAGAGGATAATGACACCGGCAGATGCCATCAGGTCAGGCGCGGATTACATCGTCGTAGGCCGTCCGATAATCGAAACAAAAGATCCGCTCGAGGCGGCGAGGAAGATAATAAAGGAGATGGAGAGTTGAACCAGGGAGCCGTTATGAAGATCTTTGGAAGATGCGACGCATTCCATAAGGGCCATTTCAAACTCTCGAGCGGGCTTCACAGCGAATATTATCTCCAGTGCGCGCTGGTCCTGGCGGACCCTAAAGTCGCCGCCAAACTATGCAAAGGGCTTGCGAATAAATTCAAAGGCAAAAAGATAGACATTGTCATAGGACCTGCGATAGGCGGCATAACCGCGGCCTATGAAGTCGCGCGCTCACTCGGCGCACGAGGCATATTTTCCGAGAGAGAAGAGGGGAAGATGACCTTAAGGCGCGGTTTTAGATTAAATCGCGGAGAAAGGGTATTGGTCGTTGAGGACGTGACGACGACCGGCGGCTCGGCAAAGGAAGTAGTCGAGATGGCCAAGTCACTCGGCGCCAAAGTAATTGGTGTAGGCGCCATAGTAGACAGGTCAAGCGGGAAAGCGAGATTCGGAGTCCCGTTCAAATCCCTCGCGAAATTGAATATAAAAGCCTACCGGGCAGAAAAATGCCCTCTCTGCAAAAATGGCATACCTATCATTAAGCCGGGAAGCCGGTCGAAGTGATTTCAGAGAACTTTTTCTTGCAAATTTATAATATATAGGATATAATTAAAACAAAATTAAAAAAAGGGTCCGGAAATATTTAAATTATTTCCGGAGGAATTTGATGGTCGGGCCGCCATCTGATGAAGAATCAGATGGCGATTTTATTTTATACCTCAAGAAAGGAGGCCTTCGAATGAAAAAGAAGACCCTTATCCGCATCGCGATTTCTGTGTCGCTTGCCTTTTGCATGAATTCCCTTTTCGCATCAGATTGGTTTATCAGCAAACAGGAGAGGATAGCAAAAAGAGATCAGCAGTTACAAGGGCTCCAGAAGCAATTCCAATGGTGGCCCAGTGACGCCCAACCCGCTCCGGTAAAGGATGCCGA
>MHHC01000018.1 GCA_001805885.1 Omnitrophica WOR_2 bacterium RIFCSPLOWO2_12_FULL_51_24
CTCGATAAGCAAGTCCAAGACCTCGGTCATCTTTATCAACCAGATACGCGAGAAGATAGGCGTCATGTTCGGCAATCCCGAGACGACGCCGGGCGGTCGCGCGCTCAAATTTTACGCGTCGGTCAGGCTTGACATCAGGCGCATCGAGAACATCAAGGTCAATGACCTGTCTGTCGGAAGCCATGTAAGGGTCAAAGTCGTAAAAAACAAGGTCGCGCCGCCGTTCCGTCAGGCGGAGTTCGACATAATCTACAACGAAGGCATCTCAAAGACCGGCGATATCATCGACCTTGCTGTAACCCATGACATCATCGAGAAATCCGGCTCATGGCTCATTTACGGCGATCAGAAACTCGGACAGGGGCGGGATAACGCGAAGGCCTTCCTTAAGGAAAACCCGAAAGTCTTTCACGAATTAGAAAAGAAGATCAAAGAGAAAGCTATCGCGTAAACATGTAAGGAGAGGGATTAAAATGTTGAAGCGGTTTGTTTTTGTATTGGTGTTTATGGTCGTATTATTGGCGGGTTTTGGCGGGCGTGTATCGGCAAACCCGCAGGACCTGGGCGTCGCCAAGGCGCTCGAGAATACGTTTGCCGAGGTGGCGGATAAGGTCGGCCCGGCAGTGGTCTCGATCTCGACGGTCCATACGGCGAAGTTAAAAGGCGGCCAGAACCCGTTCGGCAACGACGAGATGTTCCGTCAGTTCTTCAAGGACTTCTTCGGCAATATGCCTGACCGCGAATTCCAACAGCGCGGGCTGGGTTCGGGCTTTATAATCGACGCGGACGGCTATATCCTTACCAATCAACATGTCATCGAGGGCGCCGATAAGATCGAAGTCACGTTGTCCGATGGGAGAAAATTTCCGGCGAAGGTAAAGGGCCAGGACGAGAGGGCCGACCTCGCTGTATTAAAGATAAATGCGAAAAATTTAAAAGCCCTTGAGCTGGATGATTCGGATAACGTGAAGATAGGGCAATTTGCGATAGCGGCCGGTAATCCCTTCGGCATCGCCAGTAAACCGACGGTCACCATCGGCGTCATAAGCGCCCTCAACCGTTCCCTGCCGAGGGCGGCATACGGGGACAAGGATTATTCCGACCTTATGCAGACCGATGCGGCGATAAACCCAGGAAACAGCGGCGGCCCCTTGGTCGATATCGAAGGCAAGGTTATAGGCATCAACGTCGCGATCATATCCACGACCGGCGGTTATCAGGGCATAGGATTCGCGATACCGATAAATACGGCGAAGCGCGTCCTGAGCGACCTCATCTCCGGGAGGAAGGTCCTTTATGGCTGGCTTGGCGTAAATGTCCAGGACCTCGATGAGGACCTGGCCAAACAATTCGGCATCTCCGAAACCAAAGGCGTCTTGGTCGCCAAAGTATTGTCCGGCAGCCCGTCTGAAAAAGGAAATATGAGGAATGGTGATATCATCAAGACATTCGACGGGAAGCCTGTTGAAAATGTCCGCGAGCTTTTGAAACTTGTAGGGAGGGCGCCTATAGGAAAGAAAGTCAAAGTCGTCGTCCTGCGCGATAAAAAGGAGGCCGCCCTCGATATAGAGGTGGCCCAGCGGCCCGACGAACTGAAAGAGTATGCCGAGACCGAATTGGGCAACTGGCGCGGTCTGGAAGTCAAGATATCTGAGAAGGGCGGCGTTGTCGTCACTAATGTCGTCCCGGGCAGCCCGACAGACGAGGCCGGCCTGAGACGCGGCGACGTCATTACCGAAATGAATAAGAAGCCTATAAAAAACCTCAAGGACTATGATGACGCGACAAAGTCCGCGAAGGGCGATGTGCTGGTACTTACCTCGCGCGGCTACGCCGTGGTCAAGGAAGAAGTGAAAGAGGAACAAAAAGAAAACGAAAAGCAGTAAAGTCGGGATAGATAAAGAAGCGTTTCAGAAAGCGAAGGCGGACGCCTTAAGGCTTTTGAGATTCCGCCCTCGAAGCATCAAAGAGATGGCCCAGCGGCTCAAGCAGAAGGGCCATCGCGGTTTTATAATAGCGCGGGCGATCGACGAGCTCAAGCAGAAGGATTTCCTTGACGATAAAGTCTTCGCAAAGCTCTGGATAGGCGGCAGGATATCGCTTAAACCGTCAGGAAAAAACCTGATCGTAAGAGAGCTTAAATCCAAGGGCCTGGACGACGAGTCGATAAGCGCTGCATTCGGCGAATACGAGGGATCTTTCGACGAATATGAGATGGCAAGGCCGCTCGCGCGAAGAAAGCTCGAGCAGATGAAAGGCATCGAGGGAGAGAAGGCGAAGAAGAAACTTCTCGATTTCCTGAGCAGGCGCGGGTTTTCATACGACACGATCTGGAGAATAATAAAGGATAGTTTCGGAAATACGGCTGATCTGGAATAATATAACTCCCCGGCAAAAGTATGACTACAGACGAACTGCGTAAGAAGTTTTTGTTTTTTTTCGCCTCAAAAGGCCACCCGGTTATATCGTCCGACTCGTTGGTCCCTAAAGACGACCCTACCGTTCTATTCACCGGCGCGGGAATGAACCAGTTCAAGGATTATTTCCTGGGCAAGCGAAAAGATATGAAGCGCGCGGCGAGCTGCCAGAAGTGCCTCAGGACGGGCGACCTCGATAATGTCGGAAAGACGCCGTCGCATCACAGCTTCTTCGAGATGCTCGGGAATTTCTCTTTCGGCGACTATTTCAAGGACGAGGCAATAATTTGGGCGTGGGGATTCCTGACTAAAGAGCTCGGGATGAAGGAGAATGACCTCTGGGTATCTGTCTATAAAGACGATGACGAGGCCTACAAATTTTGGCGGGATAAAATAAAAGTGCCCGAGGAGAAGATAGTGAGGTTTGGCGCCAAGGAGAATTTCTGGCCGGCGAACGCGCCCGAGGACGGACCGAACGGACCATGCGGGCCCTGTTCGGAGATTTATTACGATTACGGTCGCTGTTTCGTCGGCAAGACCTGTCCCGATCCGGACCACTGTGCGCCTGGATGCCCCTGTGGGCGGTTCGTCGAGGTCTGGAATCTCGTCTTCACGCAATTTAACCGCGTAGGACCAAATAAGCTCGAGCCGCTCCCGAGCAAGAATATAGATACGGGAATGGGGCTTGAGCGTCTCGCGTCTGTCATGCAGGGCGTCGCGACGAATTTCGAGACGGATATATTTGTCCCGATTATTTTGAATATAGAACGATTGGTCAAGGAAATCGGAACAGGTGAATATGCATTGGACAAGAAAGACAGATTAAGTTATCGAAATGCTATAGCAGATCATATAAGGGCGGCGGTGTTTTGCATAGCAGATGGGGTATTGCCTTCAAATAACCGTCAGGGATATGTCCTGAAGATGCTTATCAGGCGCTCTTTGGTCAACGGTGGATTTTTAGGGATTAAGGGACCTTTTCTTTATAAGTTAGTAGATCCCGTAATTCGAGTTATGAGAAACGGTTATCCCGAATTAATAGGCAGGGGAGAAAACATAAGTTTAATAATAAAAACTGAAGAGGAAAAATATTTTTCCATCACTGAAGAAGTCAGGGGCGCTTTTGATACTGTAATGTTCGGGCTTAAAGATAAGAATATAGATGTGATCCCCTGCGAAAGCGTATTTTATTTTCATGACACAAAGGGCTTACCTATCGAACTGATCAAGGAATATGCTGAGACAAATGGTTTAAGATTAGATCTGGATGGTTATGAAAAATTGATGGAAGAACAGCGCGAGAAGTCCCGGGGCGCTACAAAACTCACAGGCGAGATATTCGCCGAGACGTTGACCGCCGCTGTCCTGGACGCCGACGTCAAATCGGAATTCGTAGGATATGAGAACCTCGAATCAGATGCGGCGGTTAAGGCGGTCTTAAAAGATAATAAGTCCATAAGCGGCGTGACCGGTCCCGCCGAGTTCGCGCTCGTACTCGATGTGACGCCTTTCTACGGTGAGACCGGCGGTCAGGTCGGAGATACAGGCGTAATCGAGGGGAAAGGATTTAAGATAGAGGTCGTAGACACAAAACTTGTAGAAAAGATACCCGTCCATATTTGCAAGTTGAAAGAAGGAGAGCTTAAGGTCGAGGATAAGGTCAAGGCGAAGGTGGATACGGAAAGGAGAATGGCGATCGCGCGCCATCACACAGCGACCCATCTTTTGCAGGCCGCCCTAAGAAGGGTCCTCGGTCCGCACATCAACCAATCGGGTTCGCTTGTTGCGCCGGATAGATTGAGATTCGACTTTACGCATTTCAAGGGCCTTACCGGAGAGGAACTTGAAGCGGTTGAGAGTTTGGTCAACGATTACATAAGGCTCAATACCTATCTCAAAGTCAACACGATGGATCTGGAAGAAGCCAAGAAGTCAGGAGCGACCGCCTTATTCGGAGAAAAATATGACCAGAAAGTACGCGTCGTAAGTGTCGAAGATCTATCCAGGGAGTTATGCGGGGGGACACACTTGCGCGCGACCGGTGAGATAGGGATATTCAAGATCACGGGCGAGTCGTCTGTCGCGGCCGGGATACGCAGGATCGAGGCGATCGCCGGAGAGGTTGCTTATAAAAAAATAAAGGAATCCGAGGGCGATCTAAAGACTATAGCGGAAACACTCAAGATAAAACCCGAAGACATGCCTGCAGAGATCGAAAAACTCACAGATCAGGTAAAGGAGTTAGAAAAAAAGCTCAAAAATTATGAAGCCGGGAACCTCAGGGAGAAGGCGAAAGAGCTTGTCTCAAAGAAGGAATTGTTGGATAATAAGACCGTTCTTGTCGCCGGAAGGATTGACGGCTGCGCGCCTGATACCCTCGTAAGCCTTACCGATTCGATAAAAGCGGCATCAAAAGATAACACGATATCGATACTGGCCGGGGCTTTCGAGGAGAAGGCCTTTATCGTCGTAGGGATGTCGCAGGACCTCGTCAAGGCTGGGCTGGATTCACGCGCGATCGTAAAATATATATCAAAGGTCATCTCCGGGGGCGGCGGCGGAAGGCCTGACCTTGCGCAGGCAGGAGGAAAAGATATTTCAAGGCTCGATGAGGCATTAAAGGCCGGGATCGATGCGGTAAAGGAACTTAAAAAATGAAGATCATAAAACTTTATAGTAAAGAGTTCGAGAAACTTTGTAACAGGTATAACAACCGCAAGAAACGCGTAGCGGACAGCGTGACCAAGATCGTCGAAGATGTCCGCCTGAACGGCGACGACGCGGTCATAAAGTATACGCGCAAGTTCGATAAGGTAAAACTCTCGCCCAGGCAGCTTAAGGTCACAGAGAGCGAGGCGAGCGGCGCGTTCCAGGATATCGATTCCGAATTTATCGCCGAACTGAAAAATATCATCGATAATGTGACTAAGTTTTATAAGAAGCAGGTAAAGAACAGGAAATCCTGGAGGATCGTGGACGAGGACGGTGTAGTTCTCGGGGAAAAATACGAGCCGATCGAAAAGGTCGGGATATATGTCCCGGCAGGGACCGCTCCGCTTATTTCGACGGTATATATGACCGTGATTCCGGCAAGGGTGGCCGGAGTGAAATCGATAGTCCTTTGCACACCTCCGAATAAATACGAGAGCGTCGACCCGTATATCTTGGCCGTCGCGAATCTCCTGAAAGTCGATGAGATATACAAGGTCGGCGGCGCGCAGGCGATAGCCGCGCTCGCTTTCGGCACGAAGACGATCCCCAAAGTCGATAAGATAGTCGGTCCGGGAAACGATTACGTGACCGAGGCGAAGAGGCAGGTCTTTGGTTATGCCGATATAGATATGATCGCCGGCCCGTCAGAGGTCGTCATCCTGGCGAACAGGTCGACGAATCCGATTTTCGCGATGAAGGACCTTGAGGCGCAGAGCGAGCACTTCAAGGGATTGCCGATATTAGTCACGACTTCGAAACCGCTCGCGAAAACGCTTAAAAAGGAGGTCGCAAACGGTTATATAATCATCGCTAAGAACCTCGATGAGGCATGCGATGTGGTGAACCGTCTGGCGCCGGAGCACTTGCAGATAATGGTCAAGAACCCGCAAAAATGGCTTAAGAAGATTAAAAACGCGGGCGCGATATTCCTAGGCCAGTATTCACCGACAGCTATAGGAGATTACGTTGCCGGGCCCAGCCATGTACTGCCGACGAGCGGCACAGCGAGGTTCTTCTCAGGCCTTGGGGTAGAGGATTTCGTCAAGTCATCCCACATAATATCGTATTCCAAGAAGGCGCTCGAGAAGGCGAAGAAGTCGATAGAGAAGATATCGAAGCTCGAGGGACTCAATAAACACATGGAATCTATCAAAGTGAGGTTCTAAATGAAGAAGACCAGGGCCGTAAAACATCAGAGAAAAACGACCGAGACGGATGTGAAGATAGAGTTGAACCTCGATGGCGCCGGGAAATTCCGGATTTATACGGGTATCGGGTTCCTCGATCACATGCTCTCTTTATTCGCCAGGCACGGCTGTTTTAACCTTAAACTTATGGCAAAGGGCGATCTCGAAGTAGATATCCATCACACTAACGAGGACGTCGGTATTGCTCTGGGAGAGGCTTTCGCCAAAGCCGTCGGAAATAAGAAAGGTATACGCCGGTTCGGGTCGATGAATGTCGCGGTGCCGATGGAAGAGGCGCTTGCCCGCATCGCTCTGGATATAAACGGCAGGCCGTCTCTTTATATGCGTTGTCTCGGAAAACCTGTGCCGCCGACTTATATCGACAGGCAGGGTTATTCCCTGAACAGCGCCAAGCAATTCCTGGAGGCATTTGTAAGGAACGCGGGCATAAATCTGCACGTTGAATACCGCGGCGAGGACCTTCATCATGTCCTTGAAGCGATATTCAAGGCTCTGGGGCGGGCCCTGTGCGACGCGACCAGGCTAGACCCGCGCATCAAGGGAGTGCCTTCAACAAAAGGGAAATTATGATCCCCTTCGGGGGATGCTCAAGCGATATGAAAAACACTAATAACGCTATTTTAGTAGTCGATTAC
Source organism: Omnitrophica WOR_2 bacterium RIFCSPLOWO2_12_FULL_51_24 (assembly GCA_001805885.1). Lineage (GTDB taxonomy): Bacteria > Omnitrophota > Gorgyraeia > Pluralincolimonadales > Pluralincolimonadaceae > Pluralincolimonas. Next base: position 6,973 of record MHHC01000018.1, read on the forward strand.
GGGATGGGCAACCTTCGCAGCGTGTCCAAGGCGCTGGAAAAAGCCGGCGCCAAAGTCAAAATCTCAAGCGCTCCTAAAGACATCTTGCGCGCCGACAAATTGGTACTGCCCGGCGTCGGCGCATTCAAAGACGCTATGGCGGAGCTTAAGTCGCGCCGCCTGATAAAGCCGATAAAGAAATTTGTCGAGACGGGTAAGCCTTTCCTTGGCTTGTGCCTCGGCCTTCAGCTGATATTTTCAAAAAGCGAAGAAGGCCGCAGCCCCAGCAAGGGCCAAGGTCCCGCCGCAGCGGGGCTGGATCTCATAAAAGGCAAGATAGTGAGATTCAGGTCAAAAAAACTGAAGATACCGCATATGGGATGGAACCGATTAAAAGTGAAAAGCAAGGTCCTGCGACAGCAGGGCAAATGTCCTTTACTAAAAGGTATACCTGAGGGAACGTATGTCTATTTCGTGCACTCATATTATGCGGTACCGGCAGATAACAAATGTGTTGCGGCCTGGACCGATTATGGGGTGAAATTTCCGTCGGTAATATGCTCAAAAAACATCTACGCGACCCAGTTCCACCCTGAAAAGAGCCAGAG
>MHHC01000019.1 GCA_001805885.1 Omnitrophica WOR_2 bacterium RIFCSPLOWO2_12_FULL_51_24
CATCTACATTGCCGGATGATATGCTCGGGATCCCGCAGCATCTTTGATTCGGAAGGATAACCTCGACGTCGTTCTTCTCGAGGACCTTAAGCATGGCCGCCCCTTCGCCTTCGGCATTAAAGAAGTTGACATAGCAGCCGTAAAAATACGCGGCTTTTCTCCTGCCGCTCTTACCGCTCAATTTTCTCTTCTCGAACGGAGGAACGCTGGGCTTGGGCAGAGCCCTCCTCTTATCCACGCCGAGAAACAGCTGCATAAGATGCCTGAAGAGCGCCGAACACATAAAAAGGTCCACGAGATATGCCGCCTCGGCCGAAGCGGAACCAAGAAACCTCATATTTTCCAGGAGCGCCTGAGAAAGCGGGACGCCCCATTCCTTGACATATATCTCTTTCGAGAGAACGCAAAGCCCGGATACATCCGCTCCGGTCGGACATTCGACGCGGCAGGATTTGCAGTTGATGCAGAGATCGAGGATCTCCTTGATGGACGGGTCACGGAGAAGTTTTTTGTCCAGCTCCCCGGTGATGATGGCTTTAAGGATCGCGGCCTTGGCGCGCGGGGAAGCGAGCTCCTGAGGCAGATTGACGTTTATCGGGCAGACGGTCCTGCAAAGGCCGCATGCGTGGCATCTCTCTATCTCCTCCCTTATCTTCTCCGAGTCGAATATGGTCTTTGTATTTACATATTTAATATCCGCATCATAGACCAGGTCGTGGGCGATCCTCTCATCTTTGCCTATCTTTTTCCCCGGATTCAAAATGCCCTTGGGATCGAATATATCCTTTATCCGGACAAATATATCGTAAAGCGGGCCGAATTGTTTTTTGAGATACGGTACCCTTAAGATCCCGTCGCCGTGTTCCGCTGTCGTTGATCCTCCGAGCGAGATGACCATCCTGTAAAAATCGTCGGCTATATTGTCGATCTTTGCGAGGTCCGCCTTATCCTTCATATCCATGAGCGGGCGGATGTGCATATTCCCGTCGCCGGCATGCCCATAGACGCACGCCTCGACGCCGTATTTCTCGAACAGGGCGTAAGCGCCGATTATGAATTCGTCGAGGTTTTCCGGCGGGACTATCGCATCCTCGATGAACGGGATCGGCCGTCTCCGACCTTTTACCCTGTTCATGATAGGCACTGCCGCGCGCCTCACGCCCCAGATACGGTCCTGCTCATCTTCGGCCTTGGCGACGTTCATGCCCGATATAAGCTTTCTCTCATCCAGAAGCCGTCCCTTCACGGCGTCTATCTTCTGGTCGAGGGAAAGCGTGTCATTCTCTTCGAGTTCAACAAGGAATACCCCCTTCGCCCCTTTCTGCAGGAGATCCCCGAGCTTCGGCTCCGCCTCAAGCGCAAGTCCGATAAACGTCTCGTCCATGAACTCGATCGCCGAGGATGAAAATCCGCGTAATTCGGCCGCTATATCCGCTATCGACGAGACGTCCTTCAGAAATAACAGGAGCGAGGCGCGGAATCGGGGGAGAACCGCTAATTTCAATTTCGCCTCGGTTATAACGGCGAGGGTCCCCTCTGAACCGACCATCAGTTTGACCAGATCGACGGAATCGCCTTTGAGGATATCATATATATTATAGCCGCTGGCGCTCCTCATGACCTTGGGGGCGGATTTTCTTATTATCTCTTCGTTATCCCTGAATAATTCGAGAAGCGGCTGTGAGATATCCTTGATCTTTGTATCCGGCGCGACCCTTACGAGATCCCCGTTTGCCAGTACGGCCTCGAGTTCCAGGATCCAATCGGCCGCGGTGCCATATTTTACCGAATGCGGACCGCCGGAATTATTGGCGATCATCCCGCCTATCGTGCAATAATCTCCGCTGGACGGGTCCGGCGGGAAGAACTTTCCATATGCGGCCAATAATTTGTTCAACTCGCCGTAGACGATGCCGGGCTGGACCGCGACCGTATCGCCGCCTTTGTAGGAGAAGACCTTGTTCATATATTTGGTAAAGTCGATTATTATCCCGTTTCCGACGGCCTGGCCCGCGAGGCTCGTACAAGCGCCGCGCGCGGTCAGGGGGATGTTATGTCCGAAGGCGTATTTGACGAGCTCTACGACATCGCCTTTGTCCCGGGGAATGACGACGCCCTTTGGTTTTATCTTGTAGATCGACGCGCCGAAGGAATAGATATGGCGGGTCACATCATCAAAGAGCACGTCGCCTTTGATGATCTCTTTTAATTCTTTCTCTAATAAGGTCATCGCGATACTGGGAGGGTTACGAGCGCGTGCGGGACTACATAGATCTTTGCGTCTTTGCCGCGGGTGGCAAACGCGTATTTGAGCGCCTCATCAAAATCCCTAAAGTGCAGCATGTGCATCTTATTCACTATATGAGGGATCTTAGTTCCGACCATCGCGCAATCCGCGTAGGTCAGCGATTTGGCCACCATATAGGTCCTCTGTTCGCCGGCCGCACAGCGCCTGCCCCTCATCTTCCTGACTATCGTTGCCGGGTTTTTCTCTTTTACCATCGCTTTGTAAAATCTCTGTTCGCCGATGCCTTTGCCTACGCCGTCCTCGCATTGAGCCGAGACCATTACAAGGCCGCCTTTTTTGACTATCGGTTTCTGCGTATTCGTTATATAGGTAAGGGCGCGCGAGGCCTGGTAGAGGCTGGCGTCCTTCGGCCAACCGACACCGCATATTATAATATCGGCCGGTTCGTCGACTTTTACGCGGTAAAACAACGTGGCATGCTCGATGCCTCTGTAAAATGCGAGCTGCGGTTCACCGGCAGTGGCAAATATGGTATGTCCCAGATCGTCGTTTATCACATTTACAATAAATTTCAGTTTAGCTATACAGGCGACTTCCATGATGACACGATGGAAAGGATTGTCTTTTATGCCGCCGAGCCTCACGCCCGGCTTATCCAGAAATTTAGGGGAATGGGTAAAACTTATCGTCTCCTCGCCTGCCATGCCGATGCTTAAAGTCTTCGGCCCCCCGGAAAATCCCGCGTAGAGATGCGGTTCTATGACACCGACGGCAATGACGTGGTCCTTGTACATCAATTCCTTGTTCACTACCGCCGGGACGCCGCCGGAGACATATCCCAGATGCGTGAGATTCGATTTGTCGACCGGGTCATGGTTCTTGATTTTGACCCTCTTTACGACCGATTTGCCGAAAGCCATCCCTATCTCCGCCTTCGTGAGCGGACGGTGCATGCCGATGGCCATGAAGATCGTTATATCCCTGTCTTTGATGCCGCCCCTATTAAGTTCGTCCAGAAGAATAGGAAGTATCAGTTCTCGGGGGCATCTTCTTGTGAGGTCCGGGACGACTATCGCGACCGTCTCTCTGGGCGAGACGAGGTCCTTGAGGCGGCAACAACCCATAGGGTTGAGGATCGCCTCTTTTATTACGCGGGATTCGGGTTTTTTGCTGTGCGACCTCTTGGGATGAAGGACGCCCAAGAGGTTCTTCTCATGGATAGAGACAGTTACTTGCTTTTTCCCGTAAGGTATGCTTATATTCATAAACTATTATAGTTTACTACTTGCCCAGTATTTTGTCGACTTCTTTCTTGTCCGCGTCCATGACGTAATCTATGCCTGAGATCTCGGCTGCCTCGCGGGTCAATGCCACTATATCGTCGCGGGTTATGTATTCAAGCGCAAACTTCCTCTCGCCGGCCATGAGCTGCCTTAGGCCCTGCGCGAGTCTGGCGAAATACGTATATACGCCTATCGCCGAAGGAGGAAGCTGTTCGAACCTCTTTCCGAATTTTCTTTTTAATTGCGCAGAAGTTATGAATATCTCGTCGACCGACTTGCCGTACTTTGCCAGCGATTGAGGTATGTTCTCTTCCTTTATGGCGTTACCGATGGTCTTTCCGACCATCGCCGCGCACATATTCGCGCGGGCCATGCCGATCGCCTTGACGAACGGTGCGCCGAGCGCGATAGCCTTAAAGACATGGTCCTCGAGCGTCAGTCCGCCGGCGATGACTATATCCGGGACATGCTTACCCTTCTTCTTGAGCCTGCTCGCCATATCGTAAGTAAGCGATTCTATCTCTACCGTCGGGATCCCCCACTCGTTCATCATCCTCCACGGGCTCATGCCTGTCCCGCCGCCCGCGCCGTCGACAGTCAATACGTCGATCCTGGCCTCGGAGGAAAATTTGATCGCTCGCGCGAGGTCAGCCGGACGATACGCCCCGGTCTTAAGGAAAATGTATTTAGCTCCCGCTTTCCTCAATTCTTTTACGCGCTTCATGAAACCTTCCTCGGTGACCATGCCGACCCTCGAGTGCCTCTCGAATTCATCGAATGTCCTCTGGAATGAATTCACGACATCCGTGTCTTCGGGATCCGGAAGGACTACGTAGCCGCGATTTTTTAGCATCTGCGCTTTCTTGAGATCGCGGATCTTGACCTCGCCGCCGATGTCCTTGGCGCCCTGGCCCCACTTAAGCTCGACTATGTCGACGTCCAATTTATCTATGGCATATTCCAGGACGCCGAGCGTCGTGTCTTCGACGTTCGCCTGCACTACAACGGCGCCGTACCCATCATCCTGCCAATCTTTAAAAGCCCTGACCCTGCGCTCGAGCTCGGGAGCTTTCTTGATAATACCCCTGCTTAAAACCGCTTCCTGGTCCATACCGACGACGTTCTCGCCGACGGTAACGATTGTTCCGGTTATCGCGGCGCCGATCGCAATGCCTTCCCAATTATTCCTGGCGACATCGGTCGAGCCCTGTCCACCGCCCAGTATCGGGTAACGGAGCTTTATTTTTTTGTCATGGCCGAGTTTCACTTCGAGGTTTACATTCGGGAAGATGGCGTGATTTGAATCGGCCTGTATGCCATAAGCGCCGACAGCGCTGCCCATGATGTTGAAATGGGAGAAGTCGATGGGATAATCTTTTTGTGACGCCGCGGTTATCGCGCCGAAGGGCTGAGGGTATATTACCTCCGAACCTCTCACCGCGGACTTGCCTATTTCGCACAATCCCGGGCAACCGTCGATACATACGACGCACATCCCTGAGAACGGCGATACTTCTTCGCCGTACCGGTTCTTGGTGCCGGTAGCGGCGCTCCTATTCGGTCTGCTAAATGACATTTTGCCCACCCCCATGTTTTTTATGCCGACAATTAACAAACTACGACACGCTTGCCATAGGCGATTCCGTAAGACATCTCTATATCACTGCTATATTAAATATTCCCCAAATATACGTTCTTCAGTTTCTTCTTTGCTATCCTGTAAGCCTTCTCGAGCGTCTCCTTAGGCGTAACCGGCTGGTCCAGTTTATAGCAGGGGAAATATCTTGAGAAATGGAGCGGCGCCTCGCTCCCAATGTTATTATAGATCCAATCGACCAAGCGCATGAAACTCTCTTCCGAGTCATTCAAGCCCGGTATGATCAGATTGGTCAGTTCAACATGGCACGATTTGGCAGACCTTTTTATCGTATAGAGGACCGGTTCGAGGCTCCCCTTGCAATATTTTCTGTAAAATTCGTCGTCGATGGATTTCAGGTCTATGTTCATCGCGTCGATAAACGGCAGTATCTCTTCCAATGGTTTGGGGTTGACGTAACCGTTCGTCACGAGGACGTTCTCCAGCCCTTCGCTCCTGGCGAGATTGGCGGTCTCAAGCACAAACTCATACCATATGAAAGGCTCATTATAAGTGTAGGCTATGCCGAAGGATTTAGATTCTTTTGCCTTATCGACCGCCCATCGGGAAGTTATCTTTTGGGTCTGCGCCTCCAGGTCCTGCGATATCGCCCAGTTCTGGCAGAACGGGCATTTGAAGTTGCAGCCTTTGGTCCCGAGCGAGAGTATATTTTCTCCGGGGTGATAATGGTAGAGGGGTTTCTTCTCGATGGGGTCAAGGGATACGGAAGTGGTCTCGCCATAGACGAGGGAATAAAGTTTCCCGTTGAGGTTTTGGCGGACACCGCAGATTCCGGTAATGCCATTCACGATCTTACAATCGTGGGGGCAAAGCAGGCAATGGACCGATCCATCCGTCTTTTCCCAGTAAAGCGCTTCTTTCAAAACCTGTTCCCCCGGTCCTCCGGTTTTTGTCCCTCTTTCAGAAGCGATGACAATTCTTTCATAAATTGATTTATATCCTTGAACTGGCGGTAGACCGAAGCGAACCTGACGTAAGCGACCTCGTCGAGGTCGTGCAGCTGCTTCATTACGAATTCGCCGATCGCGGTCGACGATACTTCCTTTTCGTAATTGCGTTGGATGATCCTCTCTACCTCATCGACCATCCCCTCTACCTTTTCCATTGGGACCGGCCGCTTTTCGCAGGCCTTGAGTATCCCGGAGAGCAGTTTCTTACGGTCAAAAGGCTCGCGCCGGCCGTCCTTCTTTATTACCATGAGAGGATGTTCTTCGAGACGCTCATAGGTCGTGAACCTCTTCTGGCACTTAAGGCACTCGCGCCGGCGCCTGATCGAACCGCCCTCGTTCGAAATGCGCGAGTCTATTACTTTATCTTCCACATTGCCGCAAAAGGGACATTTCATGGCTTTCTACCGGCCTCCGCCGTCCTTACGTTCACACCGGCCTCTTTGAAAAATTCCTTCGCCATTTCATCCGGATATCCGGATTCCATCACTATCTCTTTTATACCGGCGTTTATCAGCATCTTCGCGCAGATAGAACACGGCTGGTTAGTGCAATATAGCGTCCCGCCGTGTATGTCCACGCCGTAAAGCGCCGCCTGTATGATCGCGTTCTGCTCGGCATGCAGGCCGCGGCAGAGTTCGTGCCTTTCGCCCGACGGGACTTTCAACTTCTCGCGAAGGCACCCTGTTATCTCGCAATGCGTGATGCCGGTCGGTGTCCCGTTGTATCCGGTCGTCAGGATCCTTCTGTTCTTTACTATTAAAGCGCCGACCGCGCGCCTCAGGCAGGTTGAACG
>MHHC01000020.1 GCA_001805885.1 Omnitrophica WOR_2 bacterium RIFCSPLOWO2_12_FULL_51_24
ACCAGGCTCGCTGGAGGGAGGCTGACAAGCGAGGTAAAGCAGGTCGCCAAGGAGGAGATCGAATGACTGCCGAGATGAAATTTGAGGAAGCGCTGAAAAAGTTGGAGAGGACCGTATCTGACCTCGAGTCCGGCGAATTGTCGCTGGATGATTCGCTCAAAAGATACGAAGAAGGCGTGAAGCTGGCGCAATTCTGCTCGAAAAAGCTGGAGACCGCGCGCAGGAAAGTCGAGATTCTCGTCAAGACAAGCGGCGGCAAGCTGGAAGCGAAGCCGTTTGACGAAAAGGCGCTCGAGGAATAGCAAGGAGAAACCGATTGAAGACCGCTATTTACCTCAAGGTGAGACAAAAGTTAATCGACGCGGCATTGGAATCTTATCTCCCGGGCGAGAATGAATATCCGAGAGAGATCCACAAGGCGATGAGGTATTCAATATTTACCGGCGGTAAAAGGGTAAGGCCGATACTTACTTTGGCTTCATGCGAAGCGTGCGGCGGAAATATAAAAGAAGCCATCCCGGCCGCCTGCGCCGTCGAGATAGTCCATACCTATTCCCTGATACACGACGACCTGCCGGCGATGGACGATGACGACTATAGGAGAGGCAAGCCTACCTGCCACAAGAAATTCGGCGAAGGGATCGCGGTTTTGGCCGGCGACGCGCTTTTAACTTATGCCTTTGAGCTTTTGACCGGGGGGAGAGACCCTGCCGTAAACAATGAGATAATAAGGTCACTAGCCGAGGCGATCGGCAGCAACGGGATGATAGGCGGACAGGTCGTGGATATCCATAATCAGGTGGACCCGGACCTGCCGACGCTTACATATATAAATGCCCACAAGACAGGAGCGCTGATCTCTGCTTCGTGTAAGATCGGGGCGCTGGCCGCTAAGGCGCCGAAGAAAAAAATCGACGCGCTCAAAAGGTACGGCGAATATATCGGCTTTACGTTTCAGGTCGTAGATGATATATTAGATAAAGAAGGTTTCGCTCTCGCGCTAGGGGTTGACGGCGCAAGAAGAGAGGCCGCAAGGCTTATCGCTAAATCCCACAAAGAACTGGAGATCTTCGGAAGAAGGGCTAAACCGTTAAAAGACCTGGCCGTCTTCATTTTAAACCGCAAAAAATAAATTATGTTTAAAATCCTGAATTCCATAAACTCTCCGCAGGACATGAGGATCCTTTCAAAAGAAGAACGCGAGCTTCTGGCTAAAGAGGTCAGGGAGCTTATTGTCAATACGATCTCCAGGACCGGAGGCCATCTGGCTCCGAGCCTCGGCGCGGTAGAGATCGTGATCGCCCTTCATTATTGCTTAAATACGCCTTACGATAAGATAGTTTGGGACGTGGGCCATCAGGCTTATGCCCATAAGATACTTACCGGCAGGCGCGATAAGTTTAAGACGATACGCCAGTTCGGCGGGCTTAGCGGTTTTCCGAATATCAACGAGAGCGAATACGACACCTTTACGGTCGGACACGGTTCCACCTCTATATCGTCGGCATTGGGATTAGCGAAGGCGAGGGACATTGCGGGCGAGGCCTATAAGGTAGTTGCGGTCATAGGCGACGGCTCACTCGTTGGCGGAATGGCGCTCGAGGCGTTAAACCACGCCGGGCGCTCAAATACCAATATATTGATAATCTTAAACGACAACGAGATGTCGATCTCCCCCTCCGTAGGAGCGCTATCAAAATATCTCAATAAGATACTCATCAATCCCACATACAATAAGATCCACAAGGACCTCGAGGGGCTCATAAAAAGAGTGCCTTGGTATGGCTTTAGGGCCTACCGGGCCGCCAAGAAGCTCGAGGAGAGCGTAAAAGGGCTCTTGATACCCGGTATGCTGTTTGAGGAACTGGGGCTGAGATATATTGGGCCGATCGACGGGAATAACCTTGAAGAGTTGATAGCGACTATCGATAGCGCTTTAAGGTTGGACGGGCCGATATTGATACACACGCTTACGAAAAAGGGGAAAGGGTACGCGCTCGCCGAAAAACATCCCGAGAAGTTTCACGGCACAGCGCCCTTTGATATCGGGACCGGAGAGGTAAGAGACGCGCAGCCTGATCCGGTAAAGTCTTTCACCGAGGCGTTCTCCGACGCGATAATGGATATCGCGAGGGAGAACCCCAAGGTAGCCGCGGTAACAGCCGCCATGTCGGACGGCACGGGCCTCGATGAGTTCCATAAGGCGTATCCTGACAGATTTTTTGATGTCGGCATGGCCGAGCAGCACGCTGTTACGTTCGCGGCAGGTCTCGCGAAAGGCGGGCTTATGCCGATCGTCGCCATCTATTCTACTTTTATGCAGCGGTCTTACGACCAGATAGTGCACGACGTATGCCTCCAAAATCTTCATGTGGTACTTTGTCTTGATCGCGCAGGCATCGTGGGAGAAGACGGGCCTACGCATCACGGGCTTTTCGATATTCCTTATCTGAGGCACATGCCTAACATCACTATAATGGCGCCGAAAGACCAATCCGAACTTAAGGCGATGTTGAAGTTCGCCGTCGACGGATGCAAGGGGCCGGTCGCCATCAGATATCCGCGCGGAAAGATCGTGGCGCCGCCTGTCTTGGAGGCGACGGCGCCCATATCCTGCGGGAAAGCGGAAGTCATGTCGAAGGAGGGTGAACTTGCGATACTCGCGGTCGGTTCTATGGTCTGGCCGGCTGCCGCTGCGGCCGGGTTGTTATTTAACGAGGGGATAAGAACTTCGCTCATAAATGTCAGGTTCATAAAGCCTCTTGACGAGGAATTACTGAAAAACCTGGCGTCGAAAACAAATAGATTTGTGGTCGTAGAAGAAGGGGTCCTTGAAGGAGGATTCGGTAGTGCGGTCATGGAATTTTTTGAACGCGAAAATATAGATGATATATCCGTAAAAAGAATAGGCCTTCCCAGCAAGTTCATCGAGCACGGCAAGAAATCGGAGCTCCTTAAGAATTACGGATTGGATGCTCAGGGGATAGCCGCGGAGATAAAAAAATGGCGAAGATAACCATAGATAGAGAAGCGTGCAAGGGCTGTGAGCTCTGCTCGATAAACTGCCCGGAGAAGCTTATATTTATGGATGACTCGCTGAACATCCGCGGCGTGCATCCCGCGAAATTCCGCGATTCGGATAAATGCAAGGGTTGTAAGATGTGCGCTATAATGTGTCCTGAAATATGCATAGAGGTATATAAATAGATGGCAAAGATAATGATGTGCGGGAATGAGGTAATAGGCGAGGCGGCGATCCACGCGGGCTGCACTTTTTACGCCGGATACCCGATAACCCCCCAGAACGAACTGCCGCAGTATATGTCTTCGAGGATGACCGAGGCAGGCGGGACCTTTATCCAGGCGGAATCGGAACTCGCCGCGATAAACATGATATTCGGCGCTGCCGCGGCCGGCGCCCGCGCGATGACATCGAGCTCGAGCCCGGGCATAAGCCTTAAGCAGGAAGGGATATCATATCTTTCGGCGTGCCAGCTTCCTGCCGTTATAGTGAATATGATGCGGGGCGGTCCGGGATTGGGCAACATCGCACCGTCGCAGGCGGATTATTTCCAGGCGACGCGCGGCGGCGGACACGGAGACTATCGGACGATAGTTCTGGCACCCTCGGCCGTAGAAGAGGCCTGGCATCTGACGCATCTCGCGTTTGACCTGGCCGATGAATACAGGAATCCTGTCATAATACTTGGGGACGGGATCCTGGGCCAGATGATGGAGCCTATCGAGGTCGTCAGAAAACATCTTCATGGCCGGGTGGCGAATCATGATTCCCGCAAGCCATGGGCGCTGACCGGATGCAAGGGCAGAAAGCCTAATGTGATACGTTCGTTATATCTTGGTGAGGGCGAACTCGAGGAATTCAACAGGATCCTTCAGATGAAATTCAATAAAATCAAATCGAAGGAAGTACGCTTCGAGCCCGTGTATACCGAAGATTCGGATTTGGTGGTGGTGGCGTATGGCACGACTAGCAGGATAGTCCGTTCCGCGATATCTAAAGCGCGGCACGAAAGGCTGCATGTCGGTATGCTGAGGCCCATCACGTTATGGCCTTTTCCCGAAGCGGAGTTGAACAAACTGGCGAAGAAGACGAAGGCGTTTATGGTGGTCGAGATGAGCGCCGGTCAGATGGTAGATGATGTGAAACTCTCGGTCTCGGGGAAGAGGCCCATACATTTTTACGGAAGGGCGGGCGGCGGCATCCCCACTGAGGAAGCGGTCCTGGACATGATAAGAGATATACTCAGGCCCAAAGCAAGGAATAAAGTCTACATATGAAAAAAATATTTGGGCGCCCCAGGTCATTGAGGGATGTGCCCACGCATTATTGTTCGGGCTGCGGGCATAGCCTGGCGCACCGGCTCATTTGCGAGGTGATAGATGAACTCGGGATACGCGAAGATGTGATAGCCGTCTGTCCTGTCGGGTGCGCTGTCATCGCCTACGAATACTGGGATTTCGATTGCTCGGAGGCGGCACACGGGAGGACGCCATGCGTTGCTACCGGCATAAAACGCGTCCATCCCGATAAGATCGTCTTCAGTTACCAGGGCGACGGCGACCTCGCGGCCATAGGTACAGCCGAGATAATCCATACGGCGAACCGCGGCGAAAATATAACGGTGATATTCATAAATAACGGCGTCTACGGCATGACTAACGGACAGATGGCGCCGACTACCTTGGTAGGGCAGAGGACATCGACGACACCGCGCGGCCGCGACATCCTGCGCGACGGTTATCCGCTTAAAATATCAGAGCTCTTGGCTCAACTGCCGGGCCCGAGGTATGTCGAACGCGTCTCGGTCGATACTCCGGCTAATATAGTTAAAACGAAAGCCGCGATAAAAAAAGCGTTCAAGAACCAGATCAATAAAAAGGGCTTCTCCCTGGTAGAGGTCTTGTCGCCGTGCCCGACTTATTGGGGGCTTTCTCCTAAGGATGCCTGCGTCCGCATCTCCGAGGAGATGACGAAGGTTTTTCCGCTCGGCGTGATAAAGGATACATAAAGGATGAAAGAGGAGATAATATTCGCGGGTTTCGGCGGGCAGGGGATAATGGTTATGGGGAAGGTCCTCGCCTGGGCCGCGATGCGCGAGGGCCTGAAGGTCACATGGATGCCTTCATACGGCGCGGAAGTACGCGGCGGCACTGCGCATTCGATGGTCGTCATCTCCGATGAGATGGTCCCTTCGCCGGTCGTGACAAATCCGACCGCGTGCGTCGTCATGAACAGGCCGTCTATGGACAGGTATGAGGATTCGCTGACGCCGTCGGGTACTTTGATAGTCAACTCTACGTTGATAGATAGGCAGGCGGCAAGAAATGATATCGACGTGTTGGAAATACCTGTTACGCAGATGGCTACGGACTTGGGCAATACGCGCTGCGCGAACATGATAGCCCTCGGCGCGTTGAACGCTAAATTAAAGATAGTATCGATGAGGGCCCTGGTCGACGCTTTAAAGGAAGTGATACCTGCCGACAAGCATGACCTTATTCCGATAAACGAAGAAGCGCTGAAAGAAGGCGCTAAGCTGGTCTCAAGGCATTAATGGTAAAAGTGAGATTCGCCCCATCCCCTACGGGTTTTTTGCACATAGGAAGCGCCCGCACAGCGCTCTTTAACTGGCTCTTTGCCAGGCATGAGAAGGGTGTGTTCGTCTTCAGGGTCGAGGACACGGACAAGGAGCGCTCGAAAGATGAATTCCTTCAGGAGATTATAAGCTCGCTCGAGTGGCTTGGCATGAGCTGGGATGAAGGTCCCTATTATCAGACGAAACGGATTGATGTCTACCGTGACTATGCCAAGAAGTTGTTTAGGGAAGGAAAGGCCTACGAGGCCGAAGGGACACTTGGCGGCGAAAAAGCGATAATCCTTGCAATGCCGAAAGGTACTATAACCCTGGATGACCTCGTCCACGGCCCGGTCTCATTCGATATGAACCTGCAGAAAGACCTCGTCCTTATGAAATCCGACGGGTTCCCGGCATATAACTTCGCCTGTGTTATCGACGATTTCGATATGAAGGTAACCCATGTTATAAGGGGCGACGACCACATCTCGAACACGCCGAAACAGTTGGCGGTCTATCAGGCGCTTGCGATCGATCCGCCGAAATTCGCACACATCCCGCTTATATTGGGAACGGACCGTTCCCGCATGTCAAAGCGCCACGGCGCGACGTCTATCTCCGATTACAGGCAGATGGGCTTCCTGCCGGATGCCCTCGTAAATTATATCTCCCTTTTGGGTTGGGCGCCGACAGGGGACCGCGAGGTGATGCCCATCGATGAGATAATAAGGGAATTTTCCCTGGAAAGGGTCGGGAAGACAGGTGCGGTATTCGATATAAACAAATTGATCTGGATGAACGGTGAATATATAAGGGCTAGAAAAATCGAGGACCTTATTCCGCTTGTCGTACCGAGGATTAAGGAGAGCGGCGCTATCCGCGATGATTACGACAAAGGCCGCCTCACGGAAGTAGTGAGGCTTTTTCATCCCCGCGCAAAGACGATCACAGAGCTTGCCGATTCGGTCGCCCCATTTTTTACCGACGGGGTAACTTATGATGAGGCTGCGGTTGCCTCTGTCCTCGCGAAAGAGGGGGTAAAAGCGAAACTGGAAGTGGTTATCGCAAAATTCAGTTCACTCAAGACATTTGACCCCCAGACGCTCGAAACCTGCATAAGGGACCTCGCTTCTGAATCAGGGACAAAAGCGGCGGACTTTATCCATCCCATCCGCGTAGCCGTAACAGGCTGCAAGGTCGGCGCGAGCCTATTCGAGACGATCGCTCTCATCGGCAAAGAAAAGACGATAATGCGCCTTAAGGCCGGTCTCGCCAAAGCCTTATCGAAATATGATAGCGGTCCAATATGACCGAAAAAATAAACGTACTTATCCTCATCGTATGCTGTCTTTTTTTGTATTTTATCGGCAGCACATCCATTAATCTTACCGACCCGGACGAGGTCTTCTACTCCGATACGGCGAAAGAAATGATTGTTAACAACAGCGTCCTGACGCCGCTTATCTTCGGGAAACCCCAATTCGAGAAACCGCCCCTGTTTTACTGGTCGCTTATGGCCTCCTTCAAGATGTTCGGCATAAATACGTTCGCCGCGCGGCTTGTCCCGGCGCTCTTCGGGATAATAGGGGTATTGGGCACCTATTTCTTTATGAGGAAGATCTTTAGCGGTTCAATATCTTTTTACGCGGCGCTCTTTTTGTCGACAGCCTTCCTGTATTTTGGGCTTTCTAAGACCGTGATCACCGATATCGCATTTTCAGTCTTTGCGGCCCTTACCCTTTACGCCTTTTATCTCTGGCATAGGTTCAAGAAAGAGGCATATATCGTCCTTTTCATGATCTTCCTGTCCCTGGCAATGCTGACCAAGGGACCGCTGGTGTTAGTCCTGTCTTTAGCGGCCATTATCCCGTTCCTGGCGATAACAAAAGATCTTAAAGCCTTGCGGCCTTTTCTGCTCAATCCGTATTGGATCATTTTTCTGGCGCTCGGCTGCAGCTGGTTTATTTACGCCTCTTTGAAATACGGCAGGGAGTTCACGGGGGAGTTTTTTATGCGCGATAACTGGCACAGGATACTTTATGCCGAGCATCCCCACTCGGATAGGTGGCATTTCTATCCGGTCATCATAGTGGGCGGGATGTTTCCCTGGACGGCATACCTTTTGCTGATGGGGAAGGGTTTCAGGAGATACAAGAACGAGTATATATTTTTTATTTCCTGGATATGCACCACCTTCATTATATTGACTTTCGCGCATTCCAAATTGGCGAGTTACATACTTCCGATCTTCCCGGCGGTCTGCTGCGCCCTCGCCATCTCCTTGGATTCCTTGACCGGGAGGTCGAAGATGACGTTCCTTGCCGGAATTGTAAATATCCTGCTCGGAATAACGGCTTTGGCGGCTGTGCCGTTTATCGCCAAAGAATACCCGGATCTGTCCAAACCTCTTTTTTTGAGCCTGCTGCTGCTTTTTATATTCATGTCGGCAGGCGGGATATTTCTTATGCGGGGCAAGTTCAAGCAGGCTATTTTTATAAATATCGCCGGCATGGCGGCCTTTCTTCTAGCGGGAGTTTCCACGGTCCCGAATAGGCTGGAGACCGCTTTCAGCGACCATAGCCTGCCCGGGATCGTACGGCAATATGATTATCAGGGAGAACAGATACTTTGCAGTAAGATATACGTGAGGGGGGTATATTTTTATACGGGCAACCCCGTTATAGTGTTGAATCTGGGCGACAAAACCCCTTTTTGGAGCAATCACCCGCTGGATGTGATCAGCACGGAAGGGGAGATGAGATCCCTTTTCAATAGTAGAGACAGGATATTATGCGTTTTGACAGATGACGGCCTGGAGAATCTAAACGAATTCTTCGGCAACAGCAGGACGAATACGGTCATCTCCCATAATTTGGACAGGGCCGTTGTCTTAAGCGAAAAGCCCCGGTAATATTTTATTCCGTTTCTCCGGCAAATCAGGTATAATCATTTCTCGGTAACAACAGGTTCGAGATCCTCTGCCCCGTTGGGTAATGGTAGCCCACAAGATTCTGGATCTTGCTGTCTTGGTTCGAGTCCAAGCGGGGCAACCAAGCCTATAGAGGAAAATATGAACAGAAAAAAGATGATAAAAACGACGCTTGTCGCCGGTTTATTTTTCCTTGCTCTCGGCGGCTGGCTTCTGCACCTCAGAATACATTCCCTCGTAAAGAACGTGGATAACGTTATTCCCCTTATTTCCGGGATAGTGAGCGTTTTTTTTCTCCCGCTTCTTTTTTGGTTCAGGTCAACGGTTTCATCGGCTTATACCATCAATGGTTTTTTGGTTATAATCGGCACAATAACCATGTCGCATTTTTCCTTTGCCACCTTTCAAGATCCCCTGACCCCGGCGAATATTATTTTAAAGACGACCCTGGCGGACATCTCTATTTTATGGGGGAAATTTGCCGTAGGAAAAGCGCTGTTTGACCTGGAATTTTTAAAGTCAGAGACCGACGTAGCCGCTAAAGGGCGTTTCTTCAGGTACCCGAATATGGGTTGGTGGTGGGCGCATCTTTTTGCTTTAGCGACAGTGTACTCTTTAGGAAATATTTTCTGGAAATGAAGGAGAGCATTCATGTACCGGTTTTTGCTGTTTAAGCCCGGCTGGTGGATTCTTCATATCATAGCGATAGCGCTTATCTTCTGGCTCGGACACTCCGTGCAATTTTAGACTTTTCCCGCGACCTTAACCCCTTGTTATTTTGTTTAAACTTTGGTATATTTGATGTGGTTTCCCTTCATTGCTGGGATGGCGGAATTGGCAGACGCGACAGTTTGAGGGGCTGTTGGTTGAATAGACTGTGGGGGTTCAAATCCCCCTCCCAGCACCATTTTTTAATAAGTGGTGTCATATGGCCAGATTCAAAATAGGATGCCATACCCTTACATGGGGTAATTATTTAAGCGGCTACTCCATAAAGGATGCTCTTTGGGAGATAAAGGAAGCCGGCTATGACGGCGTGGAGATTTATGACCCGCTGACGAGGCTTGGCTCGGTTGCGGCGTTAAAGACGCAGCTTAACGAGCAGGGCCTTGAGTTGGCTACGTTATCCGCCGACATAAAGGTGACCGGTGATGAGAAAGCGGACCTTGCCGAGGCGAAGGAGAAGGTCTTCTTCGCCGGCCAATTCGGCGCGAAAGCGCTTATGACCACCGGCGGTTGGACCAACGACGGATTGAAGAAGGAAGCCAAGAGCTACAAATCCCTCTGTAAAAGGCTTGATTTGCTGGCCGGGTATGCCTCGAAATTCAACATGCAGGTCGCCTTCCATAATCATCTGGATACCATAGTAGAGGAAGAGAGGGATATACTCAACCTTCTTGAATTCTCAAAGGCATTGAAACTATGTATCGATACCGGCCATCTGGCCGCGGTCGATGCGGACCCGGCCTATGTCATAGAAAAATACGCTTCGTCGCTCGCGCTCGTGCACCTGAAGGACTGGGATCCGAAAATAAGGGATTTTGCAGAGCTGGGGCGGG
Organism: Omnitrophica WOR_2 bacterium RIFCSPLOWO2_12_FULL_51_24; assembly: GCA_001805885.1. Taxonomy (GTDB): domain Bacteria; phylum Omnitrophota; class Gorgyraeia; order Pluralincolimonadales; family Pluralincolimonadaceae; genus Pluralincolimonas. Next base: position 10,086 of record MHHC01000020.1, read on the forward strand.
GGATACTCGGCAACAGGATGAAGAATATCCTTGCAACATTGGAAAAGATTAATTATACTAACTGGATTATTGTAGAACTTGACAGGACTTCCATTACTCCGTTCGAAAGCGCGAGGATATCGCGCGATTTTCTTAGGGGGATAGGATATTAGATATGGAGTTTAAGGTCGGCATCTGCGGCCTTGGAAGGAGCGCCCAGGAATTCCACATACCGCTAATGAAGAAGGTTGGGAATTTCCAGGTAGTCGCGGTATGCGACACTATACCGGCGCGCAGGAGGGTCGCGGATAAGAATTATCATACTATAGCTTTCTCGGATTACAAACATTTCCTCGATAGCGATATAGACTTGGTCGTGATAGCGACCCCTTCGAGCAGCCATTTCAGGATCGCGAAGATGGTTTTGGAGGAGGGCAAGCATTGTGTCGTCGAGAAGCCGATAGCGCTTACATTGAAAGAGGTAGATTACCTCATACGGCTTGCCCATAAGAAGAGGGTTGTGCTCTCGGTCTTCCAGAGCCGCCGGTTCGACGGGGATTTTCTGACCGTGAAGAAACTTCTTGAGGGGGACCTCGTCGGCGAACCCTTTACGGTCGAGTCGCGCGCGACCTCATACGGCTCTTTGAAGAATTACGGCGTGAAAGAATTCAATCCTGCCTGGCGGTATAAGAAGGCATACGGCGGCGGGATACTCTACGATTTCGGTTCGCACATAATCGACCAGATGCTCTGTCTTGTAAAGGAACAGCCGGTCTCGGTCTTTTGTGATATGAAGTCGGTCCTCTGGTCGAGGGAAGTCGATGACTATTTTAAGCTTTTGATAAGGTTCCGCGGCGGGATAACGGCGCATCTCGAAGCGAGCCAGGTCTCGCGGTACAACCTGCCGCGCTGGTATGTGCTTGGTACCAAGGGCGCCCTGTTAAGCGAGAACGGCGGGCATCCCATAAAGGTCAGGACGCGGATAAAAGGCGAAGAGTTCGAGCGCACCTATCAGGTCGAACCCAGCTGCTGGGAACGGTATTACGAGAACCTCTACGATGTTTTGATGCACCGGGCGCACCCCATAATCAAACTCGAAGAGGTGCGCAAGTCGGCCGCGGTTATCGACGCCGCGCGCCTTTCCGCGCATAATAAAAGAGAACAGAAAGTAAGATATTAGATTTGGCCCCTTCGTCTAGTGGCCCAGGACGGCAGCTTCTCAAGCTGTAGACACGGGTTCGATTCCCGTAGGGGCTACCAATCGACATATTAACCCTTCAAAGCCCAATGAATAAAAGAGCCCAGATAAAAGAGGGAATATTTTACCTCGGGGAGGAGCCGATTTTTTTAGTGACGGCCGACTACCCGTATTACCGCGACGACGCCGGAAATTGGGACGACAGGTTGAAGAAGATAAAGAACGCCGGCATAGACGCGGTGACTTTTTATACGCCGTGGCGCCATCACGCGCATAAATCCGGCGATAAGATAGAATTGGATTTTGACGGCAGGACCCAGCCGAACCGCAATGTCAAGCTTTTCCTGGAGCTATGCGCGGAGAAGAAGCTTTGGGCTGTGGTAAAACCCGGGCCTTACATACACGCCGAACTCACCTTCGGCGGGCTGCCGGATTGGGCTGCCGCGGAGAAGGGTTCTGGGATAGAGCCGCTCGTCAATAATAAGGGAGAGCCGATGCTGGATCCGTTCCGCCCGCCGGGCAGTTACGGAAGGCCGATGCCCGCGCCGCTTTGCAAGAAATTCAAGGCGATGACCAAAGAGTGGTATAGATCGGTCTATGACAACCTCATTAAAGACAGCATATATCCCAAGGGCAATATAATCGCGGTCCAGGTCTGCAACGAGGGGCTCTATTCGAACGGGCCTGCCGCGATAACCGACTACGATTATTCCGATTCGGCCCTTGAATTATATAAGAAGTTCGCGAGGCGCGAAAACGTCAGGGCGCCGAGAAGGCTGTCGGCTGTAAAGAAAATATCTGATCTGAGAGATTATCTCGACTGGGCCCGCTGGCAGTCTGAATACATGAGATTAGTCTATGCAGAATTCTCATCGGTCCTGCGCGGGAAAGTCCCTATCGTGATAAACTTAAACCCGCCTTCGGAAGGGCGCGGACTCGATCATTGGCTTACGCGCGTCATCCCGGAGAACTGGCCCGGGATAAGTTATGGGTTCACGAACTGGCTCAGGCCCGTTTCGGAAGACAGGGTATCTTTCGACCGCTATAGCCTCTTGTCGAAGCGCAAGAGGGGAATAAATTTCGAGGAGAATTGGGGTTTTTCCAAACTTTACGATTACCATTTCCAGTATCCGGTCGTCTGCGTATTCGAGACCTTGCTCGCTATTGCCAATGGCGCGACCGGTTTCAACGTCTATACTGCCGTAAATACCGCTTCATGGGATGACTCGATAGACTGCCAGCACGAGAGGCCTTATCCCGATTCGTCTCCGATAAAAGAAGACGGCTCGCTTACGAAGAAATACGAGGTATTGAACCTAATGTCGCTTTTCTTCGAAGTAAATGGGCCGGAATTCTTAAGATGTGAACCGGATGCTACGGTGGCGTGGGGATTATATCCGCCTTACGCCTATCTTGCCGCCTGGGATATCCCCAAGGAGGACTGGGACAGGTTCCATGCCGAGCCGGTCAGGTGCGGTTACGAGGCGCTCGACAGGTTCCAGAGGATAATGCGTGACAGAAACGGGGATTTTCAGATCGTAAATCTCGAGACCGCTTCGCCGGCCGAGCTCAAGAGGCATAAATTTATTGCGCTTTACGGCGGGTTCTTTATGGACGGAAAGACACAGAAGAAACTCGCCTCATACTCATCAGCCGGCGGAAGGGTAATATTTATCGGAGAGGCGCCGCATCTCGACGAGGATTTCAGCGACTGCCGGATATTAAAGAAGAAATGTTCCCGCCTGTTAAAGATGGAAGAAATAGGCGATATTATCGGGTGCGGTAATAAAAAATTACATGTCAGCGACCCGGAGACTCAGGTCTGGGCCTATGATAATCCGGATAGAAAGACGCAGTTTTTCTTCGTGCTCAACCTGTCGACAAATGCCGGAGCGAGACATTTCAGTTACGAAGGCAAAAAGGCCGCCGTAGTATTGCCGGATAAATCAGCGGCCGTTATTAAAATAAAGGACGGTAAGATAGACTCCGTATTCATAAAAGGCATAAACGAGATGAATAAGACCTCAGTCGTGCCCGAAGCCGCGTTTGGTAAAGACAGGTTTAAAGCGAAGACCGCTTGCGACGTCTTGGCTCTCAGGCAAGGGAAGAAATGGCAGATAAAGATATCGGCTTAAAGATGTTACCGCTCACATTGACAAAATATCGTTGATATGGTATTCTTTTCTTCAGGGGTTTAGTAAGCCATGAAACGTTTCGATAAAGCCAGTGTGACAATAAAAGACGTTGCGAAACGGGCAGGGGTCGCTCATTCGACGGTCTCTCTTGTTATGAACGACCGCGAACACGTCTCGCCGAAATTGCGCGAACGCATCCTGAAGATCGCCAACGAGATGGGCTACATGCCCAATATAGTCGCGCGCAGCCTCATCAGCAAGAAATCTGCCACCGTAGGCGTAGTCTTTCCTGAGAATCCCCACTTCTTTACCATGACGTACTTCCTTATGGTGATCGACGGCATCCAGAGCGCCTGCAAGAAATACGATAAGGCGATGATGTTCTTCAGCCTTGACCAGACCAAGGGAGAGTCCTATTACCAGTTATCCCGCAAATGGCTTATTGATCTTATGATCATCGTTAACATCGACTACACAAGAGACCTCTCGAAGGATATCCAGGACCTGAAGGATCACGGCATAGCCTTCTCTTTTGTGACCAAATATATAGGTAAGGAGAAGGTCAATTCGGTCTGTGTCGATAACTTAGAGGGCGTGAGGTTGGCCCTCGAGCACCTGATCGCGCAGGGCCACAGGCGGATAGGATTCATAAGCGGTAATCCGAACTCGGCTGACGGCCCAGAGAGGCTGAACGCGTTCCAGACCCTTTCGAAGAAGATGGGATTGGACCAGGACGAGGGCCTTATCGTCTACGGTGATTTCACCTTCGAGAGCGGCGAGAGAGAGGTTCCGAAACTCCTCGGGCTCAAGAAGCGGCCCACCGCGATATTCGCCGCGAGCGATTATATGGCTATCGGCGCGATGCGCGCCATGAAGGCGCAGGGGATCTCGATACCAAAGGATATAGCACTGATGGGATTCGATAACTCCCTCGAATCCGCATACGTTGAACCCGCGCTCACGACGATAAGACAGCCGCTCCAGGAGATGGGCGAGAAGGCTGTCGATCTCGCCATCCGCTCGCTGAACGAAGAGAACTTTGAACCCACCACCCTTATAATGAAACCGGAGCTCCTCAAGAGACAATCATGCTAAAGAGGATTTTTTCGTATTGTATACCGGCAGTTTTTTTATCGTTGTGTACGATCTTACCCGCCGGGACGACGCCGGTCCAGCCCCCTGCGCCTGAGACGCAGCCCGCGACATTCGAAGTGAAAGAAATAGACGGCCTGTATATGCCGTTTCAGAACGGCATACCTTTCCCGTCGTGGGAGAAGCAGGACCATTTATATGTAGATCTAAACGGCGCGTGGAAGGTCGAACGAAAAAGCGTCGACCATAAGCTCACGCTTTACAATAGGACGCCGGAGAACATAAAACTTGTCGAACGGGAGGGCGCAGATAGGCATAAGGCCGAATACAATGATGGCGGATGGAAAGAAAAACAGATCCCGGGCGTAGAGAATCCCGCTCCGGACAGATATATGGACGGTGTATGGTACAGGCGCCATTTTACAATCCCCTCCGATGCGGCCGGAAAATACATAAAGCTCATGTTCGAGGCCGCGAATTATTTCACCGACGTCTGGATCAACGGGAAATGGATAGGCTGCCATGAAGGCGGTTATACTCCGTTTGCCTTCGATATAGGCCAATACCTTAACTACGGGCAGGATAACGTGATAGCCGTCCGCGTCGATAATATCCCATGGCTCCCCAACGGCGACAGCTCACCCGAGGCCCTCAAGACGAACGATCATAATATAGTACTGTATGCTACAGGCGACTGGTGGAATTACGGCGGGATAACCAGAAATGTGTATATAGAAATATCACCGTTAGTCTCTGTTGTCCGCGCTGATGTGAAGCCAAAACTCGTCGACGAGAAAAATTCTGAACTGACGATAGATGTGGTTGCCTATAACCGGAGCGATGCCGAAGTCAACTCATCTCTGTCGCTTAAAGTCCTTCAAGCCAATGTAAAGGATAGCAATTTGGAGGAAGCGTCGGCAAAGAAGATGATTACAGGTAAAACCGTCTCCGTTCAGGGCGAGACCTCTAAACAGATAACCCTCAAGGCCGGCGAGGCAAAGGCATTCAGGTTCTCCCTGAAGTCAAGCGGACTCAAGCCCTGGTCGCCGGAGGCACCGAACCTTTATGTATTGCAGGTAAATCTCGGGGACAAAAAGACAAAATCAGATGAGTTCTATACGCAGTTCGGCGTCAGGGAGATCAGCGTCGATAAGGCTAACGCGAAACTTCTCCTGAACGGAAAAGAGGTTTTCCTCCGCGGTATCGCCCGGCACGCGGTATTCTACGGAGAGCCCGGCCCGCGGGTTTACGGTCCGGCCAGCATTGTCGAGGATTTCAGGCTCGCAAAAGATGCCAACGTGAATTTCGTAAGGACTGCCCATTACCCTAACCAGCAGGAGACTTACCTGATCGCCGACAGGATGGGCCTTCTTATTTGGGAAGAGATACCCGTTTTCTGGTTCGGCGGGCCGGAATTTTTAATCCAAAAGAATGTCCGCGGCATCGCAAGACAGATGTGGTTCGAGATGATATACCGCGATTATAACAGGCCTTCGGTCATAATCTGGAGCACGTGCAACGAGTGCAGCTGGCAGGCGGAGAGAGCCGCTTTTATCAAAGACCTCAGGGAGAACGCCTACAAGGTCGACGGGACGCGCCTCGTAGCGCAATCGGCCTCTGGAAGCGATCCGACGGATGCAACCCAGAAGGAATGCGACCTGCTGGGATTCACCACTTATTACGGGATATTCTACGGCGGTTCGTATGACGCTGACACGAAAGTCGCACTGGAGAAAGCGCATAAGGCGTTTCCCGACAAACCGATAATATCCACCGAATACGGCATGTGGGCACATTACGGGGATTTCCCGCAGGAGGAGGTACAGATCGAAGTGGCAAAGGAAACCTTCGGGGCCCTTAGGGAGTTTCCGTATGTTGCCGGCGCAACGTGGTGGACTATCGCCGATTGGCACACGATGATAAACGAGCCGCAGACGATGGGCACGATGACGATCGACAGGAAATTACAGAAGCCGGTCTATTTTCAGCTGCAGCGGCAATATGGCTCGCTTTTAGGCGATTTGACGGTTGAGATCAAAGAGCCGACAGAAGGGCAGGCCTTAAATGGCAAGGTCGCCATATCGGCCGAGATAAAAGGGAGAGAGAAGCCTGAGGCCGTGGAACTGATTATCGAAGGGAAGTCTTTGGGCCGGCTCTCCCAGAAAAAAGACCTCTATCAGATGGAATTGGATACGACCAAGATATCGGAAGGCAGGCATACGTTTATCGTGCGCGCGAAAAGCAAGAAAGGTTACTATATCTCCGATTTCATCAGGGTCACCATCGATAATATTGACGGGCCTCCGACTATCACGGCCAATCTGAAAGATCAAAATGTTGTGATGGGCAAGCTCTCCCTGAAAGCCGTCGCGACCGACGACAAGGTCGTCACCTCAGTCACCTATTCTGTAGACGGAGGAGAAGTCCTGCAGATGGAGAGCATAGGCGAGGGGGATTATCAGGCGACATGGGATGCCTCAGGGCTTCCGGATGGTTCCGCGCATGAGCTTAAATTCACGGCCACTGATACGGGGAACCAGACAGCCGAAGCTAAAGCCAAGGTGACAATCGATAACAAACCCGGCCAGTACGTGGGATTACCCTTTGACCATGACTGGATCTCCTGGAATAAAAACCGCGGTGACGGTACGGGCTATGACTTCCCGGCCGAAGAGCTGCCGGACTCGAATTCCGAATTCATATTCAACGGCGCCGAGAAGGTAAAGTTCAGATTAGGCGAAAAGACCGACGGCGCAAAAAATAATGTCGAATGCAACAAACAAAAGATAGCTTTCGCCCCGGGTAATTATACAAAAGTGCACATACTTGCCACTATGCATAACGGCGGGTCGAGACAACCGTTTATTCTCAACTATACCAACGGCACCTCCGAGAAGGTTGTGACCGGTTTTTCAGATTGGTGGGGAGGGAACCCTGTCTTCGGCGAAGAAACGGTCATGATGACTACACACCATCATGAAGTGGCCGCTGACAGAAAACCGGGCGTGGCGCTCTATATACAGACGCTGGAGCCCGACAAGAAGAAGATCCTTTCTTCTATTGGTTTGCCCGCGGATAAGAAGATCCATATTTTCGCGATGACCCTTGAGGGAGAAGTCTCGAACGTTCCCTTGCCCGAACCCGCCATAGTAGAGCCTAAATCTGACTCATCAGTGGGCGATGTGGTCAAAATCGTCGCGGAGGATAAACAGAAAAATATCGCAAAAGTCGAGTATTCCACGGACGGAGACGACTGGAGATCGATGACCCCCGCAGGAGACGGAACCTATACGGCCGATTGGGATACGACCAAATTAAAAGGCATAAACCACACTATAAACGTAAAGGCGACCGATAAGATAGGACAGATAAACATAAAGAGCATAAGCGTCAGGGTTGTAAATAAGGTCACCATAGTATTTCCGTTTGAGGGCGCGAGCGTCTATAGGATGGCTACGCTCATGGTCGAACCGAGAGCTAACAAGGAAGTCGATAAAATAGAATATTCTATCGATAACGGGCAGTTTATGCAGATGTCGCCCAATATGGGGTTATACACGGCCGAGTGGAAGATAGACGAAGGATATAAACCGGGCTCAGCCCATATGCTGATAGTAAGGGAAATTGAGAAGGGCGGCGGGGTCACCATCGACACGGTCAAGGTCACGGCCGACACGGTCAAAATCATGATCGCCGAGCCGGTCAAGGGCCATTCCATAAAGGTCGATAAGAATGTAAGGGATTGGGTCGGCGTTCCGCCGGAACAGGAGAACGCCGCGACGGTCAGTAACGGAGAATATATATGGAAAGATGAGAAAAACGATGATACCGGGAACGGCCATTACACGTATCCGACGAATAGAGCGGTGAACAAAGGCGCGGACCTGCGGGAATTTAGGGTCACTTGGGACAGCGAGAATCTCTATTTAATGATAAAATGCGATCGCCCCGGAGATTACTGGGCGCCTTACAGGATAATAGGGATAGACAAGGATGGCGCTAAAGGCGGAAATAGCGGTACTCAGGTATTGGCACAGGTCAACTTAGATGACATTAGTCCTGACACTGGTTGCTACGGCAACCTTAAGGTCTCGCCGGAACTGGCTTGCGAATACGCCATAGGGATATCCAATTCCTATAAGGGCCGCATCTGGGACGCGAAAGGAAAACTTATCGCTCGTAAGGAAGGCGATAACAATGATACGTCCGGATTTCTGGTAGATGACGCGAATTGGAATGCCGTTGAGGTGGCTATCCCATTGAAACTTATAGGGGCAAGCCCGGCTCTCCTCTCGGGACAGACGTGGAGATTTATAGTCGGAGTCGGCTTGCAAGATAACGAAATTTTCAGGAAAATAGATAAGGATGCGTCCGAGTGGCATGGAGGAGGAGGCGAGATAAACGGCTCGAACCCCTATGTTTACGATCTTGCGAGCCCTGACAGGAAGACGCAGGAATATGAACTGAACAGCTACAAAAAGGAAGGTGACTCCGCGGATCCCGGCACGTTTGTGACCATCAGGAGGTCTTATCTGACCGTTACATTCAGCGACGAGGGGGCGAAGTCCCCATAAAAAGGAGGTGCAGTAAAATGGGCAGAGTAGCGTTATTTTTAGTGATTGGGCTGGTATTTTCGTCTGTATGTTTTGCCGAGGATGCTGCGGAGCCTGCGGCTACAGCCGTAAAAGCTCTTACTGTCGATGAAGCGGGGAAGATCCCGGTTACCGGGCACACCATCGCGGCCGACAAGAATATAAGAGACTGGACAGGCGTAGCTCCGGAACAGGAGAACTCAGCCGCGGTGAGCAATGGAGAGTACATATGGAAGGATGCGGCGGGCGATGATGCAGGAAGCGGAAGTTATACTTATCCCCTGGATAAGGTGCTCAAGAAAGGCGCGGACCTGAAAGAATTCAGGGTGACATTTGATAAGGATAACCTTTATCTCCTGATCAGGACCGACAGGCCCGGAGACTGGTGGACCGGTTTCAAGATAGTAGGGATACATAAAGAAGGGGCCGCCGGCGGGACAGAGGTCTTGGCGCAGGGTGATATGGATGAAGGCGGTTTCGATTCAGGCACTTTCGCCAATCTGAAAGTCGCGCCCGCACTTGCTTGTCAGTATGTCGTGGCGATCTCCTCGAGTTATAAGGGCCGTATTTATGACGAGAAGGGCAAGGTGATAGCCCGCAAAGAGGCGCAGCCGGATGATACACCAGGGTTCAAGGTCGATGACTTTAACTGGAATGCGATCGAAGTCGTTATTCCGTTGAAGCTAATAGGCGTGCCCCAAGGGGCTAGTCCAGCAGGAGAGACGTGGAAATTCATTATTGCTACAGGTCAGCAGGATAGCGATGTCGCCCGAAGGGTCGAGGCGACGCAAAGCCAGTATCATGGCGGCGGCGGAGCTGAAGTCAACGTGAATCCGAATGTCTATGATTTAGCCGGGTCCGACAAGGCTACGCAGGAGAAAGAACTGGGTAGTTTTGATCCTAACGCGCAAGAGGGCGATCCGAAAGGTTTCGCAACTATCGGGAAATCGTTCTTGACGGTTAATTTCGGTTCGAAATAACAGGTCTATTTTTGTAGAAAGGGCAGGAGGATGAGAAGGAAGCCTATTTTTTATCTGGTATTGGTATCTCTTTTCCTGCTCTGCTCTCCCGCTGATGCGGGAGAGACGTACGGAACCCTATCCGGCCATTCCATAAAGGTAGACGGTTCGGTATCCGACTGGGTCGGTGTCGCTCCGACCAAGCTTGATACGGGAACGATAAGCAAAGGCGAATTCATATGGGAAGACGCCTTAGGCGACGACACCGGAAACGGCAGATACACCTATCCCAAAAATCCCGCCATGGCAAGAGCTGCTGATCTCAAGGAGTTCAGGGTCACATGGGACAGTAGGAACGTTTATTTTCTTATTAAGATGACAATGCCCGGCGAGTGGTGGGCCCCTTACCGAGTTATCGCCGTAGACACCGACGGCGCCGGTGGCGGCAGAAAAGGCATGAGGGTGATACAGCAGGGTGACATCGATACGATGGATTCGGATAGCGGTACGTTCGGCGAGTTGAGGGTCTCAAGTTCGCTTGCCGCCGATTACGTTATTGTCATATCCGGAACGTATAGAGGTATGATCTGGGACGCGAAGGGGAGACTTGTCGCAAAGACCTCCGGCGAAAAGACCGATACGCCCGGTTTCAAGATCAAGGATTCAAACGTGGCTACTATCGAGATCCAGGTGCCGCATAAGATAATAGGGAATCCCCAGGGAAGGATCTGGAGATTTATCGTCGCGACCGGCATCGAGGACCATGGGCACGTCCGGGAGATATACAGGGAAGCGGAGGAATGGCATGGCGGCGGCGGCGAGAATACGGTCGCCGAAGACGGAGTGGACCCAGATTTCTATGACCTCGCCAGCCCGGACCAGAACACGCAGGAGATAGAACTGGCGGGCTATGGGGCGAACGCGCCGGCCGGCGAGAGCCGATCATTCACAGAGATAAAGAAATCATATTTGGAAATAAAGTTCTCCCCATTTTTGAGTTCGACTCCCAAGTGACCTCAATATGTTATCGATAACATAATATGAAGAAAGTAACCTTTAAAGAGATCTCCAAGATAGTCGGCATATCCCCGATGCACGTATCCAGGGCCCTGGCCGGGCATCCTTACGTCAAGGAAGAACTGCGCCGGCGGATATTCAAGGTTGCCAAAAAGCTCAACTACAGCGTAAACCCCTTCGGCCGCGGCCTCTCGAAGAACATCCAGATGAAGGCGCGCATGATATGTATCCTGACCAAATACGAAAACTTCTTTCGGACAGAATATTTCATCAACCTGATGGACGCTATCAGCGACAATTGCAGGGCGAAGGGATACGACGTAATAATAGTAAGCCTTAACGACAACGAACCGGAGAACATAAAGAGGCTCAAGAACCTGGTCAATTATCATAAGGCGGGCATAATAGAGGGGTTTGCCTTTATCGCGCCCGACCTTGAAGCTCCGGAAGGGATCTTCCTGCACGGCGAGAAAGTAAATTTCGTATGTGTAGGAGACAGGATAGTCGCAGAGACGAAATATGTCGATGTCGATAATTTCCGGGCGGGTTTTGAGGTAGGGGAATACCTGGTCGGACTAGGACACAAGAAGATCGGTTTCGTGAGGGGTCCGGGCAATAGGTATGACACCCATGTGAGGTATCAGGGTTTCTTAAACGCCCTCCAGGCGAAGGGGCTCAGGCCGGAACAGGGCCTTATAGTGAACGGGGATTATAAGGCCGCTGGCGGAAAAAAAGCGACGGCGATATTATTTTCACAAAAGAAAAGACCCGACGCAGTATTTTATGCTAACGACCTCATGGCCTACGGCGGCCTCGAGTTCTTTAAAGAAAAAAAGATAAAGGTACCGCGGGATGTATCGATAGTAGGTTTTGACGATCTTGCGGCGTCGTCCAAGACCGAGCCTCCGCTCACGACACTCAGGCAGCCGTATGGGGAGATGGGCGAAGCGGTCACCGAGGCTGTATTGGACCCGAATTTTGTGTCAAAGAGTATCGCGGCGAAATTAATAATAAGGAAGAGTTGCGACAGGTTATAGGAGAAGAGGATGAGGAGAACGGCCGCATACAAGATCGGCAATGATAACGAGTTTATCATCGAGAACTACAACTACTCAAAGGCCTTTTCGAGTTTTTTGCCCGGTATAGCCGGAGTGGACGGGATCCCGATGTGGGTCTTTTATGTGAACAGGAATCAGGCGGTCTGCAGCCTGGGCATAGAGAGCAAAGACCGCGCGATGATGGAATTCCTGCCGGCGAATTTCGCGTATCAGCTGGTCGGGACGCAAGGCTTCAGGACTTTTATCAAGATAAGGGTCAAGGGTGGATTTACTTTATATGAGCCGTTCCGGATATACGAGAAAGAAGAGAGATACATCCCGTCCCAGACGATGATAATAACCCCTTATTCCGTCATACTCAAGGAAATCCACGAGAGACTGGGAATAAGCGTCGAAATCAAATACTGCAATGTAGTGCAGGAACCGTTCCCCGGCCTGATAAGGCAGGTGGAGATAAAAAATATCTCCAAACGGCCGATAAAGATCGAACTCCTCGACGGTATCCCGCGGGTCATCCCGTTCGGGATGGATGATGTCAGCCTCAAGAGGATGAAATACCTCGTCAGATCCTTTAGTTTCGTAGAGAACCTCGAAAAAATGATCCCATATTTTCACATCAGGACGACCCACGAAGACGGCCCCGAGGTCGCGATGGTGAAGAGGGGACATTACTATGCATGCGTCAAAGTGGACGGCAAGAAGGCGGAGCTGAAGCGTCCCCTGGTCGATACCTCGCAGATCTTCGGCACGAGGGAGGACCTTATCTTTCCTTCAAAATTTAACGTCAAGTCCAAATTTGCATACGATCTTAAGAATGAGCTCACGAGCGGCGAATTTTCTTCCGCTATGTGCTACGAGAATATTACGCTCAGGCCGTCGGAGGCGCTTGCCTTATACTGCGCCTGCGGGACCCTTGACTCTCTCGGCGATACAGAGAAGGTCGCGCGCGCCCTTACTGCGGATTTTGCGGAGATACAGCTCGAAAGGAACAGGGTCCTTATTGAATCGATAATGAGCTGTTCTTTGATCGTAAGCGAAAATGAGAAATTCGACAGGTATTCCGTTCAGAATTTTCTCGATAACGTTTTAAGAGGCGGCTTCCCGATAGCAGTGGCCAAGGATAGAGGCAAGGTATTCTATGTCTATTCCAGAAAACACGGCGACCTGGAAAGGGATTATAATCAGTTCTACCTCTCGCCTACCGTCTATTCCCAGGGTGATTCCAATTACAGGGACGTGAATCAAAATAGGCGCAATGATGCGTTCTTCAATCCCGATGTCGGGATGACCAATATAGTGAATTTCGTAAATCTCATACAGATCGACGGGTTCAATCCGCACGGCGTGGGCGGGATGTCCTTTGTATACAAAGGGGGCAAGGTCCTGAGCGAAGCGAAGGGCACGGTCCTTAGCGAAGCTAAGGGCAAAAAACTCCTTATAGATATCTTCAGTAGAGCAGCCGACAGGATGGATGAATTTCTCAAAAACCCTTTCACCCCCGGCGACATCTTCAAGTTCATCGACTCCGATTCGATAAAGCCGGCCGTATCAAAAGAGGAGATGCTCTCCCGGATACTTGAGAATTCCGACGCGATCCAGAATTCACAGCATAGCGACGGGTTCTGGAGCGACCACTGGCATTATAACATGGACCTCATCGACAGCTTCCTTGCGGTATATCCGGACAGGAGGAAAGAGCTCTTCTTTGATCGCAGGGATTTCACATTCCACGACGGCCCTTGCATAGTGCTTCCGAGGGAGGATAAATACGTTGTCTGGGACGGCAAACCTATCCAATTGGGCGCGGTGAGGATCGACGAAGAAAAGAAGAAAATGATTTCCGGCAGGAAGTCGGACAAGACGCTCGTTCGCAAAGTAAACGGCAAAGGCGATATCTACAGAACGAACCTCATAACGAAACTTTTCATCATCGCGGTCAACAAGATAAACTCCATCGGGCCGGACGGCTGCGGCATCGAGATGGAGACAGATAAGCCAAACTGGTATGACGCGTTAAACGGCCTGCCTGGTCTCTTCGGCTCGTCCTCCAACGAGACATTCGAGTTAAAGAGACTCATCAGTATGATCTCGAAAAACCTCAACGCGAACGTTGACGAGAACGTTGACAACGCCGCTCTCGAGCTTCCCGAGGAGGTTGCCGATATCGTTAGAAGTTCCAGGGGTATCTTAAGCGATTATCTCGACGGAAGATTAGACGATTTCGGCGTATGGGATAAGCTGACCGCGATAAAAGAGGATTTCAGGAAGAAGGTGAAGTTCGGGATAATCGGCAGGCTGGTCCCGGTCCCGGCTGACGAGCTCTCCGAATACCTTATAATTGCGGGTAAGAGAATACAATCCGCAATAAACAAAAGTTTTGACGAGAAGACCGGGCTTTATTCCGGATATTTCATCAATATCCCCGCCGAATACGAACAGATCACCTATGTCGACAACTCCGGGAAAGAAGTGCCGAAGATAAACCACAAAGGTCTTCCATGCATAAAAGTCATGAAGTTCAATTCGAGACCGCTGCCGTTATTCCTGGAGGCGCAGGTCCACGCGCTTAAAGTGGAGGAGGATAAGTCGGTCGCGGCGAAGCTGCACCGCAATCTGATGAAGAGTGATCTGGTTGACAAGAAGCTTAAAATGTTTTTCGTGAATGCCTCGCTAGAAAAAGAACCGTATGAGATAGGCAGGACAAAGACCTTCAATCCGGGCTGGCTGGAGAACCAATCGATCTGGCTGCACATGGAATACAAATATATGCTTGAACTCCTGAAGGCCGGGCTTTATGAGGACTATTATGAGAACTTAAAGAACGTGCTCGTGCCTTTCCTGAAGCCCGAGGTCTACGGGCGCAGCATATTCGAAAATTCATCGTTTATCGCAAGCAGCGTCCATCCCGACAGGAAGGTCCACGGCCAGGGGTTCTACGCGAGGCTCTCCGGTTCGACCGCGGAATTCGTCCATATGTGGCTTATAATGGTTACCGGCGGCAAGCCGTTTGCGCTGGATGGGAACGGTAAACTGGTATTCAGCCTCTCGCCGGCCTTGAAGGGCGATATGTTCCTTAAAAAGGACCGCAAGGTCAGTTATTATTCTCCCTGCGGGAAATTACGCGAGGAGACGGTAAAGAAGGGCACGGTGAAATTCATCTTCCTGGGAAAGATCCCCGTGACTTACGTCAACCCCAAGGGAAGAGATATATTCGGGAAGAGCGAGGGAGCCAAGTATCTGGTGACGCTCGAGGATGGCACTACAAAGGAATTTACCGGCAGCGTCCCCGGGCCGTACGCGGATCTTATAAGAGAGAGAAAAATAAAAGAGATAAAGGTGTTCTTCAACTAGATCAAATAGGAGGTTTCGGTGAATAAGGGTGTTGTTTCTTTCGACAGAAAGAGCATGATCATAGGCGGAGAACGCGTGTTGCTCTACGGCGGAGAGTTCCATTACTTCCGCGTGCCGCATGAATTATGGGAAGACAGGCTTCAGAAGATGAAGGCGGCGGGCTTAAACCTCGTCGCGACGTATATACCGTGGAATTTCCACGAGACGAAAGAGGGCGAATTTAATTGGGCGCGCGACCGCGATCTCGAGAAATTCATAACACTGACCGAGAAATACGGGTTTTATCTTGTCATAAAGCCGGGCCCGTATATCTGCGCGGAGTGGGATTCCGGCGGGTTCCCGGATTGGCTCTTGGCCAAAAAAATAAATCTGCGCGAAGACGATCCCAAGTATCTTAAGATTGTCGGCAAGTATTATAAGGAGATCGCAAAGATCCTCAGGCCGCATCTGATCACTAAAGGCGGCAACATTATATTGTTCCAGATAGAGAATGAATACGACCACCTCATAGCATTCAGCGGCGTAAAGAGATACAGGGACAACGCGCTGCGCTATCACCTTAAATTGCTCAAGATGGTGCGTAAGACGGGTATAGACATTCCGACTTTTGCGGTCGAAGGAAGTTTCTTGAGAAAGAGCGAGATAATCGACGCGAGGACGTATTACCCGAACATCCCGTGGATATGGCTGTGGGAGTTCAACGATTTCGACAAGGCGATAGACGCCTCGGTCGCGGAACAGCCCAAAAAACCCCTGATGATAATGGAGCTCGAGACCGGCTGGTTCGCGCAGTTCGGCAGACCTCTCTATCAGATAGAGCCGGAGGTCACGAGGGCGATACTTAGGACGGTCATAGCCGAGGGCGCGTCAGTAATGAACCAATTCCTGTTTGTCGGCGGCACGACATTCCCTTATTGGAACTGCAAGGGCGACTTAGACGGTATAGGCACCTGCACTACGTATGATTTCGGCCATTCGCCTATAAGGGAGTGGGGCGAGGTCTCTCCGACAAAATATCACATGGCCCGCAATACCGCGCAGTTCCTCGATTCGTTCGAGGACGTGCTTTTCGAGGCGGAGAAGAAGGAGGGCGCGGCAAAGTTTATCGACGCCGGCAATACCGTGGCGCTCGTAGACCGGAAGAAGGGCGCGGTCAAGCCCGACTTCTCGGGGACTTTCGAGAACGTCAAAGTCGTCGAAACGGCCGGGAGGAAGGGCGGATTCATCATGATCCGCAATCTCACGGAAGATACCCACAGGGTCCAGATAGAATATTTTTCTCCGGCAGAGAAGAGGAACAAGAGGCTGCCCATGAAAGGGGACCTTGAGCTTGGCCCCCGGTCTTCATTCCTCTTACCCATCGATATACCCATAGGCGATGGGGGTATGGTACTGAAACAGTCGACATGCGAGCTCCTGTTGAGGAAAAAGATCGGCAACGATGAATTTGTGTTTCTCGTCGGAAAGTCGGAACTTAAAAGCAGGACCTATCTCAAATGCGGTTCCGCGAAACCGGTGGTCGTCGAGGGCGATTTCAGGGTAGAGAAGGCCAGGGACGGTTATATCATAGAGAACGATAACGGGGGGCTCCGCATAATAAAGGTGGGCGGGGTCTTTTTCGTATTCCTTGACGATAAAAAGGCCGCAAGGGTATGGGACAGGCAAGAGGCGGTAGTGGTCAGCGATTACTATTATATCGGGGATATCCTCGTCGACCGGAAGTCCATCGGCATAAGCGCGCAGGTCAAGAACGGCAGCAACCAGCGCACGAGGATATTTACGGCCTTCGTGCCCAAGGCGATAAGGATCAACAACGTGAAGGTGAAATTCAAATACGACAAGGAGACCGGGTCGGCGACTTTCGAGTATGATTGCGCCGTGGAAGAGCTTCCGAAAATAACATGGCTTGACTCTCCCCGGTTCATCTCTGACATCGAAGAGAAAGAATGCGGTTATAACGATTCATCGTGGAAGACGATAGCCTTGCCGAAGGCGCTGGAACAGGCAGGATTCCTGGAGCACGGTTTTATCTGGTACAGGCAGAAGTTCGGACTAAAGGGCAAACCGTCAGAGTGCCGCGCGAAGATCGTGACCAACGACATAGACAGGTTCTATGTCTATATAAACGGTGAATTCATCTGGCGCGGGATAGGGAGCCCCGATCTTGATATTACGGGGGCCGTAAAGAAGGGCGAGAACGTCCTTGCCGTAAGGTATGAGAACGCCTATCACACAAAGGCGCATCCGCATGAAGGGCCGATAAAAAAGCTGAGCGGCATAATGCAGCCGGTGAAGATACACGGCAGGGCATCCGGCAGGGCCTTTAGCATCATCCTGAAGAAGATGCTTATACGCGAAAGGGCGGGCGGCTTGATCAAGGGCTATCATAAATCCGAATGCAGCGAGAGCGGATGGAGGGTTTCGCCTCCGGCGAAGAAATACGTATTCGCGAAGGATATGGGCGAGCTCCTATGGTACAGGCGGAAGTTTAAGCTCTTGCCCCGCAAGGGCGGCGTCTGTGCCCTCAAGCTTACGATAGACCACGCCTTAGAGAGATGCGTCATATATCTGAACGGGAGAGCGCTCGGCAAATACGAGTCGGTCGGGCCGCAGAACGATTTTTACATCCCGGAGCCGTTCCTGCGCAATGAGAATACGCTCGCGATCCTCATCGAGGGGCCGGGTTTCCACCCGGTCAAGGAATCCGGTTTCATGCCGCCGGTCCTGAAGGACCCGAAGATAGGTTTCTACTACACCGCGAAACTGTTGAATGTGAGAATATCCGGATAAATGGGCCACGCACACTTACCGGAAAAACAGGGATTATACGACCCGCGGTTCGAGCACGACAGCTGCGGCGTAGGATTCGTCTGCGATATCAAGGGCCGTAAGTCTTACGATATCGTAAAGAAGGGCATCCTTGCCCTTGAGCACCTGATGCACCGGGGCGCGACCGGTTCTGACCCGAAGACAGGCGACGGCGCCGGCGTGCTTATTCAGGTGCCGCACGGGTTCCTATCGAAAGAATGCTCGAAGATAGGTATCAGGCTTCCGAAATCCGGAGATTACGGGGTAGGCCTCATATTTCTCCCGACCGATGATAAGGAAAGAAAATTCTGCGAGGATAATTTCAGAAAGATCATCGAGGAGGAAGGGCTTAAATTTCTCGGTTGGCGAGACGTCCCCGTTGATGATACCATGATAGGAAAGACCGCGAGGGAGACAGAACCGGCCATAAAACATATCTTCGTTGGAAAATCCCCTGAAATTCCCGATGAACTTACGTTTGAAAGAAAGCTCTATGTGGCGAGGAAGCGCGCAGAGAGCCTCATCCGCAGCTCAAAGATACGGCAGAAAAAATATTTTTATATCACAGGGCTATCGTCGAGGACATTGAGCTATAAAGGGCTGCTTATGTCCACTCAGCTCAAGGAGTATTTCCTCGACTTAAAAGATGAGGGCATCGCGAGCTCTTTCGCGCTCATCCACGCGCGTTACAGCACGAACACATTCCCGACGTGGGACCTCTCACAGCCGTTCCGCTACCTTGCCCATAACGGGGAGATAAACACGCTGCGCGGAAACATAAACTGGATGGCCGCGCGCCAGGGATTATTTAGAAGCGGCCTCTTCGGAAAGGATATAAATAAGATATTCCCGGTCGTCGTCCCGGGCGGAAGTGACTCGGCGATGATAGACAACGCCCTCGAGATGCTCGTCTTAAGCGGCCGCTCTCTTCCGCATGTGATGATGATGCTCATCCCTGAGGCATGGCAGGCCCCGCAAGCGGGGCAGGCTAATAACCAGATAGACGAAAAAAGGAGAGATTTCTACGAATATCACGCCTGTCTGATGGAGCCCTGGGACGGGCCCGCCGCGATCGCGTTTACCGACGGCAGATTTATCGGCGCGACCCTCGACAGGAACGGCCTGAGGCCGGCACGTTATGTCGTAACGAAAGACGGTATAGTAGTCATGGCATCGGAGGTCGGTGTCCTGGATATCGCGCCTGAAAATATCCTCGTAAATGGGCGCCTCAAACCCGGCAAGATGTTCCTTGTCGACACACATGAAGGCCGCATTATCGACGACAGAGAATTAAAAGACAGGGTCTCAACCGCCAAACCGTATAAGAAATGGCTAAAGGAAAATCTCGAGAGGCTTGAAGATGTTCCTGCGCCGAAAAAATTTAAATTCGCAGAGATAAAGGATATCCTCGGGTTGCAGAAGGCCTTCGGTTATTCGAAAGAGGACTTGAGGACAATAGTTAAGCCGATGGCCGAGACAGGCGCCGAACCGACCGGCTCGATGGGTGATGACACTCCGCTTGCCGTCTTGTCAATAAAGCCGAGGATGCTCTACGATTATTTCAAACAGCTTTTCGCTCAGGTTACGAACCCGCCGATAGACCCTATCCGCGAGGAACTCGTCATGACCCTCGATACATACCTCGGCAGCGAGAAAAATATCCTCGATGAGACCCCGAGCCATTGCCACCGCCTTAAAGTAAGAAATCCGATCTTAAGGGACGAAGAACTCGAGAAGATACGGCATATAAAGAACAGGACATTCAGGACCAAGACGATCTTAACGTTATTCGAGGCTAAAAAGGGGAAGGTTGCGTTCAGGAGATCGCTGGATAGGATCTGCAAAGAGGCCTCGAAGGCGATAAAGGACGGATATGGTTTTATAATTTTAAGCGACAGGGGTGTAGGCGAAAAATACGCGGCCCTGCCGGCACTATTGGCAGTGGCTTCGGTTCATCATCATCTTATACGCGAGATGACGCGCACGCAGGCAGGCATAATAATAGAAAGCGGCGAGCCGAGAGAGATCGCGCATTTCGCGCTCCTCTTCGGATACGGGGCGGATTGCGTGAACCCATACCTCGCCTATAGGTCCATAGAAGGCCTCATCAAAGAAAAAGAGCTTGATATGGACCTCAAGACGGCGCAAAAGAATTACATCCATGCCCTCGTCCACGGCATATTGAAGATCCTTTCGAAGATGGGCATCTCGACCCTCCAGAGCTACCGCGGCGCGCAGATATTTGAGGCGCTCGGATTAAACGATGAAGTGATCGAGAGATGCTTTACCGGCACAGTCTCGAGGATAGGCGGTGTCGGACTCGATGTGATCGCGCGGGAAACGATAGAAAGACACAGCGAGGCGTTTCACGAAAGGTCGGCCGAGAAGCCGCAATTAGCGGTCGGCGGGCTTTACCAATGGCGGCGAGACGGTGAATTTCATCTATGGAATCCGGAATCGATATCGGAATTACAGGATTCGGTCCGCAATAACGATTTCGAAGCGTTTAAGAGATTCGCCGAGCTGATAAATAATCAGGAAAAGAGCCTTTGCACATTACGCGGGCTCTTAAAGTTTTCTACCAGAGGCGGAAAGGGCATCAGCCCCGTACCTCTGGAAGAGGTCGAGCCGGCATCGGAGATAGTCAAGCGTTTTGTGACCGGAGCCATGAGTTTCGGGTCGATAAGTAAAGAGGCGCACGAGGCGATGGCCACCGCGATGAATCGCCTGGGCGGTAAATCAAACTCGGGCGAGGGCGGGGAGGACCCGATAAGGTTTATTCCCCTTCCCAATGGCGATAGTTTGCGTTCGGCGGTAAAGCAGGTCGCATCCGGAAGGTTCGGCGTGACCAGTAATTATCTGACTAATGCCGACGAACTTCAGATCAAGATCGCGCAGGGCGCGAAGCCCGGAGAGGGCGGCCAGCTTCCCGGCCATAAAGTAAGCGTCACGATAGCGAAGGTCCGCCATTCGACGCCGGGAGTCACGTTAATTTCACCTCCGCCGCATCATGATATATATTCCATCGAGGACCTGGCCCAGCTTATTTTTGACCTGAAGAACGCGAATCCACGCGCCCGCGTAAGCGTGAAACTCGTTTCCGAGATCGGCGTCGGCACTATAGCCGCCGGCGTGGCGAAGGGCCACGCGGATATGATACTCATCTCCGGAGGCGACGGAGGGACGGGCGCGTCACCTATCAGCTCCATCAAACATGCCGGATTGCCATGGGAACTCGGGATTTCCGAGACGCACCAGACACTCGTCTTAAATGACCTGAGGAGCCGCGTCCGCCTGCAGGCGGACGGACAGATGAGGACAGGCCGCGATATAGTCATCGCCGCGATCCTCGGCGCCGAAGAATTCGGTTTCGCGACCGCCGCGCTTATCGTCCTTGGCTGCGTCATGCTGAGGCATTGCCATCTCAACAACTGCTCGGTCGGCGTCGCCACGCAGGACGAGATATTAAGGAAGAGATTCGGCGGAAAGCCGGAATACCTGCAGACCTACTTTACTTTTGTAGCCGAAGAGGCGCGCCGCATCATGGCAGGGCTCGGCGTGCGCAAGATAGATGAGCTCATCGGCCGCACCGAATTTCTCGAGAGGAACGAAGGGGTCCTCCACTGGAAGGCGAGAGGGGTGAATTTCTCAAATATACTTTATAAGCCGCAGGTCCCGCCTCATGTCGGAACTCATTGCACAACGAAGCAGGACCACGGCATAGATAAGGTCCTTGACCTCGAACTGATGGAACTGGCAAAGAACGCGCTCGAAAATAAAGAGCCGGTAAAAGCCGATTTGGCCATCAGGAATACGGACAGGACGACAGGCGCGATGTTAAGCGGCGAGGTATCAAAGCGCTACGGGGAAGACGGGCTTCCCGACGGGACGATGCATTTCAAATTTAACGGGACGGCGGGGCAGAGCTTCGGCGCGTTCCTCGCTAAGGGAATAACTTTTGAGATCGAGGGCGAATCGAACGATTATATCGGCAAAGGGCTCTCCGGAGGCAAGATAATAGTCTATCCTCCGAAAAGGGCGTCTTTCAAGCCCTCCGAGAATATCATAATAGGCAATACGTCTTTCTACGGCGCTACATCGGGCGAGGCGTATATCCGCGGGGTCGCGGGCGAGAGGTTCTGCATACGCAATTCGGGTGTTTTTGCGGTTATCGAGGGCGTCGGCGACCACGGGTGCGAATACATGACCGGAGGCCGCGTCATCGTTATCGGAAAGACGGGCCGTAATTTCGCCGCCGGCATGTCAGGCGGCATCGCCTATGTGTACGACGAGGATAAGAAATTCAGATCGCGCTGCAACATGGGCATGGTGGAGCTCGAAAGGATCGGCAGCGAGGATAAATTCGCGATCCATTCCCTTCTGTTAAATCATTATAAATATACCGGCAGCGAGAAAGCGAAGAAGATATTGGATAATATGGAGAAAGAGGTCAAAAACTTCGTCAAGATCATGCCGACCGAATACAAGCGCGTGCTTGAGGGCGGCATAGTAAAGAAGAAGCCGGTATTTGTCGAGGTAAGCGATGGGTGATGTCAAGGGTTTCCTGAAAGTAAAACGCGAGGCCCCGCCTTATCGCGCGGTATGCGAGCGCGTGAAGGATTTTAAGGAGGTAGCGGTCCTTCGGCCGGAGAAGAAGTCCCGGGAGCAGAGCTCGCGCTGCATGGACTGCGGCGTGCCCTTCTGTCATTGGGGATGCCCGATAGGAAACTATATACCCGAGTGGAACGACCTCATGTTCCGCGGCCAATGGGATAAGGCGATAGATGTCCTCCAGGCGACGAACAACCTTCCGGAGATAACCGGCAGGATTTGCCCGGCGCCGTGTGAATTCGCGTGCGTCCTCGGGATAAATGACGACCCTGTCACAATACGCGAGGATGAGCTCGATATCATCGAGCACGCGTTCAAACAAGGTTGGATAAAGCCCAATCCCCCGAAAAGGCGCACCGGAAAGAAAATCGCGGTTATTGGTTCGGGGCCTGCGGGCCTAGCCTGCGCGGACCAGCTCAACAAAGCCGGCCACAAAGTCACGGTATTCGAGAGAGATGACAAAGCAGGCGGCATCCTCCGTTATGGTATCCCGGATTTCAAACTTGATAAATCGGTCCTCG
>MHHC01000021.1 GCA_001805885.1 Omnitrophica WOR_2 bacterium RIFCSPLOWO2_12_FULL_51_24
CTTTTTGCGCGCCGCATAAACGGCCGCTGTGATACCCGCGGGGCCGGCGCCTACAATGATAAGGTCATAGACCATTAAATGCCCAAAGCCTTTTTAACCGCTTCCTTATCGAATCCCACAATGATCTCGCCTTCAATATCCAAGACCGGAACGCCCATCTGGCCGGAGATCTTTACCATCTCCTCCGATTTTTGCTGGTCCGCGGAGACGTCGATATCCTCGAACTCGATATTGCTATCCTTCAGGAACTGTTTCGCCCTTACACAATACGGACAGGTTGGCGTGCTATAGACTTTAACTTTTTTCATTAGAACTCCTCCCAGTGTATTACTTCGTTAAACGGCCTCTTTTGGTGAGGCTCAGGTTTGATCTTAGGATAACCCAGAGAGAGTATACTTATCAACTTAAAACTTTGCGGGACGTTAAGGGCTTTGGCGATCCTGATACTGTACTCTTTCTTGTCGCCCGCTATCCAACATGAAGCGACTCCAAGGGCGGTAGCTGCAAGAAGTACGTTTTCCGTGGCGGCGCAACCGTCCTCAAGATAATATTTGGTATCCTTGCAGAAGACGATGATCGCGGCCGCGGCGCCGGACATGAATTTACCATGGTCGGCAATATCCGCGAGCTCCTTCAACTTCTCCCTGCCGGTCACGACCACAAATTCCCACGGTTGTTCACCCCTCGCGGTAGGGGCTAAGCGGCCGGCATTGACCATCTTCTCGAGTTTTTCTTTTTCGACCGGCTTATCGCCGTATTCCCGAACGCTTATCCTATTTTTGAATGCCTCAAAGATATCCATATCCCCTTTCCCCTTCTTTCAGTATTTGTAATAAAGGCCGGCGCTCAGCGAATTTTCGTCTATGATATGGCCTTCTATCTTCAGGGTCAGATCCTCTCGAAGGTCGAACCCGCAGCCGGCTATCAGGCCTCCGTAATATTTAGGGGAGAGCCTCTGCCTTTCGCCGCGGTTTACCCGATAGCCCAGATCGAACTTGGAGACCTTTCCGCCAAGGAACGGCTCGAACTTCCCGAATTTTTTGGACCCGAGGATATCGAACTGCCAGTCGTCAAGGAAAGTTTCGTACTTACTACCGCCGGCATTTTCGTTTGTCGGATGGACGCTTATATGATGGAAGCCGAAGACGATCCTGGTCTTATCAGCCGTCTTGTCCCGGAGAAGTATCCGAAAGCCGTATCCGCCCGCGAAGCCGGTTCCGTAATTTACGGACGGCATCTCTCCCCCGTCCTGCCTCAGGTCGCCTACCCCAAGCTTGCCGTCAAATGTAAACCAGTCCAACGCGCCGTAGGAGAAATCGACAAAATGCTGAAAACTTCTGAGGCTGCCGTGCTCATCGTTTAACCTGTGCTTGAAGACGAGATTGGTTTGATACCCGATTGAGATCTTTCCCTTTTGAGGGGTATCCGTCCCATATGCCGGAGCCGCGTAGACGCGATCCGCTGAGAAGACCAGGATAGATATGATAAAAATTATCTTACGCATGGGCATATTTTAATGCGCTTTTTATTTACCGAACGGCAATAAATCTTTTACCGTTTCAACGGTCTTTGAGACAGCTTCTTTCAGTGCATCTGAGGCGGCGCCCCTTAACGGACCAAGGTCAAAATTAGTTAGATTTGCGATATTGGTTTTAGTCAGGGCCTTAAATACGACCAGAGAGGTGAAAGAATAGGGATTGGTTATATTGGTATAATGTTCATCGATCCCTACGTTATACTCTTTCACCACAGGCACGCCCGGCCTCGAATAGTCTTTGTAAACGACTTTGTCTATTTTTAAGTCCAGGACATCGATTTTAAATTTGGAATCCTTCTTTTTTTCGCCGGCCTGTCCCTTTGTCTGTATCGCCTTGAGGGAATTGAGATTGAGTTCTCCTGCCTCGTTCTTTATGACGACAAATTCCCTGAGATACAGTTTTACTTTTTTGAGATGCTTGGCGCCGGTCAAAAAAGAGCCAAGATCATAATTTATGTAGAGCTCCGGCATATCCACCATCACCCTTTCCCTAAAAACCATCTTTGGGTTGCCTAATTTAAATCCTTTGACATCAACCGTACTGTTAAAAACTCCCAAACTGAGCTTTTGCACGCTCGCGGGCAGATCGGTAAAAGAGCTAATTCCGGCTGTCAGAAAAGCGCCGGCGATAAAGTCTTTTGCGAGAAACAATACGACAAGGATGGCGACAATTATAATGACCAGCGTTTTCATCTCCGGTCTCCTTTTTAGCGCTTCGTTATTACATATACCGCGTTCAAAGCAAAGAGGTTTGGCAGGAAATTGGCTGCGCTTCTCTTGCCCAGATAATACTCCTCTATTATCGAAATACCCTTTTCCGAACAAAATTCCTTGAAATCGCTTATGCTTAAGAAATGCAGGTTAGGGGTATTATACCACCGGTAGGGCAATGAATAAGTAACCGGGGTCTTGCCTTTGAGAAAAAGCCGGAGCCTCGCACGCCAGTAAGCAAAATTAGGAAACCCGACTATTACCTTATCGCCGATCCTTAACGCCTCGTCTATCACGAAGTCGACCTTCCTCACCTCCTGCATGCTCTGGTTGAGTATCACGTAGTCGAAGGATTTGTCGGGGTATTCGGTCAGGCCGCTGTCTATATCGCCATGGAAGACGCTCAATCCCTTCTCCACGCATTTATAGATCGCGTCTTCGCGGAGTTCTATCCCTTGCGCCTTTATCCCCTTCCCCTTCGAGAGAAGATAAAGGAGATCCCCTTCGCCGCAACCCAGGTCCAGGACCCTGGAATCGGGTTCGACAATTCCGTATATTATCTTATGGTCTAACCTTTCCGCATCTTCCGCCATGGTTATGTACCTTCCTTGTATACTTTCTTGAGAAAGTGCCTGATAAGGTGCGTCTCCTCCTTCACCTCGAGCAGGAACGCATCGTGGCCGTAAGTCGACTTGATCTCGCAATACGTCGCATCGACATGCCTGGTTTTAAGTTGGCGCACGATATCCTGCAGCTGATAAGAAGGATAAAGCCAATCCGACTTGAAGGCGATGACCAAAAAACGGGTATCTATGGTCTTTCCCGACGGTATCAGTCTCCCGCCGGAAAGATCAAAATAATCCAGGGCCTTTGTTATATAAAGATAAGAGTTTGCGTCGAATCTTTTCACGAAACTGTCGCCTCTATATCTCAGGTATCCCTCCACCTCAAAATCGGTGATAAACTTAAAACTGAAGTTCTTGTCCTTAAGGCGGCGCGAGAATTTCTCCTCCATCGACTGGTCGCTCATGTAAGTTATGTGGCCGATCATGCGGGCGACCGCAAGCCCCTTTTCAGGCTGGCCGTGCCCGTAATAATTCCCTTCCCGCCAATCTGAATCCCCCATTACAGCCTGCCTTCCGACCTCATCGAAAGCTATCTGCTGGGGAGAATGCTTTAAGGTCGTAGCGATCGGTATGGCCGACCGCACTTTATCCGGGTAAGACGCGACCCACTGGAGCGCCTGCATCCCGCCCATCGAACCGCCGACAACGCATAGTAACCTATCTATCCCAAGATGGCCTATTAAATACTTCTGGGCATTGACCATGTCGGATATCGTTATCAACGGGAACTCCAAAGCGTACGGCTTCCCGGTCTTCGGATTTATTGAAGACGGCCCGGTACTTCCCTTGCATCCGCCGATAACATTTGAACAGATCACGAAATATTTCGTAGTGTCAAAGGCTTTGCCGGGCCCTATCATCGAATCCCACCATCCCGGCTCCTTGTCGCCTTCATGAAAACCGGCCGCATGAGCGTCTCCGGAGAGGGCTGGCTCGATCAGTATCGCGTTGCCCTTCTCCTTGTTTAGCGACCCATAGATCTCGTAAGCCAAAGTTATGGGACCAAGGACCTGACCGGATTCCAGCTTCAACTCATCCGGCGGCTCCGCGAAAGTAAAATATTTCGTCTTTACTATTCCTACACTGTTTTCGTCGGTCACGGTCTGCCTCAACTTTCCGCTTTTCGTAAAGCTTGTTCTATATCGGCGATAATATCGTCTATATGCTCTATACCGATAGATAATCTTATGAAGTCCGGCGTGACGCCGGTCGCCAGCTGTTCCTCTGCACTAAGTTGCTGATGGGTGGTAGTAGCGGGATGGATCGCAAGGCTCTTGGCGTCACCGATGTTGGCCAGGTGCGATATCAATTCAAGCGAATCGATGAACTTCTTGCCTGCCGCGAGACCGCCCTTTATCCCAAAACCCAGTATGGAGCCGGCTCCTTTAGGCAAATACTTTTTGACCCTTTCCTTCTCAGGGCTATCCGGCAAACCGGGATAATTGACCCAGGTGACCCCGGGATGCTTCTGAAGATACTTGGTTACGGCAAGCGCGTTTTCGGAGTGCCGCGGCATCCTTAAATGCAATGTCTCCAGCCCCTGGAGAAAAAGAAAAGAATTAAAAGGCGAAAGGGCCGGTCCGATGTCGCGCAATATAGTGACTCTCGCCTTAATTATGTAGGCTATGTTCCCGAGCGGCTTTAAGGCCTCTACGAAATTGATCCCGTGGTAACTGGGATCGGGTTCAGTGATCAGCGGGAACTTTCCGCCCTGGGTCCAGTCGAATTTACCCGAATCGACGATCACCCCTCCTAGCGAGGTCCCGTGTCCTCCTATGAACTTCGTGGCCGAATAGACTATGATATCGACGCCAAAATCAATGGGTCTCATCAAATAAGGGGAAACCGTGTTGTCGAGAACAAAAGGTATGCCGTTCTTGTGGGCCAGTTTTGATATCCCCTCCAGGTCGGCAACATCAAGTTTCGGATTTCCGATCGATTCCGCATAGAGGGCCTTGGTCTTGGGCGTTATCGCCTTCTGAAAAGCGCCAAGATCGTTTGATTCGACGAATTTCACGTTAACCCCCAAGCGGGGAAAAGTATAGTGGAAAAGGTTGTATGTGCCGCCGTAAAGGTTGTCGGCCGATACTATCTCGTCCCCTGCTTTCGCTATATTAAGAAGCGCCAACGTGATCGCGGATTGCCCGCTCGCGACCGCTAGGGCGCCGACGCCGCCGTCTAACAGGGCGACCCTCTTCTCGAAAACATCGGTAGTGGGATTCATCAGGCGCGTATATATATTCCCGAACTCCCTGAGCCCGAAAAGATTAGCCGCGTGTTCCGTGCTCTTGAACTGATACGAGGTCGTCTGATAAATGGGGACTGCCCGCGAACCGGTCGTAGGGTCGGGCTCCTGCCCGCCGTGTAAAGCCAATGTCTCAACCCTAAGCCTTGAATCTATCTTGCTCACTGTTCCTCCCTTAAGACCCGCAAAAACAAAAAACCCGCACTAAAAAGCACGGGTCTCGGTAAATCCACCTTTGTAAGCTTTTTAGCACATTTATTAAGCGGAGCAATACGCCTCAACTCACCGCTCTCTTTACTGTCCACAATTTTACCATCATTTCTATTATTGTCAAGGAAAATCTGCCTTCGGCAGAAACTTTTCCAGCAGATTTTCCGAAGACCCCGACGAATGCGAGTAAATTATCGTAGAGAATTTACCCGCGTCAGATGAGTCGGGGTAGATTGGCCGCGTCCTGTTCCCTGAGCGCTTCACGCAGTTCTTCCTCTTTGATAAAGCCGAGTTCCTTGAGGATCTCGCCGAGGATAACTCCCCGCCTCCAGTGAATATTCAACGCCTCGTCAAGCTGGTCCGGCGTCAAGATCTTTTTTTCCAACAGGACATGCCCTAAAGGTATATAGGAATATGAAGGCGCGTCATCCTTTTTGTAAAACTGAGGCCCCACGAACTCGCCTGTCTTGCCGCTCCTCCTGTCCTCCATAAACTTGCTCCCCGAGATATCCTTAAGAAAACTTTTTATCTCCGCCAATCGCTCGTTTATCTGTATCACGCTCTGCAGGTCAGAATGGCTGTGCCTGTTGACGACGGCTATCGATACGCTCATCAGGCCCGCCTTTACCATCTTGTGAGCCCTGTCTTTTGCATCAATAAATCCGCGCTTTCTGTCATCCGGAGAATAATGAAAAGGGATTATCCTGTCGAAGGAAAGGATTATGTTATGGCAGACCTCTTTGTATTTGTCGGCGGATGTTATGAACATGAAATCATCCCCGCCTATGTGACCGATGAAATCCTCCTTGTTGCCGTATTTTTTGATAGTCGTATAAAGGACATAGGCGGTCTGCATGATCGCCCTGTCGCCTTTTAGATATCCGTAGACGTCATTGAAATACTTGAAACTATCGATATCGAGATAGCCGAAGGAAAAAGAGATATCCTTTTTGAGTCTCTCCTGCACCGCTTCTTCTATTATCCTTCCCCCGGGAAGGCCGGTAAGCGGACTCGCATAAAAGCTATATTGCGCCCTCCTCGCGGCCATCTCCACCCTGACGCGCAGGTCGAGCGGGTCAGGCGGTTTGATCAGATAATCATCCACGCCCTGTTTCAGGTTCAGAAGCTGGGTCCTGAGCTGGCGTTTATTTATGAGGGTTATGACGGGTATAAAGGCGGTCACAAAATCGTCCTTCAAAAGGCGGCATATCTCAAGGTGCGCCTTACTGGCGGAATGGACATCGACCACTATCACATCGGGAGATATCTTCTTTATGGGAGTAACGTCGTGGGGCGGCGATTCACGCAGGGATACCTCGTAACCCCAGCCGTCGAAACAAAAACTCAAGACCTCCCTGAGGCTCTTGTCCGACGAAATGATCAGTATTTTCTTCGTTCTTTCCGACATCCTATTTTTCCTGCAGCTAATGGGAGACCTTGAACTCGATTTTTTTCCTTAACTTACTATCGACAAACAAACTTACGGCGTACTTTCCGGGAGGCAGTTTCCCGAGAGGTATTATCGCCGCGGGCTGGGAAGCGATGTCGTAGCCGGGAAAGTCCGCATATTCCGCGTATACCTCAATGTTTGAATCTTTTAAGACTACCTTTTTTATTCCCACCTTGCACAACGTCAAAAAAGCCCCTCTGAAAATGATGACCTCTATCTGGTCCTGCATTTTAAAAGACCAAACCGGCCTTTTGCCTTCAATGACGATCTCTTTTAGCGTCGCGATGGCCTGGTTGGGATTGCCTTTCGCCAGATATACATCTTCCCTGAAAGCCTTTTGACTGCGCGTATCTCCTCCTAAGGCATAACAGGTCGTTACGATATTTTCCAGGCCAAGCGTCTTTTCAGATGTTACTTCTTCGCCCGTGACAGGAAGTAAAACGGCCAAAAAGGCGGAGATCGAGGATATCAGCATAAATCCCTTAAAGGCGGCCGTCATCATTCGCCGCCGCTTAACCCTTTGATATCAGAAAAGACTTTCTCGATATTTTTTATCTCCCTTTCTATCTCGCCAAGCAAAGCCTTCTGCCTTTCGGAAGTAAGCGGGATAGCTATCGCGGTAAAGGAAGATATCAGGAAGATGACCAGAAGAGCGCCGTAAAGGACTTCGCTCAGGACGAAAACCCTCGCCAGGATATGGACCGGATAGATATCCCCGTAGCCCACAGTGGCGATAGTGATAGCGCTATAATATATGAAATCCGCTATCGAACCGAAAGCCGCGAGCCCGTTCTGCTCCGCGGCAGAAACGAAACTGGAGCCGATTATTTTATGCAGGCCGTAGTATATGAAGGCGTATCCGACTATGAGGAACATGAAGGTCGAGAAGAACCTGCCCAGGAACTTTTGAAGCAGATTGGTCTTTGAGAAATTGGCGACCTCGTTCTTCAATTCCTCGAAGTAGGCGAGCTTACCCCACGCGTACGCCTCCATGTGGTGTCTCTGTTCGAGGTCCTTGAATTCGCCGCTCAGGTACTTAAGTAAGCTCTCGCCCCACCTTTTTATCTTTTTGATCCGTATCTTGTAATCTATCAGGGGATCGAGCGTCCATGAGAAGATAATTATAAGCCATAAGAACATGCCGGCCATCATCGCCGCTATTCCCAGCCAGACCAGCCAGGCCCGCCAGGCCGAAAAGATGAGGACCGCCGCAAATACCAGAAGCGTCACGATAAGCTCACGCCTATAGGTCAGTTTTGTCCCGAACTGACCGAAGAAGAGATTTTTTATTCGCGCGCCGAAAAAATCAAATACCGCGCTGAGTTTCTCGAAAAGCCTGTCTATCTGAAACGCTATTTTTTCGAGCATGCGTAGCATCCTATCTTCTCTTTGAGGCTCCAGTATTCGCCCCAGTTGTATGAAAAAGGTTTCGCTTTAGCATAATCGATCCTGCCGGCGGGTGTCATCACCGACTCATCGATGTGGACGGCGATGACCTCGGCCAAGAATATCTCATGCGTCCCCAACAGCATCGTCTCCTTTACGTTACATTCGAGATTCACCGGGCATTCCTTTATCAGCGGTGATCCGACGTGCTTGGCCGGCTCAGGGGTAAGCTTTGTCAAATTGAACTTATCGGCATCCCTCCCCGAGACGGTTCCGCAGATATCGGTCTCCTTCATTATGTCTACGGTGGGGATATTGACCGTAAATTCCTTCTCCTCTTTTATCAGCAAGTATGAATAACGGTGCGGTCTTATGGAGATAGAGACCATCGGCGGTTCTGAACAAATGACGCCGGCCCAAGCCAAAGTTATGATATTCGGCTTTCCGTTTTTGTCGACGCAGGTCACGAGGACAACAGGCGCAGGAAATAAAATCACGTCACCCTTGATTTCTCTCTTAGCCATTTCGCTCCTCCATTTTTGTATTGTAGCATAACTTATTGATGGGACACAAGTTGCATTTAGGTATCTTGCGGCAGACCTCTTTTCCCAGCTGGACTATGAGGGCATGATATTCGTTATACAACCTTACGTTGCGCGGTAAAGACTCCATAAACAGCCGCTGTAGTTCGTGATATGTAACGTTTTCTTTTACCATTCCACATCTGGAAAATATCCTTTTCGTGTATGCGTCTATAACAAAAACCGGTTTATTCAGCGCGTAAAGCATGATGCTGTCGCAGGTCTCCGGACCTATGCCATGGACCAGAAGCAACTTCTTTCTAAGCGCCTTCCGGTCCTGCCGGCGCATTAGAGCGATATCGCCCTTGAAATTATGCATCAAAAAACTGACAAGGCTTTTTAGCCTTTTGGCTTTTATGTTATAGTATCCCGAAGGTCTTATAAGATCGGCCAGTTTGCGGTACGGAATCCTGTTTAAGCTCTCCAGATCGAGCGATCTCTGCTCTTTCAGATTAAAAATAGCCTTTTCGACATTGGTCCAGGATGTGTTCTGGGTCAATACCGCGCCCACCATGACCTCGAACGGGGTATCGGCCGGCCACCAGCGCCTCGGCCCGAATGCGGCGTAGAGCCTCTCGTATATTTTAAAGACCTTCCGGGCCTTCTTCACTTAAATGTCCAGCGAGAGCAGGTAATTCAGGTTTACTTCGATATCCTCCCTGGAATGGGGCTCGGAGGTAATGATAGGTTCCCTGCCCTTTTGCCAGGCTTCACTAAGTAAACGCCGGAAATCTATATTTCCCTCTCCCAGCGGAAGATGGGTATCGAAATCGCCCTTATTGTCGGAAAGATGCAATTCGCCTATCGAGCCGTCCGGATACCATTTGAGGGCATCGAACGGCGACATCTTACCGAAGGCATAATAATGGCCGGCGTCAAAGCATGCCTCGACAGACGGAGATTTAAGCTCCCTTAATAATCCCACGACCACCTCGGGATCCGGGTCTATCGAGTTCTCTATGGCAATAACTATATTTTTCGATTCGGCCGCTTTCACCGTCTCCTTCCATACGGGCATGCTCAGGCTAAGGAAGAGATCCGGCGCGTCCTTATAAAAGACCGGATCAAAACCGCTATGTAATACGATGTGATTAGTTTTTAGCTTCTCGCAAAAATTAAAAGCTGAGATAAAGCGTTCATAAGTGAAGTCCCTTATCTTAGGGTCTCTGCTGCCCGGATTAAGATCAAAGAACGGGCCGTGGATTATCTTTTTGATCCCATGCTTCCCGAAGATATCATTTATCTTCCCTATCTCATCATCGGTATAATAGTCCAGCGCCGCGCCGTCGGCGTATATCTCGCAGTTTATGCCTTTCTGCGCTATCCAATCGAGGCTGCTTAAGAGCATCCCGTAAGGCGCGTGGAAGTATATCTTCTCCTTAGTGATCCTCATCAAGGCTCCCTCCATAAAAAAGGCCTAGGTTAAAACCTAGACCGTAAGCGAAGTTATAATTGCTCCCACCCTATCGTGCGGCGTCTGGCCGCTTGACCCTTTTTTGCAAGTGGGGTTCTGTCGGCTACCTTATTCGGTATCCGAACTCTAAACCCTATACAGCTTTGCTGATCACCGCGCCAATCATCACACGCATAGGGCAGATATTTTTTTCCAATACAATTATATCACGGCCACAGGTAAAGTCAAGAATGGAAAGCTTCATCTATAGGACGAAGGATGCGGTACAGCAAAGCGTCAATTTATTATCACCATCCTCTTGGCCAGGATGGAATTGATGTAGGTGGATATCTTCGTCGTATCCTGTTTTTTGATCCTGCTGAAGAATATGCCTATATTTCTGCAATCAGGATTCGACGAAGATTTGACGGGTTCCGAACGGACAATAACGCCCTCGATATGGATAGGATGCGCTTTTGATTTTTCTTCGGAAGGCAGGAGGAGTACTATCTTTACTTTTGATAATAGCGGGAAATAACCGTCGACCTGGCAGAAAACACCTGAACAGCTTATATTTTTTGTTACGCTTATGGTGTCGAAGCCCTCGTCTTTTATCTTGAGCGGTATCTTCTCTTCGACGCGCAGATGTTTTCTTCTCTCGACTTTAGGCCTTGACATAGTTTATACGATATTATCACTTATTCCGCGGTGCGTTTGTATTCTGGCCGATCTGTTGCTCTACCCATTCCTTGTAAACGTGATCAAGTATGCGGTTCCTGTCAAAGGGTGACATCTGAGTGAATTTTATCCCGGAGGCAGATTCTGTCTTGACTTCGGATTTCTCTACCCAGACAAGATCACCCTTCGCGTACACCGGTGCCACGTCTTCGGGAATTCTCAGCTTTATCTCTAATTCAGTACCAGGAACGAGTTTGCTGTTTACGGTGATCTGCATCCCCTCGCGGCTCAGATTCCGCGTAACAGAGATGCCTTCTATCGGGGCGCTATTTCCAGGAACCATATATTCCACTTCAACGGCCACATCGAAACGCATGAACTTCCGTTTCTCGCTCATCCCCCTTCACCCCCCCTCATCCCGTTTTTTTGACGTCTGCCCTTACCCTCCTTTTTACGCTATTATTATCCGCCTGCTAATAACAAAAGTCAAATAATATTTAGTACTGCACCAACTCCTCTATTATGCGCCTCAGGCGCGATTTATCTTCCTGCGTTATATCGATAAACTCCAGGCCGGTATCGAAGTGCATGGGTTTCCTTTTGGTGTATTCGTTCCGCCTTATGGACCATGCGACCTTGCCGCCGCAGGTTATGGGTACCGGGTAGTCGGGAAGGAAAAGCTCTATTTCAACAGGGGTATTTTTCAACAACCCCTTATCGAGAATGACGCAGACACCGCCGATGGATATGTTCTCGGTCTGGGTCCTGAAGACAACGCTGGTCTCTTTCTTCTTTACTATAACAACACACTCAAAAGCGACTCGTATTCCTCTCCTGGTATCGATTCCACGCCAGCTCATTTTTCGTCACCTTTTGGTCATATTATACCCTCAAAATCGGACTTTACAATAAAATTTTTTGTTTTGACAAACATAATTTATAATGATAGAATAAAAAGCGTAAAAGGTAGGTTTTGTTTTTCTGGAGGCCCTCGCCGTGTATGAAAGTTTTTTTGGCCTAAAAGAAAGGCCTTTCAACGTAACCTCAGACCCCAATTTCCTTTTCTTCAGCAAGAAACATCGCGAAGCCTTCGACCATCTCATATACGGCATAAAAGAACGCAAGGGATTTCTCGAGATAACCGGTGAGATAGGCACCGGAAAGACCACCCTTTGCCGTGCCCTTCTAAGCCAGCTCGATGAAAAGACGAAGACCGCTTTCATCCTGAATTCAAATCTGCCGGAGATGCAGCTTTTGCTTGCCATAGTCACCGACCTCGGGCTCTCGGTCAAACCAAAGACGAAGATAAATCTGCTCGCCGAACTTAACAGGTTTCTTATCGAAGAGCTTAAGGCCGGTTCTAACGTCGTCCTTATAATCGACGAGGCGCAGAACCTTAAAGCGGGGCAACTGGAACAAATAAGGCTGCTTTCGAACCTGGAGACTGACAAAGAAAAACTGATCCAAATTGTTTTAGTAGGTCAACCCGAACTGAAGGAGAAGCTCGATTCCCCTGAACTTGAACAGCTCAGGCAGAGGATCTCGGTAAGATACCACATCCTGCCCCTGGACAAGACGGAGATTGGAGATTACATTTACCATCGCCTGCATGTCGCCGGCGCGGACGGAGGCATCGTATTCGAACCGGATGTCATGGGAGAGATATACGAATATTCCTCAGGCGTGCCGAGATTGATAAACCTTGTCTGCGACAGGGCGCTTCTCTTGGGATTCACGATGGAGACAAAGACGATAACCATGGATATGATAAAACGTTCCGTTGAGGAAATCGAGGGGTACGTAAGAATATGAGCATAATACTGGAAGCTTTAAAAAAGGCCTCTGTAAACAGGAACACGCAGACAGTCGCGCGAAAGATCGAGATCCCTGACGGTAACGGCTTCAGCATGTCGAGAACGATGCTGATGGCTGTAGGCACGATTATAGCCGTAGGTATTGTCGCATTTTTGACGTCAAATGTGGAGCGAGAAGCGCGACTCCCTCAGCAAAACGTTGAGCTAATAGCAGAAGGCTACGTCCCCCCTGTACCTGTCCCGCCAGCGGGACAAGCTCCGGCCGCAGCTACGCCTAAACAAGAAACGACCCCGTTCAACAGCTTCATCACAAGGTTATCAAATCCTCACCTTACCTTGAGCGGGATAGTCTACGGTATAGGCAAGCCGGCCGCCATAATCGAAAACAAGATCCTCGAAGAAGGCGCCTCGATAAAAGGAGCTAAAGTCATAAAGATCCACAGCAACAGAGTAGAGATGCTGGATGAGGTTACAGGCCAGAATTTCGTCTTGAAAGTGGACTAAATCCTACTTTTTTACTTTTTTGACGGGTTTCTTTGTGGAAGTGGTTTTGACAGGAGTTTCTTTTTTCGTAACCGCCGAACCGGACGTCAACACGGTTGAGGCGGTTTCTTTATGTCCGACCTTTGAGACAAAGAACCTGATGGCTAAATATGAGGCCGAGGCTATTGCGATCAATACGACGATAGAACCGATTATCACAAGGTGTTTGGCCTTAAGGAAAGGCGGCTTAAACCATATTTCGGAGCGCTCAAGCGATTCCTTGTCTTTTTTGAGCCTGCTGACCTCGCCCTTAAGGCGCTTGAATTCGCCCTTTAAGCCTTCCAGTTCCGCTTTCAATTCCT
Source organism: Omnitrophica WOR_2 bacterium RIFCSPLOWO2_12_FULL_51_24 (assembly GCA_001805885.1). Classification (GTDB taxonomy): domain Bacteria; phylum Omnitrophota; class Gorgyraeia; order Pluralincolimonadales; family Pluralincolimonadaceae; genus Pluralincolimonas. The sequence continues at coordinate 13,477 of MHHC01000021.1, forward strand.
TCTTTGCTTTCTCGTCGAATCTCTCATGTATGTGAACTTCCTCCTTCTCCTTTAACAGAAAAGAGGAATCCATGACTTCTACCTTGTCCAGGTAATTTCCATAAAGCTGCCTCTGGATATCCTTTTCAGAGAGGTTCTTGACGCCCTTATCCGTTTTGTCGTATTTTTTCCAGAACAATTGGACCTCAGAAAGTTAGCACGAACCTGGTTACATCGACACCACTCAATACGAGTTCTTCCTTCTCTTTAAAACCCCTGCTCCTGCATAAATCTATGGCATTCTTCATGGAAGTCACCGCGTGAAAAACCACCTCATGGTAATCTTTCTCTTTGCAAAAATCCAGAGCCCGGTCCAGAAGAAGGCTGCCGTATCCTTTCCTTCTAAACGATGGGTCGACAAAGAGGCGTCTTATAATGGCGGTCTTTTTTGATTCCTCTTTCACTCCGACGGCCCCGGCTATCTTACCTTTCTCTTCAAACACGAAAAAACCTTCTCTCTTTCCGCCGTAGACCTTATCTATCGAATCGAGATCGCCGTAGGAATAGGCATTGTGGCCGAACTCAAACTCTTTAGACAGTATATCGCTTATCAGTTTTTTGACTTGTTTCGCATCTTTGGATTGAATCGGTCTGATCTGCATTTAAGTGATTTTACTTCTCCTATGTCGATTTGTCAAGCAGGCCTTCGTTAAGAAGCGCTTTATAGGCGGCATCCTGTTCCGCCGATTTTTTGTTCTTTCCTTCTCCCCTCCCGCGCACAATTCCGCCGAAGGATACCGCGACCTTGAAATGCTTCTGGTGATCCGGGCCTTCTTCGGAAACAACCATATATTTAGGAGTAGACTTATAGGCCTTTGAGGTATATTCCTGCAAGATGGATTTATAATCTTTCTTAGCGCCGCCTTCAGAGATCCTCTCTAGCTCCGCCTTAAATTGCGATTCAATAAACTTGTCGGATTTTTTGAAGCCGCCATCCACAAAAATAGCTCCTATCACAGCCTCATACGCGCCTACCAGATTCCTTGACTGCCCGGCGCCGCCGCTTGCCGCCTCTCCTTTACCGAAGAGGATCATCTCTCCAAGATCAAGTCTTCTGGCCAGGCCTTCCAGCGTCGAGCGGCTTACTAGCGCTGACCGGATCCTTGTCATCTCACCCTCAAGAAAATCCGGAAACCGCCTGAAGATACAATCGCTGATCGCCACCCCAAGGACCGCGTCGCCGAGGAACTCAAGCCTTTCATTATCGTAGACCTTGCCCTGCTGTCGCAGGACCTTGCCCTCGGTATGCTCATAGGCATAAGAACGGTGGATCAGGGCTTGGGCTAAGAGTTGCCTGTTTTTGAAAGGATACTTTATCCGCCGTTCGAATTTTTTTAGTTCGGGTAACCTTGATTTATTTACCATGGAGGGACTTTAGCGATATAACCTTTTGATCTCTTCGCGGATCACCGATTCTGGAACACCTTCCTTGATAACTACTTTACCTATTCTGACCGGAAGTACGAACCTGTTTATCCCGCGGATGAATTTCTTATCGTACGATAATGAGCGCATGATCTTTCCAACGCTGGTCTTCCTGAGGTTTACGGGAAGGCCGAAATCCCTGATCAATTTCTCTATCCTCGAAAGGTCTTTAGCCGAAAATATTCCCAACCGTTGCGATATACGTGCCGCGGCTATCATGCCCAACCCTATGGCTTCACCGTGCGAATAGGCGCCCGAGTATCCCTGCGCGGCTTCGATGGCGTGTCCGATCGTATGGCCGTAATTCAATACCGTCCTTATTGACCTCTTCTCCCTCTCGTCCTTCGATACGATCCCGGCCTTTATTCTCGCGCATTTTCTTACGATCTCAAAAAGGGCGCAAAGATCCCGCCTAAGTATCTTCTGCCTATTGTGTTCGAGGTAACCGAAGAGCGCAGGATCCGTTATGACCGCATATTTGATGACCTCGGCCAAACCAGAGGCGAAATCGCGGTCTGAAAGGCCCTTGAGGACAGATATGTCGCTATATACGAGTTTGGGCTGATAGAATGAACCCACCAGATTTTTGCCTTCCGGCAGGTCTACCGCTACTTTACCGCCTATCGATGAATCGACCTGAGCTAAGAGCGTCGTCGGTATTTGGATATAAGGGATCCCGCGTTTGTAAGCAGAGGCCGCGAAACCGCCGAGGTCCCCCACTACTCCGCCTCCCAACGCAACGACGAATAATCTCTTCCCCCCAAACTTCGAAAGCGATGCCAATAGCCGCATCGCTTCTTTAAGCGATTTGGCCTTCTCTGAGTCGGGGACCAACATGAATTTTGCGTTAAGGCCGGCCTTCTTAAGAGAATTTACGACCCTCTTGCCGAAAAGAGACTTGACCTTGGAATTAGTGATGACTGCCGCATCCGTTCCCAGATCGAGCCTTTTTAACTCCCGCGGCAATCTCTCAAGCGACTTTTCGAAGGCTATAATGTAGCTGCGTTCGCCAAGGCGGACCGATACTGAAGCCATGATATCACCTGATTTGGTATCAACGTGGTAGCGTTTATATCTTCGTTACGTTGGACGCCTGATCGCCTTTTTCAGTATTGCTTATCTGAAACTTCACCTTCTGCCCTTCGGCCAAAGTCTTATATCCTTCGCCGACTATTGCAGAATGATGGACAAAGACATCCTTACCGCCGTTATCCGGAGTTATGAACCCGTAGCCCTTCTGATTAGAGAACCACTTTACTGCTCCGGTCAATTCTTCTGCCATTGCTTATATTCACCCCCTTCCTCTTTAGGATTTCAAACCCCTATTATCCTGGCCAATATCTCGACCAGAGGAGAGACAAACCAGTTCAAAAAACCAAGCCATAGCAGAACGAATAAGATGATAAAACCGTAAGGTTCGATCCTCATATATTTCATAGCCATATCCGGCGGGAGAAGCCCGAAAAGCACCCTCGAGCCGTCAAGCGGAGGAATAGGGATGAGATTAAAGGCCGCAAGGATCAGGTTTATCAAGATGCAACCGCGAAATATTTCCGCCAACACCGGCGTGTGCGCGACGGGAAAAAGGCGGAATATCGCAGCGAGGATAAAAGCGAATATTATATTCGCGGCAGGCCCTGCTGCTCCTACCCACATGATATCTTTTTTCGGGTTGCGGAGCCCCAGGAAATTTATAGGGACGGGTTTTGCCCATCCGAAGACGACCGGGGACCCCATTATCACCAACGTGACCGGCAATAATATGGTGCCGACAGGGTCTATATGGGAAACCGGATTGAGGGTGAGCCTCCCGGAAAATTTCGCGGTAGGGTCGCCTAATTTATATGCGACCCAGCCATGGGCGACCTCATGAATGACCACCGCGAATATGAATATCGGAATGGATATGATAAGACTGGCCAGTGAACCGTTCATCAGGAAACCGGACTACCTATTTTTACGGCCCTTTCGGGGATCAATACGGCAAGTGAACTCTCGTCCTTCGAGGCGAGCAGCATCCCGTTCGACACAATTCCGCGGATATTGGCGGGTTCGAGGTTATTTATTATTACTACCAACTTACCTTCCAGCTCTTCTTTTTTATAATAAGGCCTGATGCCGGCTACCACCGTCTTTTCGGCTTCGCCGGTCGATACCGTTATCAAATACAATTTGTCGGCGTTTGGATGCTCTTCCACCTTAAGGATCTTGGCTATCCTGATGTCGAGTTTCTTAAAATCTTCTAACTTTACGTATTCCATCTCTACTCGATTATCTGTACCGCGTCAGCCTCAAACAGCGCCGTTCCCTTTATGTCCTTCTTGACGCCCCAGATATTTACCGGCAGGTTAACATAGCGGTTAAGATCAACCTTCGAGCCCGTAAGATAGCCTAGGAATTTGCCGTCCTTCATAAGCTTAAACTGGCTCAAGCGTCCTGAGACCTTTCCCACATTATTGACCAGGCCGGAGACTAAAGGCGCTTCTCCGGGACGGGGCGAAGATATGTTCTTTATTTTAGCGTCGTATTCTTCTTTCGCCTTAAGATGAGCTATCTCTGCGATCTTTAGTTTTATCTCTTCCGCTTTAAGGAACGCTTCTTTCTCCGCTGGAGCGCCTTTGTTTTCAACCGCGAATTTCTGATAACCCTCAAGGATCCATTTGAGCTCGATCTCGCGCAACGGCTTCTTGAGCTCGGCTTGATAAGTTTCACCGAGTTGAGTTAATCTTTCCGTGAGAGAAGCGGATTTTCTGACCTCAAAATTTCTATTCTTTCTTATATAATCAGAGGATACCCATCCGGACGAACCCTTAGGCGCCTCTATCTCATACCAGTCAAGATATTCCTTGAGTATCTTTATCGTTGTCCCTTTGGCTAATCGTCCGACAACGGCCGAGGATTTGGTGGCAGCAGTCCTGACATTGGTTTTCTCTTCCGCGACTTTCCCCTCGCCGTTTTTTTTCAAGACGTTGGCTTTGGCTACATACACAAGGGTCCTCTTCGGAAGTTCTACCTTATACCATTTTCCTCTAAGCCCGAGGACGCTTACCTCTTCGCCCTTGTTCAGCTGACAGACCACTTCCGAAGCGGTATTGTCACCGGCTCTGACATTTACCCGTTCTCCGGAAACGATGCCTACGAAACCTTCGCCTTGAAGCGCTTCTTCCAAAGCGTATGAGAGATTAAAAGAAAAAAGCAGGCAGGTCACTGCGCAGACAAAAGATCCGGGATAAAAAGAGGGTTTCACTTCCCTTCCTTCGTTTTTGCCTGTTCCTTTTTGGCCTGTCCAGCAGCTGCCGCCGGTTTTGCGCCAGCAGCCGGCGCCGCTCCTGCTGCGGGCGCCGCAGCTGCACCTTCTGCCGCGATCTTGGCTTCGGATTTCTCCTTCTTGACCTTGATCTTTATGGATTTGACTTTAGGAAGGCCGAATACCGACTCCTCTTCCTTCCACTTGTCTTTTTCCGCCAGCATCTTGATGCGCTCGAATCTCTTGAAGACCGACCTGTGGCCCTTCCCTTTAGAAGGACGCAGACTTGGATGGATCGACATCACTTATTCTCCTCGGTTATCAGCGTTTTCTGATTATACAATCTTTATACTTCTTCTTTATTGCCGCGATCGCCTGCTTCGCCGCATCCTCGGTAGCGAACGAGCCGGCGCATAAAATGAAATAATCGCCCTTCTTCATTATATCGGCAGAATAACCCATAGCTTTTATTTTCGGGATCTCCCTGCCGGCGAGATCACGCGTCCTATATGAGGCCACCTGTATGGTATACGGCTTATCGGCTGCAGCGGTATTCTTGGGAGCCTCTGCCGCTTTCGGAGCCGGTTTCGGCGCTTCTGCGACTATTGGAGTTATCGGCTCCGCCGGAGCCGGTGCCACGACAACCGGCTGAATAGGCGCCGGTAACTCGACATCGCTGCTGTTTAAACTTCTCCCCCTTTCCACACCTAGCGAAAAGATTATGCTTGCCACAAGTACCGCGCCGATAAGGATTATTATCAGCGTCTCATAAGAAAGGGACATGTTCAAACGATGTTGAGGAAAGATCGGCTTATTGAATTTATTCAATACCCCGAAAAACCTTCCTCTCGTCTTCTTTACAACTACAAATTCGTCAAACAGCTCTTGCTGTTGTTTTTGGGTGTTTAAAGGCGGCATCTATATTACTCCGAGGAAGTCTAATTTTATCATAATAGGCATTTGAAAGCAAACATTTATTTACTGACGGGTTTGACCTCCAACTTTATTCCCCCCGACGAGAAAGAGATGCTCGAAGGCTTGCGAGGATCTCCTTTGAGAGAAAGTTTTATGGAATACCAACCATCCTTGGCCTCGCCTGTAAGGAGTGTCTTTGCCGGCTCCTGATCCGCCGCAACAAGACGCTTATTGATACCGAAGTCTAACTCGTAATCTATCTTCTTATCCCGGAATTTTGTGAAATTGCCCGAAAACTTAAAGTCCTGCCCGGAACCCTTCAGGTCCGTGATTGAAAACGAGTCTTTGCTTACCGTTATAACCCCTGTTATGCCGTCGAACTTATAAAGATTCTGAACGGATATCCCGAAAGGCTTGAGGAGACTGTTAAGCGAATCCCTTAAACCCGACTTTAGGACGACGTTCTGGAAATCGCAGTTGAGGACGAATTGCGCCCTAAAGAGCTTCGAGGGATCGAGACGAAGATAGGCCCTCTCCGATGCGAGCGCGAGGCCGTTCTTGTCCATCGCTTTTATGTCGGATACGGTCAGCTGAGCCGGCGGCTTCGCGCGCACCTTTCCGAATACGATATCCATATCGAGGGCTTTTTCGAGCTTAAAGGTTATGAAGTCCTTGAGGAGATACGAAGTAAGCGGCGAATAAAGGATTACGAATATTATAGCAATAAATATAATTAAGTATAAAAGACTGTGTCTCATTACATCCTCTCGTATGGGTTGAATAATCTTATGTACTCATTGAGCGCGTACCTGTCGGTCATCCCCGCTATATAATCGCAGACTACCCGGTATTTGTCCGCGGCGCCCGCGGCCTCCGGGCCGCCGGACTTAAGGCGCTGGCTGCTTGTCGGAGGAAGCTGTTCCGGGTTAGAGATATAAGAATTGAAGAGTTCCCGTATGAAACGCCTTGACTTATCCGCCATCCCTACTACCTTACGGTGCATATAAAGATTATCATACAGAAACTTTTTGAGGGGCTTCCGCTCATCGACCAATCCTTTAGAGAAAGCGGCGGTCCTCTCAGGCCTTGACCTCGCCGATTCAGCGGAATTGATCTCAAAGGCCCCGATGCGGTTTTCGGATTCATTTATGAGATCCGTGACTTCCATATTTATAAGAGACCTGACCATCTGGTATTTTCTGATCTGGTCGTTCATATCCGGATGCGCTTTGGTTATGTTGTCCCGCATCTTCTTCCATAAAGATATCCCGCATAGATCTTCTTCCTTTATCAAGCCGGAGGTCAAGCCGTCGTCCAGGTCGTGGTTGTCGTAGGCGATCTCATCGGCCAGATCGACTATCTGAGCCTCTAGGGTGGGGGATTTTTCCGGTTCGAGCTGCGATAGGCTGCTGGATTCGTCATATGGGGTAGAATGCTTGTTTATCCCCTCTCTGACTTCCCAGCTCAAGTTCAGACCCTTAAAATCGGGGTATCGCTCTTCGAGGATGTCTACGACGCGAAGGCCCTGTATGTTGTGGTCGAAACCGCCGTGGTCCTTCATCAATCCATGGAGTTCCTGTTCGCCGGAGTGTCCGAAGGGCGGATGGCCGATGTCGTGGGCTATGGCTATCGCTTCGGTAAGGTCCGGGTTCAGGCCGAGGTTTCGGGCTATCGAAACCGCGATCTGTGCGACCTCGAGAGTATGCGTCAGCCTCGTGCGGTAATAATCGCCTTCGTGGTTTACGAAGACCTGCGTTTTGTATTCCAGGCGGCGGAAAGCGGTCGAATGGATTATCCTGTCCCTGTCGCGTTGGTAGCAGGTCCTGTAGGGGTGCTCCTCTTCCTTATATACCCTGCCCCTGGAATCTTTCGCTTTCATCGCGTAAGGGGCGAGCACCTTCGACTCGATATCTTCTATTTCTTTGCGCGTGAGCATACCATGAGCCTGCCATACAAGGCGCCGAGTGATTCGGATATGACTTTCATCGATGCCGAGACCGGCATGAAATTAGCGTCGCCGACCCAACGCGGTACTATATGGATATGGACGTGGTCTTTCACGCCCGCGCCGGCTGCCCTTCCGACATTGATACCGATATTAAAACCGTCGGGATCCATCGCATCTGAAAGGAGTTCCTGTGTCCTGTTGAGGAGATCTATCAGATCAGCTACTTCCTCTTTATTCAATTTCGTAAGGCTGTCGACATGCCTGCAGGGAACGATCATCATATGGCCGTTGTTATAAGGATAGAGATTGAGGATGGAAAAGCTGTGCCGGGTCCGCGCTACAATATAATTCTTCCTGTCATCTCTCGCCTTGGGCTTTGAGCAGAATATACAACCCTTCATCGAGCTTACTTTAGCAATATATTTGGCCCTCCATGGCGCCCAAAGTTTGTCCATCAATCCTCCCTTAAAGTTTCACTATTTCGGCGGTCATCTTCTCATCCACCTCGAGTATGCCGTAGGAATTGTACGGAGCGAACATCTTGTCCGTGGGGCTTCCGGGATTGAAGAATAAAACCTTTTTAATGGTTTCGTTCAACGGATGGTGCGAATGGCCGAAGATGATGCAATCGACTTTATCGCCTTTGAACTCCCCCAATATGCGGTCGGTCAAACCTTCGGAAGCGCCCCAGCCGTGGATAAGCCCTATTCTGAATTTACCCGCCTCTATAATCTCCTTCGCCTTCAGCGCCGAACTCAATTCCCTGGAATCCATATTGCCATAGACGCCGACTGTCTTTTTAAGTTTTCTCAACTTTTCCAGAAAGCTTATTTCAGCAAAATCGCCGGCGTGCAAGACCATGTCCGCTTTCTTGATCTCCTCGTACACCGCTTTGGGAATATCTTTGGCCATCCTCGGCACATGCGTATCCGACAAGACTATTATCCGCATTTGGTTAAGCCGTCTCCGCATTAGTTAAGATATCTTTCTGCTCTTCGGACGACTCTTCGGCATCATAGAGAGGCAAGGCAAGTCTCTGTCTGCCTGTCATATCAAGCAGCGTGTTTAACTCCTTAAGGCCCCATATCCAGCACTTCGCCTCTTTCGCGAGCAGCCTGGCATTGGCGCCTATCTCCGCAAGGGCTATTACGATCTTACGTTTTACCGCGCTCTTGCGTTGCTTGCAATGGCTAAGGTAATCAATGATATCGCTATCTCTGACCGGCCGTCGGCTGATGAGCAACTCCCAGACATAATCTTCCGCCGAAAGTATAACATACGAGATCCCTTCTGTCTTTGAGTCGCGGATCTCCGCACTCTTGAAATACGGCAACCTGAAACTCTTCCCTCCTAATTCTATAAGCTCGCCGTTAAACGAAGTGAAGACTCCTCCCACATAGTCATTTATATCCCTCTTTGAGGAGTCTATGAAAGTTTCTATAAAGCTTCTTATCTCGGAATTGAACCTTGTTATCTTCGGCCCGTAGCCCGGATCCAGGAGATACTCCTTGATCTGATAGACGTTTCTCAACCACAATTCGAACACTTTGTCGCGTATCAGGTAGAATGTCCCCTGCCGGGATACCCAACCGGCATCGATAAGTTTCTCGAGCAAGGGCGTCAATTCCGCGGATTTCAGGCGGCAATAAGCGGAGATCACCTGGAGTTTTTTCGCGCCGTTGGATATGGCGAGCAAAACCGGCGTGCAATGCCTGTCCACATTCTCCAGGCCCATGACCACGCCGGAAAAATGCTGATTTAATATACCCTTCGAGTCAAAGAGTATCCCGGTAAATGACTTCGCCAGAGTTTCCGTATCGGCGGTGGCAGCGCCGCCGCGGATTTGATCGCAAAGGCTGAGCAAAATGCAATCGAGATAGAATGGATGCCCGTCACTAAATGCTACCAAAAAATCTACGAGTTCCCGCGGTAACGGCCCGATGCCAAGGCGCGCCCTGACGAACTGCGATGCCGTACGGGCGTCGAAAGTCCCCAGTTCGCAGATTTCGAAATTACCGAATAGCAGCGAGAGTTTCTCCGCGAGTATGCTTTTGGCCTGATTTATCTGAGAAGACGTGACGATGTACATCGTGTCTTTTTGCAGCATAATGAACTTCCCGAGCTCGGCGAATGCGTCTTCTATCCCAAAATCCGAAATACGGTGGAACTCATCCAGTATGATTATCGGGCGCAGCCCTGTCTCGGAGTACACCGTAGAGGGAAGTTCGAATATGGCGCGATATGCCTTTAAATTTTTGCCGGCTTTTATCAGCGCTTCGATCGCCTTTACGGCTTTCGCGGTCTTCGGCATCCTGTCGGAAGCAAGAGAGACAAGTTCGCCGGCATCCATGGCTTTATATTCTACGGCATCGAGATATTTGAAAAGCAGGGCGGAGATGAACTTTTCGGCGAAAACGGGGAATCCCTGCCTTTTCACCTCGATATAGACAGGGACGGTATCCTTAAAAGGTAAAGTGCTTATGAAGCGGTGGATGACGGAAGTCTTTCCGTAATGGGAAGGCCCTATGATGGCGACGTTCTGGCGGTAACCTAAACGCAAACCATCGGCGCGCTTCTTAAGCAATGCCAGAATATCATTTCTGCCGAAAAAATTATTTCCGGTTGCGGGATCTAATAACATTATTAATAAAACCTTTTTTCCGCCTTACGGCAGATAATAAAAAGGATTCTGAGGCTTATGCCTCTTTCTTATCTCAAAATGCAGATAGGGAGAATTCCCTCTTCCCGTAGAACCGACCTTCGCGATCGGCTGGGCCTGCTTGACGTCCTCTCCTATCTTCACCAGTATCTCAGAATTATGCGAATAGACCGTCTGTATACCGTCGCCATGGTCTATTATGATCGTCTTCCCGAACCCCTTTACCTTCTCCTCGCTGAATATTACCCTCCCGCTCCTTGAGGCGGCGACGACCATCCCGTCGCGCGCCTGGATATCGATGCCCTTATTTGGCGTCGAGTCCCTCTTCTGGCCGAAGGATAAGATAATTTTTCCCCTGACCGGCCAAATAAAATCTTCCCTTGCGTAGGCCGGAAACGGTTCAAGCTTAGGCACCGGCTGGACGATGTTGGTCGGAATAAATATCTGTTGGCCGACCTTGATATTCCGGGCATCTGAAAGGCCGTTGGATTCGACCAGAGCTTCGATATCGACACCATAATTTTTTGAGATCCGCCAGAGCGTCTCGCCTTTTGTGACCCTGTGGTATATTCCGCCCCTTTTGGGCG
>MHHC01000022.1 GCA_001805885.1 Omnitrophica WOR_2 bacterium RIFCSPLOWO2_12_FULL_51_24
AGGACGAAAAAATAAGCGTCCTCCGGGTAACGCGGGTCTTTTTTTGCGACCTCTTCTATTATCTGGATTAAATTGAGCTCGTCTTTCATTTCTTCCTTGCGATAAGCAGGATCGCGATTATTGTCTTGGCGTCTTTTATCCTGCCTTCCCTGACATACTTTAAGGCATCGGACAGTTTTATCACCCTTACCTTTATATCTTCGTCAAAATCAGCCGCAAGCTTGGAGGGCTTAAGGCCTGTCGCCTTGTAGATGACCACGAACTCGTCCGTGACCCCGGGAGAGGGATAGAATATATCTAACTTTTCCAATCTGCCCGCGGCGTAGCCTATCTCCTCCCGTATTTCCCTCTTCGCGGCGGCAAGCGGGGGCTCGCCTTTATGCAACGTGCCTGCCGGTATCTCGAGCAGCCTCTCGCCGACAGCATAACGGAATTGTTCTACGAGGACGATCTTCTCTTTCGTAATAAACGGGATGATCCCGACTGAGCCGACATGGTGGACGACCTCCCACCGCGCCTTACGGCCCCTGATCGTCCCGTCGCTTACGACGAGGCGGACTATCCTGCCGTCATAAATCAGGGTCTTTTTCTCTAGTTTAAACTTTGCCATGGCCCGTATTGTACACGTTTAGCGGACAAAAAACAAGGGGACACCCTGCTTTTGCAGAGTGTCCCCATTAGTTTGGTTGCAGTAAGGCCTGCCCTTTAGGACTATACCTTTACTACGTTTGTAGCCTGCTCACCCTTGGGACCTTTTTCGATCTCGAACTCGACTTCCTGTCCCTCGGTTAAAGATTTATAACCTTCACCCTGGATCGAGCTGTGATGTACGAATACATCCTTGCCGTTCTCAGGAGTAATGAATCCGTAACCTTTCTGGTCGCTGAACCACTTTACCTTGCCTCTTGCCATTATCTACTACCTCCTTTCCTCTGGAATTATAGTAAATAACGACAGAAAAAAACCGCAAGGCTAGAGTTATCATCAACCGTTGCGGTATACGATTTCTAATCTTTTATTTACTACGCGGGTAATTATAGCATGGATTCCCTGTTTGTCAAGAACTATTTAATGAGGAATTCCGCATTTATATCTTTGACATTATAGGCTGTTATTTTGTATAATTACATAAACCAGCCATTACTATGACCAGCGATGCAGCCCATGGAGTCTAACATCAAAACATGATCGCAGATTACGGATACGTCGGGTTATTCCTTATCTTCGGGATCGCCTTTGTCGCCGGCGCCTTTATCGTCTCATGGTTCCTGCGGCCGCGCGATCCGAATCCCCTCAAAAAATCCTGCTACGAGTGCGGGGAGATAGTAAAAGGGAGCTCGTGGATACAGTTTAACGTCCGATACTATCTTATCGCGCTTATATTCGTCGTCTTCGACGTCGAAGTCCTCTTCCTTGTCCCGTGGGCGGTCGTATTCCGCGAGCTAGGGGCAGTCGCCTTCGGCGAGATGATAGTCTTTATCTCCATCCTTATAGTAGGCCTCATCTACGCCTGGAAGAAAGGAGCGCTCGAATGGCAGTAGCCGAGAAGATCCCTGCCTCAGGGCTTATTGAGAAGTTCCCGGGCGGCGGGATCGTCCTTACTACCGGCGAAAGCGTATTAAAATGGGGCAAGGCCTCTTCCCTCTGGCCCCTCACTTTCGGTCTCGCCTGCTGCGCTATCGAGATGATAAGTACCGGCGCGCCGCGTTTTGATATCGATAGGTTCGGCGCCGGCGTATTCCGCGCATCCCCAAGGCAGTGCGACGTGATGATCGTAGCCGGCACTATCTGCGTAAAGATGGGCGATTGCATGAAGCGGCTCTACGCCCAGATGCCTGAGCCGAAATACGTCATCGCGATGGGTAACTGCGCGGTATCAGGCGGAATTTTTTATCATGATACATATTCCGTAGTAAAAGGGACTGAGGCGCTGGGAATTCCCGTGGACGTCTATATACCGGGCTGCCCGCCCCGCCCGGAGAACCTCCTGTTCGGGATAATTAAACTTCAGGAAAAGATATTGAAAGAATCCGCCTTGTGCGGAAGGAAGGAAAGACGTGTCCGCTGACGCGCTCGACAGACAGATCGCTATACCAAAAGAATCTCTTCTGGAGACGGCGCGCCGTCTCGCGAGTGAGGGATTCGACAATCTGCATTGCATTACCGCCGTAGATAAAAACGAGAGCATTGAGCTTATCTATATCTTATATTCTATAAATAAACATGCCTGCGTGACCTTAAAGACACAGCTTGCCCTTGACGATCTGGCCATCGAGAGCCTGGCTAATATCTGGAAGTCGGCTGACTGGCTCGAACGCGAGGTCTATGACCTATTCGGCGTGAAATTCTTAAACCATCCGAACCTCAAAAGGATATTAAACCCCGACGATTGGGATGTCCATCCGCTAAGGAAGGACTTCTCGAGGCCTGATCTTATAAAGAAGCCGAAATATTAGATTCCCGCTTCCGCGGGAATGACATGGAGTAGCGTGGAAACAATAAAAGAAAACATACATACCGAAGAATTCTGGGTCAATATGGGCCCGCAGCACCCGTCAACACACGGCGTGCTTTACCTTGAAGTAAAACTGAGCGGCGAAACCGTCGTAGATCTTATCACCCATATCGGCTACCTGCATCGCGGCATCGAAAAGATAGCCGAGAACCGTACGTATACCCAGTTTATACCATTTACCGACAGGCTTGACTATATCGCCGCTATGGGTAACAACCTCGGTTATGTTCTCGCCGTCGAAAAACTAATGAAGATGGAAGTCAGCGACCGCGCTAAATATATCCGCGTCATAATCGCCGAACTGCAAAGGGTCGCGAGCCACCTCGTAGGCATCACGACCTTCGCGCAGGATCTGGGCGCGTTCGCCACTCCCTTATTCTACGGGTTCCGCGAGCGCGAGAAGATAGTCGAGTTGTTCGATGATATATGCGGGAACCGGCTTACCTATAATTATATGAGGATCGGCGGTCTGCAGTTTGACCTGCCCAAGGGTGCGGACGAAAAGATAAAGAACATAATCAAATATATGCGGCCGAAGATAGATGACCTTGAAAGCTTATTCAGCTCGAACGCTATCTTCACCGCGAGGACAAAGGGCGTGGGCGCCCTCTCAAAAGAAAAAGCGGTAAATTACAGCGTTACCGGCCCGAACCTGCGCGCCTCGGGCGTAAAATGGGACTTACGCAGAGACGAACCGTATCTCTGCTACGACAAATTTGATTTTGATATCCCGACCGGAGTAAACGGCGATTCATGGGACAGATACAAGGTAAGGATCGAGGAGATGAGGCAGAGCCTGCGCATCGTCGAACAGGCGATCGGAGGGCTGCCTGAGGGCGATCCGACAATCAAGGTCGGGCGAATAATAAAACCAGAAGCGGGAGAATCGTATATGAGGACGGAAGCCCCGCGCGGCGAGTTGGGATTTTACATCGTTAGCGACGGCTCGGCTTATCCTTACCGCATGAAGATCCGCTCCCCTTCTTTCTCTAACCTCGCGGTCCTTTCGGAATTGGCAAAAGGGATAAAGGTCGCGGATGTCGTCTGCGTCCTCGGCAGCCTTGACATCGTAATGGGAGATATAGACAGATAATGGTCTCTATCCTTACTTTTATAATAATGATAGCCGTCGGCGCGGCCGTCCTCGGATTCATCGCGGTCTCGGCGATGTTCCTCATATGGTGGGAACGGAAGGTTTCGGCGCACATCCAGACCAGATACGGCCCGATGCGCGTCGGATGGCACGGGGTCCTGCAGTCGGTCGCGGACGTCATAAAGCTCCTGCTTAAAGAAAATATAGTGCCGGAGGACGTCGACAAGCCGATCTGGTGGCTCGCCCCGTTCTTCGCCGTCGTGCCTTCGGTCATGGTCTTCGTCTGCATCCCGTTCGGTAATCTGTTCGGGATCGATCTGATAGCGCGCGACTTAAATATCGGCATCCTATATATAATGGCCCTTACCTCCATCTCTGTCCTCGGCATCTTCATGGCTGGATGGGGCTCCAATAATAAATATTCGCTTCTGGGCGGGATGCGGTCGGCCGCGCAGATAGTAAGCTATGAAGTCCCAATGATAATTTCGATGGTGACGGCGGTCATGTTCGCCGGCACGCTCTCGATGCAGAAGATCGTCGAGGCGCAAAGGGGCATGTGGTTCATATTCCAGCCGAATATGGCGGTCGCGTTCCTTATATTTGTTATTTCCGCTACGGCAGAGATAAACCGCACGCCGTTCGATATCCCAGAGGCCGAGTCAGAGCTGGTCGCGGGTTTCCATACGGAGTATTCGGGAATGAAGTTCGCGATGTTCTTTTTGGGAGAATACACCAACCTCTTCATCGTATCGGCGCTTGCCGCGACATTATTTCTTGGCGGGTGGCAGGGACCGTTCCTGCCGCCGGTATTGTGGTTCCTGATAAAGACGTACGGGATCATAACCGTGCTCATGTGGGTCAGATGGACCTTCCCGAGGGTGCGCGTCGACCAATTGATGGGTTTCGCCTGGAAGGTCTTGACGCCGATAGCGTTCGCGAACCTGGCAGTCGCGGGGTGGATATTACTCAAATGATAAAATATTTCATAAATATAGTCGCCGGGGCTATAAGCCTTATGAAGGGGCTCTTTGTGACGTTCAAAAACCTCTTTTCGAAAGCAGTCACGGTGCAGTATCCGACACAGAAATTGCAGATGACCGAGAGATACAGGGGGCTTGTCGACTTGCGCATTGAAAAGTGCATCAAGTGCTACATGTGCGTGAAGATATGCCCGACCGCCTGTCTTGCCCTCGCCCATAAAGAGACTGCCGAGAAGAAGAAGGAGTTCGTGTATTTCAAGTATAACATGGAGCTATGCTGTTTCTGCGGCCTGTGCGATCAGGTATGCCCCACACAGGCGATATATCTGAATCAAATTTACGAGATCGCGGTATACGGCCGCGATAAATTACGGGACATAGACCTTTTGAATACGGAGAAATACGGTGAATGGGCTCATCCAACTGTTAAATAACCTGCTTAATAATTACGGGCTGCAGCAGGGGTTCATCGCGCAGGCGTCGTTTTACGTCATCGCCGCGCTTGCCGTCGTGTTCGCGCTCGGCGTGGTCTCATCGCGCAACATCTTCCACTGCGCGATCTATCTGGCGCTTACCCTCTTCTGTATCGCGGGCGTCTATCTCTTCCTGAACGCGGAATTCCTGGCGGTAGTCCAGGTCCTCATATACGTCGGCGCGATAGTGACTTTATTCTTATTCGCGATAATGCTCACGGCTAACATAGGCGACAGGACGATAAGGCATACGAACAAGCAGGCCTTGGCGGGCGGCGTCATCGCGGTAATAATATCGGCCTTATTTATATTCATAATAATTGGCGACCCTTGGAGGAAAAATCTTGCGCAGCCGCAACCGTCGTTGACCCTCCAGGAGATCGGGAAGTCGCTTATGTCGGACTACGCGCTGCCGTTTGAAGTCATATCATTGATATTGCTCGCCGCGCTCGTCGGCGCGATTGTCATAGGAAGGGTTAAGAAGGAATGATACCGCAAAGCCATTTTCTGATATTGGGCGCCGTCCTTTTCGCTATAGGGCTCTATGGCGCCCTTACCCGCAGGACCGCCATCGGCATACTCATGTCGATCGAGCTCATTTTAAACGCGGCCAATATAAATCTTATCACTTTCAATAAATTTTGGGGGAGTCCGGACGGGCTTGGCCAGATATTCGCGTTATTCGTTATCGCGATCGCGGCCGCATCGGCGGTCATCGGCCTTGTGCTGGTCATAGCCGTTTACAGGAATATGAAAACGACATTTACCGAAAAGATGAATATACTGAAATGGTAAAATACGCGCACCTCATACCGCTCTTCCCGTTCCTGGCTTTCGCGATAAACATCCTGTTCGGGCGCAAGCTCAAAAGGGCGAGTGCGCTGGTCTCAATAGTCGCCTCTTCTGTCGCCCTGCTTGTCGCGGCCGTTACTTTCGTCGGAAACTTAACCGGCGAGGGTTCATACACCGTTGCGAAATGGCTTTCGTTCTCCGCCGGAGGCGGATCCGCCCTTGGCGGAAACGGCCTTGTTATCGATTTCGGCGTCACGATAGATCCGCTCTCCTGCATGATGCTTCTGGTCGTGACAATCGTCGGAACGCTGATACAGATCTATTCCATCGGCTACATGCACGATGACCCGAGGTTCTCGAGGTTCTTTGCTTATATGTCGCTCTTCATGGGCTCGATGCTCGGGCTTCTTTTGGCCGATAACTTCGTAATGCTCTATATCTTCTGGGAAGGCGTGGGCCTCTGCTCGTATCTTTTAATATCATTCTGGTTCGAGCGGCCTGCGGCCGCGAGGGCAGGCATGAAGGCATTCATAACGACGAGGATAGGCGACACAGGGCTCCTTATCGGCATACTCCTTCTATTCTTCTCGACAAAGACGCTATATTTCAAAGACCTGCCCAACCTCGCGATAAACGATACAGTACTTACGGCCGTTGCCCTGCTTATATTCTGCGGGGCGGCTGGAAAATCTGCGCAGTTCCCGCTGCACGTCTGGCTTCCGGACGCTATGGAAGGTCCGACTCCGGTCTCA
>MHHC01000023.1 GCA_001805885.1 Omnitrophica WOR_2 bacterium RIFCSPLOWO2_12_FULL_51_24
CTTGCCGCGGCGGCCGGCGCTGCAGTTGCTTTACTGATTGTCTTCATGAAGACAAAGAAATGGGATGTCGGCATGATGCTTAACGGTTGCTTGGCGGGCCTTGTAGCGGTCACCGCTCCTTGCGCCTGGATAGAGGCTTGGGCCGCGGTGGTGATCGGCGCCGTAGCCGGAGTGCTTGTTGTCGTAAGCGTTTATTTTTGGGAGAACATCGGAGTCGATGACCCGGTAGGCGCGGTCAGCGTCCATGCCGTAAACGGTGTCTGGGGCTTGATAAGCGTCGGGTTATTCGCCGATGGCATGTATGGCCTCGGGACAACATCCGCTCCGCTGATCAAAGGCCTGTTTTACGGCGGCGGTTATGGCCAGTTAATAGCCCAGCTGATAGGCGCGGCTGTATGTGTTTCATGGGCGTTTGTCCTTGGTTTTATCGGTTTCAAATTGATGGATAAGGTGTTCGGCATCAGAGTCTCGCCGCAGGAAGAGCTCAAGGGTCTGGATATCCATGAGCACGGAACACCCGCTTATCCTAATTTCTATACATATAGTAATTAGAGAGGGCTAAAAAATGAAAAAGATAGAAGCGGTTGTTCGCGTAGAGAAGCTGGATGAGATCACCGATACCCTTGAAAAGTTCGGGTATCCGGGGATCATGGTTACCCGCATAGAAGGCCATGGGCGGCAGAAGGGGCTTTCGGAGCAATTCAGGGGAAGGGAATATAAGGTCAATTTCCTTCCGAAGATTAAGCTCGAGATAGTGACCAAAGATGCCGACGTTGAAAAGATAGTAAAAGCGATTTTGAGCATCGCCAGGACAGGCGAGATAGGCGACGGTAAGATATTCATCTATCCGGTGGAAGACGTCATAAGGATACGTACCGGTGAAAAAGGAGAGAGCGCCGTATAGCGCCATGTTTGACAAGGAATTGATCGACAAGATAAGACGGCTGAAGGTTGACCGGGGATATACTCTATACGAGTTATCCAAGAGGGTCGACGTTCAGCCGTCTACTCTTGAGAGGTGGTTAAAGACAAACCGCATAAACAGGGTCTATGCGGAGATGGTTACGAGAAAACTCGGCATATAGGAATTTTTTTACCGATTTTTTCTCAATTGTTTAACCACTTGTTTAAACAATTAAACAAAAGTAACATAGGAGAATAATGACACCGTACCCCTTGCCTATACGTTTGAAAATTCTTTTAGAATTTTCTGCACAGGCTTCGGGGTTAATTCGTCCCGCAGCTACAAGTAGATTTCGAAGAAATCTACGTAGTGTATAGCTGCAGGGACTCATTAAGGAGGTAAGTGATGGGAAAGTATCTGAAGAAAAGCCCGTTCTGGTTCTTCGCGGTCTTTCTGTTGTTCACCCTGATCGCGACAGTCGTGGCTGCGCAAGAGATTGCTCCGACGCCTAAGGTCGACACGGGTGACACGGCATGGCTGTTGACATCGGCGGCTCTGGTGTTATTGATGACGCCCGCTCTGGCTTTCTTCTACGGCGGACTGGTACGCAAGAAGAATATTCTCTCGGTTTTAATGCAGTGTTTCATGATCACATGCCTGATAACGATCCAGTGGGTATTGTTCGGCTACAGCCTTGCTTTCGGGCCGGACGTCAAAGGTGTTATCGGGAGCTTGGCCTGGTTCGGGTTAAAAGGTGTCGGTCTCGATCCGAATCCTGCGTATGCGGCTACAGTTCCGCATCAGGCTTTCATGATATTCCAGGCGATGTTCGCTATTATAACGCCCGCTTTGATACTAGGCGCGTTCGCCGAGAGGATGAAATTCTCGACATTCTGCATATTTTCGCTTTTGTGGGCTACACTCGTCTATGATCCGGTCTGCCACTGGGTATGGGGTGTCGGTGGATTCTTGAGGGCTGACGGAGCGCTGGATTTTGCCGGCGGTACGGTCGTCCATATAAACGCCGGTGTCGCGGCTTTGGCATGCGCGTTAGTCCTCGGGAAACGCAAAGGGTATCCGGACAAGATCTCGCCTCCGCATAATCTTCCTTTCGCGGTCTTGGGCGCGGGACTTTTATGGTTCGGTTGGTTCGGTTTCAACGGTGGAAGCGCTCTCGGCTCAGGCTCTCTGGCGACAAGCGCTTTCGTAGTTACCCACATAGCCGCCGCGGCAGCGGGCCTTACGTGGGCGCTTTTGGATTGGATCATTAATTCCCGCTCGACGGTATTGGGCATTATCACCGGCTCTGTCGCAGGCCTTGTCGCGATAACTCCGGCTTCAGGTTTTGTAAATCCGATCGGCGCGATATGGATAGGCATCGGCGTTTCCGTATTCTGCTATATGGCTGTTGCTATATTAAAAGTGAAATTCGGATATGACGATTCGCTCGACGCCTTCGGTGTCCACGGCATCGGCGGTATGTGGGGCGCATTGGCGACAGGCCTTTGGGCGACAAAGGCGGTAAACTCAGCCGGAGCGAACGGATTATTCTACGGCAACCCGGCGCAGTTCCTCATCCAGTTCAAGGCCGTCATCGTCACGGCGGTATATTCATTTGTGATGACTTTTGTGATTCTCAAGGTCCTAAATGCGGTTATGGGCGTGCGCGCCTCCGAGCAGGATGAGCGCATCGGCCTGGACCTCACTCAGCACCGTGAAGCCGGTTACACGGTCTTGGAATAAGGAGAGATAACCATGAAATACATAATAGCGATAATCCAGCCGGACAGGCTCGATGAAGTCCTAACCAACTTGGAGGAGAGGGAGATACACCTGGTCACCGTGACCAGTGTTATGGGCCGCGGCCGACAGAAGGGGATCGCCGAGGTCTACAGGAGCCATAAAGAGGCGGGTAGCCTGCTCAAGAAGGTAAAACTCGAGATTGCCGTAAACGAGGACTTCGTTAAGTCCACGATCGAGGCTATCACATCGGGCGCGCGCACAGGCCATGTCGGCGATGGCAAGATATTCATACTCGACTTGCCGGAGTGTATCCGTATCCGCACCGGCGAAAAGGGCGGCCCGGCAATCGGCTGAAATTAACCCCTCACCTTAGTCCTCTCCCCTGAGGGGAGAGGGAAGGGTGAGGGGGTTTAAGATTTAACATGCGCGTAATATGTATTTAACATTTGCGCAGTATACTTATTGGCACAAAAATAAAAGGGAGGTAAGCCAGCATGAAAGGTAAAAGAGCAGCAAAAAAGGAGGTAGCGGAAGTGAAGACCAGGAATCCGCTAGCGAACGGCTCGTTCAACGAGAAGGCCGCGCGCGACGTAATGAAGCAGATCAGAGAAAAGGATATCAAGATGGTCGATTTGAAATTCAACGACCTTCCGGGCTTGTGGCAGCATTTCACGATACCGGCCTCAGAGTTGAAGGAGATGGAGGACATAACGCGTTCAATCTGGGTCGATGGCATAGGGTTCGACGGTTCTTCGATCCGCGGTTTCCAGAAGATACAGGAATCGGATATGATCCTTATACCCGACCCCACGAGCGCAGTGGTCGACCCGGTATGCGAAGTCCCGACCATGAGCATCATCTGTGACATCTACGACCCTCTGACGCGCAAACCTTACAGCCGCGACCCGCGCTATATCGCGAAAAAAGCGGAGAAGTATCTGAAGGATATAGGGATCGCCGATTCGGTATATTTCGGACCTGAAGCCGAGTTCTTCCTCTTCAATGATATCCGTTTCGACCAGAACGAGAACTCGGGTTATTATTTCATTGATTCGGACGAGGCCGACTGGAATACCGGCCGCAAAGAAGACCCGAACCTCGGATACAAGATCCGTTTCAAGGAAGGTTATTTCCCTGTCCCGCCGCATGATTCGCTCCAGGACTTAAGGAGCCGTATGATCATGAAGATGAAGGAAGCAGGAATAACTATAGAGGTCCATCATCATGAAGTCGCGACCGCAGGCCAGTGCGAGATAGACATCAAGTTCGACAAGCTGACCAAGATGGCCGACAACCTGCTTATGTACAAATATATAATTAAGAACATGGCCAAAAAGGCCGGCATGGTCGCGACATTCATGCCCAAGCCGCTCTTCGCTGACAACGGTTCGGGTATGCACTGCCACCAGAGCCTCTGGAAGAACGGCGTGAACCTCTTCTTTGACAAGAACGGCTATGCGCTTTTGAGCCAGACAGCCAAGTATTACATCGGCGGCCTTTTAAAACATGCCAATAGCCTTATGGCTTTCTGTGCCCCGACGACAAACTCATACAAGAGGCTTGTCCCGGGCTATGAAGCGCCGGTCAATCTGGTCTATTCCGCGCGCAACCGTTCGGCCGCCGTTAGGATCCCGATGTACACCGATAACCCGAAATCTAAGAGGATAGAGTTCCGCCCTCCGGACCCGTCATGTAACGGTTACATAGCCTTCAGCGCTATGCTCATGGCCGGCTTGGACGGTATCCAGAACAAGATCGATCCGGGCAAGCCGACGGATAAAGACCTCTTCGAATTAAGCGAGGAAGAGATGGCGAGGATACCCACGGTTCCGTCATCGCTCCGCCGCGCTATCGATGCTTTAGAGGAGGACCACGATTACCTCTTGAAGGGCGGGGTGTTCACCAAGGACGTTATTGACGTGTGGCTGGAATACAAGAGGAAGAAAGAGATAGACGCCGTGAGAATGCGTCCGCATCCTTACGAATTCTACCTTTATTTCGATATATAAAATATTTTTGGGGCGGTTCCTAAAGCGTTAAGCTGGCTGCCCACCCCCAATGTTGGGCAAAGGAGCTGCCCCTTGTTTATCTTCCTTATTGCCGTCCTTCGAGAAAGCCAGATAGCCCATCGTAAAAAGTCCAACCACAGGGATGACGGTAATGGCGCCAACCCAACCTTCCTTGCCGCGAGCCAAAGCGATCTTATACCAGATGAAGCCAAAGAGGAATAAATCGCATATCGGCCCAACCAGGGTGCCTATTAACGGCACGAACCCGGCAAGAAGAAACAGCAACCAGATATATTTGACCTTTCCTATATTGCACATTAGGAATAAGTTGGCGATCGGAATCCATGCCAGCCAACCATTTTGAGTATCCGTCTTTTTCGCGATGGTCTGGAGGCATATAGCGGAATATATATATAATATTATGAGTATAAAAAATAGTATCACAGAAAACATCCCGAGTGCCGCCAGAAAAGTCTTCGCCTGTTTATCGGAAAGGTTCATTTTAGGAGTCTCACCCATAGCAAGACCCTGTATCTTTTCCTGCTGGGTAACGTTAGGCGCGACCGCATCGACGGCAGGTATGTTTTCTGTGACTGGCGCAATCGGTTCAGGGACAGGTGCCTCGGTCGCGGTAGCAACGGGCTTTTTTATCTCGACGGCCTGCCCGTTTATCTCCTGAATATCGGCGAGGTTATAGGTCATCTCGGTCACGCCGTACAGGTCGACCGTTACGGAATCATTAGTTATAGACTTGATATTTCCTTCGACTTTCTTGCCGGACTTGAACGTTACCGTATCCGCCCACGCGTTCACTGCCAATAATAGCGCTACCGCGCAAACGATCAATATTTTCTTCATTCCCGCCTCCTGTTAATATAGATTTTACCAAATAGCCGCACAAATTGCCAGCTGCATCTCTGCCTCCCGCAGCATCATCTTAGGGCTTGCTTAATATTGAGTCAAGCTTCCATCCATCCGTGCCCTTCGGAGGGCATATTTAAAAACGGCAAGGCTTAAGGGGAGAAGCAGGAGAGAGAAGAGGAAGAGGAACGCTATCTCCTTTCTGAGTTGAAATAGCGAATAACCCCTGTAGACCGCCAATTCGACAGCCCGGATCGCATAGGTGATGGGAAAGAATTTAGCCATAAATTGTAACCAACCCGGAAGGACAGTAATGGGAAAATAGACTCCGCTGATCAGGCCCTCCACGTTGCTTATCACCCAATCCAAAGGAGTTCCTCGTTTGAAGGTTATGACGAAACTCGCCGATAGTATGCCAAGTCCGCTGAAAGAGGTAATGGTCAACAGCAATATCACAAGCGTCGATAATATGTTTATGTTAACGAAGTCGATCTTAAATAAAAACACGGCCAGGATGACATATATTCCCATATCTATGGTCGCGAATAGCAGATTCCATAAAGCCATAGAGAAGAGTATAGTCGATATGCCGGTCGGGGTCAGCAGTATCGCCTCTAACGTTCCCTGGGACTGTTCAGACTGTATCCGGCCGGCGAAAGAGCCTAATCCTACGCCTATATAGCTGAAAAAAGCCATGCTCAACAGCACGTAGGAAAAATAATTTACTCCGAACTCTTCCAGATGGCTTACCATTTTTTGGCCGAATAATTTATCGATAAAGAAATAGCTCAGGACGCTTACAAAGACGCCTAATATATTAGAAAGAAAAGCGAACTTATAGCTGGATTCGACTAAAAAATCCTTCTTTATAAGAGCAAGTAATCTCTTTAGCATATCTAGACCGCCCTCGTCAGCTTTACGAATATCTCGTCCATAGAGGCGGATCGTTCTCCTATCTGATGCCGCAATTGGTCCTGTGTTCCCATGGCGCGGATCCGCCCTTTATGCAGTATAATAAAGAGGTCGCAAACATCCGAGGCCTCGTTCATATTATGAGTGGTGAATAGCGCTGTCTTGCCCTCTCTTCTCACCAATTTTTCCTTTATGAAATTTCTTAACTCCAGGGCGGTTGCGTAATCCAGGCTTTTAGTCGGTTCGTCTAATAACAGAAGTTGCGGGTTATGTATTAAGCCCCTCATTAACGCGAAACGCCTTTTCATGCCCGTTGAGTATTTGCCGAATCTCTTATCCGCATAGTCTATTTCGAATAGCCCGAATAGTTCATCTATCCTGTCTTTAGCGGTTTTACTATCGAGGCCGTACAAAGCCGCGAAGAATTCCAGGTTTTGTTTACCGGTAAGTTGCCAATAAAAGCTTCTTTCTTCTTCAATGACTAATCCTATGGATGACTTTATCTTATCTTCACGGCGATAACCGTTTACCGAGACACTGCCTTTGTCGGGCAGAATGAGGGTAGATATTATCTTCAATAAGGTGGTCTTTCCGGCGCCATTGGGTCCGAGGATCCCCATGATTTTTCCTCTTTCGAGAGAAAAAGATACATCCTCGAGCGCCCTTGTAGGCGTCCTGTGTTTGAAGTCAAACTCAGCCAGTTGAGCGAAAGAAAGCGGGGCTATGAAATCTTTGGTGATGCCGTTTACTTCTAATATATATCGCGACCGATCAGAGTTTTCCGCAGCAGTGGGCATAAAGTCCCTCTATTTTTTCCATAGTCCTTTCAATCGTATAGTTTTTCCGGACGGATTCAAATCCGGCCTCGCCTAATTTTTTGGATAGTCCTTTATCCCGGACGAGCCGGATTATAGCCCCTGCTATGGCGCGGGGGTCTTTTGGCGGGACGAGCAAACCGGTCTCCCCGTCCTTTATGATCTCAGGCACGCTGCCGACATCGCTTGCCACGACCGGTTTCCCGCAGGCCTGGGCCTCTATCAAGGTAATGCCGAAACTTTCGTAAAGGGTCGGCGAGACGAATATATCTATGCCGTTCAAAAATTCCGCGATATTATCTTTTACTCCTAAGAACCGGACATTGTCGGTCAGGCCTGTTTTTTTAACTAAATCCTCTAATTCGTTTCTTAAAAAACCGCCGCCTACAATGAATAATTTTATATCCGGGAATGGCCGCTTGACTAACGCTATCGCTTCGATCAGGTACCGGCAGCCTTTCGATGTGACCAACCGGCCTACAGTCCCTATTTTTGGAGAATGGTTTTCCGGCGATTCCCGCCTCGCGCCGCTTATATTTTCATAAAACCCATTCAGATCAATGCCATAGGGTATGGTAACGAATTGTTC
>MHHC01000024.1 GCA_001805885.1 Omnitrophica WOR_2 bacterium RIFCSPLOWO2_12_FULL_51_24
GAGGAGTTTGAGCGAGCCGGCCGCCGCGTTGCGGGGATTCGCGAAAAGTTCTTCTCCGGCCTTTTCTTTCGCCTTGTTTATCTTCTCGAAACTCTCATGCCTCATATAGACCTCACCGCGGACTTCCATTAACTTCGGGATCTCCGCGCCCTCGGGCGCTTCGAGCTTAAGCGGGATCGACCTTATCGTCTTTAGATTGACGGAGATATCATCGCCCTTGAACCCGTCCCCCCGCGTCGCGCCGCGGATAAACCGGCCGTCCTCGTAAGTAAGGGCGACCGATACGCCGTCTATCTTGAGCTCGACCACATAATCGTATTTTTCGCCGCCCAGGTTCTTTTTCACCCGCGCGTCAAATCCGCGCAGTTCGTCGTGGTTGTAGGTATTGTCCATGCTGAGCATCTGAGCCTTGTGTTCGACCACGGCAAAACTTCCTACCGGCTCTCCGGCAACACGTTGTGTCGGGGAATCAGGGGTCATGAATTCGGGATTCGATCTCTCGAGTTCTTCTAATCTCTTAAGGAGGGTGTCATATTTGTGGTCGGAGATCTTGGGCTCGTTCTCTACGTAATATAGGCGGTCGTGACGGCGGATCTCTTCGCGAAGTCTTTCGATCTGGTCTCTGGCTTCGTTCTTATTCATATTACGATCCTTCGCTCAAACGCGTGGCGAGGTACTCCGGAAGTCCTGCCGCAATGATCTTGTCCATGGCCGACCTGACGTCGTATTCAACCCTTTTGATGCGGACCTTATCGCTCTCGGAATCGAAGACGCAATAAGCGGCCCTCGGGTCCCCGTCCCTGGGTTGGCCGACGCTGCCGACGTTGACCAAGAACTTCATACCCCTGTAATATTCGAACGGCTGATGAGTATGTCCGACGAAACAGATCTTTGTCTTGCAGAGTTTGATGGTCCTTACCGCCGCTTCCTCATCCAGGAGATATTCGAACTCTTCCGGCCTATCGAGCGAACCATGGACCATGGTTATCTGGCCCTCTTCGTAAGTAAAAGGGAGTCCTCTTAAATAATCTTTCTCCCGGTCATTGAGATTTCCTTTTGTCCATTCGACCGCCGCCTGAGCCGCATCGTTGAAACTGGAGTAATCGAGCAGATCGGTAACCGCCCGGTCGTGGTTTCCGCAGACCGCAGGACAATTAAGATCTTTCACTATCTTCAGGCATTCCCTGGGATTGGCCGCGTATCCTACGATATCGCCAACGCATAGATATCTGTCGACCTTTTCCTTTTTCAGCGCCTCCAAGACCGCCTCAAGCGCTTCGAGATTACTATGAATATCCGAAAATACCCCGTACTTCATCTCACTCCGAAAACTTTATACCGAAACTTTTAAATTCGCCCGTGGACGGTTCCCACGATATATCGGCATCGGTTATGTAGCGCGACATATCTTCGCCGATGCGCCCGAGGAAATCCTTAAGCGCGGACTCTTCCCCCTCGGCGACTACTTCGACCCTGCCGTCCCGGAGGTTGCTGACCCAACCGTTTACCTTAAATTTTCGGGCGATCACCTCGGCTGTAAACCTGAACCCCACCCCTTGGACCCTGCCGGAATATAATATATGGACTCGTTTAATCGCAATCTCGCCTAAGTTATTCCTCGTTCTAAACGCCGGCAGGATTTTCTTAAAATCCTGCTCGGCAGAACTCGGAATGGTTCGTTACTCCCTAAAATATAGGGGAACTTATGGTCGGGGCGGACAGACTTGAACTGTCGGCCTTCCGCCTGCGGCGGACGCCCTACCTTAATGAGCCACGCTCCTAATTATCTTGTTGAGTGGCGTCTCGTCCGCCAATACTTTTTGGCGGAAGCCACACCATCGATAAATTATTCTTATTTCATAAACATGGTCGGGGCGGACAGACTTGAACTGTCGGCCTCAGCGTCCCGAACGCTGCGCTCTACCAAACTGAGCCACGCCCCGATATCATCTAGATATGCTCTTAATCTGCGCTATTGTCTCCCGGCCCTTGCCTGTCTTTAACGATTTTTCATGCTTCATCGCTTCCGCTCTAGTTTCAAACGCCTCATAGAAAAATAAGTCCCAAGGGCCGTTAACGCAGGTAAATTTACTTCTATCCGTACAGGTATTATGCTCTATGATTCTTCTTCTTAAATCTGCGGTATGACCTATATAGTTTTTTCCATTCTTTCTGCTTTTTAGAACATATACGTAGAACATAATAGTGTCGACCTTCCGCCGCAGGCGGACGCTCTACCTTAATGAAGCACGCCCCGACTATATGAATAATTACTTACTGCGCCAATGTCCGCCTTTTATCGATTTAATATCCTGCTGGCTCAAGCCCCAAAGCCCGCGCTTCCGCTCTCTAGCCTCTCCCTGAAGCGCCAGGAAGGTCTTATAGTATTTCACGTTCGGCGGGAACGTATAGATCATTGTATATCCGTTCCTGACGAGCTCGGCATTGACAAAAATTTCTCCGGCGTACACATATGCCAAGGTCCTGCCGTAACGGTCCGTCCTTTCGAGATCATATTCGAGCCGAACCTTTTTGCCATTGACGAGCCTCTTATTCTCCCTCGTCGCTTCGCCGTAGTACGGCCGGCCTTTCTCCGGAGCATCCATCCCTATATAACGGACATGCTCTCCGTTCTCGAGCACGATAGTATCGCCGTCTATTACTTTCGTCACCCTTAGCTCATCATCCGCCTTAATATAACCGTTGATAAAGGCTGATGATAGGCAAAAAAATAGGATGAAAAACAGGGCTTTCCTACTTAACATAACAACCGATTTTATCACGGGCGGGAGAGATAGTCAATAATGCTTTTAAACTGGTGGGGAGTTAAATAAAACCTTTATCTTTTAGGAATCCTTCAGTTATCTTCGAAGTCTTTTGGCGGCCGGAATATTTGGCGACATACTTACCAAGCATATCTGTTTCGAGATTGACCTTATCACCTGTCTTCCTGGCCCCGAGCGTCGTGACCTGAGATGTATGAGGGATCAGATAGACAGAGAATGAATCATCCTTTACGCCGGCGACTGTCAGGCTTACGCCGTCTACGGCTACCGAACCTTTCAAGACGATCCCGTCGAGGATATCCTCCGAAGCCTTTATCTCCAGGAGTGACTCGCCTTTTTCTTCCTTCCTGCTTTTTATCGTCCCGGCGCCGTCGACATGGCCCGTAACGAAGTGGCCGCTTACCTTATCGCCGCTTACTAACGCTCCCTCAAGGTTTACCTTCTCACCTTCCTTTATGCTTCCAAGGTTAGTCCTATCCAGGGTCTCACGGATGGCCTCGACGGAAAAATTCTTGCCGCCGATCCTGATCACGCTCAGGCAAACTCCGTTGATAGAGATGGAGTCGCCTTTCTTCAGGCCCTCGAGTATATTCGAGCCGAGTGCCCTGACGGTAAATACCACGGGCCCGCCGGACCTGTTTATCTTCTCCACGACCCCGAGCTCTTCAACTATTCCGGTAAACATTTAATCTATCACATATCCTTCGATTAGAAGATCATCGCCGATTTTGCGGAATGAGGTCCTTTTAAGCCCTATAGCCCTGCCGGCGTTCTCTATCCCTTTTCCTTCGACAGATGTCGGCGCCTCGCGTCCCCCGATGACCTTAGGCGCTATAAAGAAATATACTTTATCGACAACTCCCGCCTCGAACGCTGAGGCAATCGTCTCCCCGCCGCCCTCTATCAGGACGCTGGTTATCTCACTCTTCGCTAACTCTTTGAGGAATGCCCTGATATCGACCCTGCCGCTCTTCTCTTTGGTCGTCGCGATTATCACTCCCCCGCCTCTGCTGTTCAGGATGCGCGCCTTGGACGGGATCTTCGATCTCCCCGCCAGGATTATCCTTAAAGGCTGTTTTACCTTTCTGCCCCATTGCAACGGGACCCTGCCCCGCCGCTGCGGGACCCTGCCTTTTAACCTTACGGTCAGCAATGGATCATCTTTCAAGACCGTTCCCGCTCCCACCATTATCGCGTCGACCTCGCTCCTTAGTTTATGGACAAATCTTCTGGCCTTCCGGCCCGTTATCCATTTTGAATCGCCGGTACATGTCGCTATCTTCCCATCCAGAGTCTGGGCGACTTTGACCGCCACGAAAGGCATCCTCCTGGTAATATATTTTATGAAATCCTCGTTTAGGCGGCGGGCTTCGGCCTCGAGGATGCCGACATCGGCCTTTATGCCGTTTCTTCTTAATATCCTCAGCCCCTTGCCGTTATTTTTGGGATTAGGGTCCTTCATGGCCGCAACGATACGTTTAATCCCGGCGCTTATTATCGAGTCTGTGCACGGAGGCGTCCTGCCGTAGTGGCTGCACGGTTCAAGCGATACATAGAGAGTCGCGCCCTTCGCCCTTTTGCCTGCCTGCCGCAGGGCATATATCTCCGCGTGCGGGCCGCCGGCGAATCTATGGTATCCCCTTCCGGCGATCCTGCCGTCCTTTACGACCAGCGCGCCCACGCATGGATTAGGGCTTGTCATCCCTTTGGCTTTGCCGGCCAGCTTAAGAGCTATTTTTATGTACTTTTCGTCTTCGCTGCGCATCTTTTGAGTTCTTCGACCAGGCTATACGGCACCTTTACCGTGCCCATGAGCATCCGGCCCTTGTTGAGTCCGTGGCAATCCGAACCGCCTGTGACCAAAAGCCCGTATTCCTTCGCAAGCTCGAGATATCTTTTAGTGACCGGCTTTGTATGCTCGGAATGGTAAGCTTCTATCCCGTCGAGGCCGTATTTTATAAATTTTGATATAAGTTTATCGCCGCCCATCAGGTGTGGATGCGCATAAACGACGACTGCGCCGACCCTTTTTAATTCGGCGATGGCGTCTTCCGCGCTTATGTCATAATGGGCGACATAACAGGGGCCTTTGTCTCCGATGAATCGCTTGAATGCTTCTTCGATCGAGGATACATAGCCCTCATTTTCAAGAATGGCAGCCACGTGGAGCCTTCCGACCGAACCCTGTCCGCTCAATTCGAATATCCGGTCCGGCTCTAAGCGGATGTTATATTTCTTTAGTTTCTCCACCATCTCATACACCCTGTCAACCCTGTTCCGGCGGATCGCCTTAAGTTTTTCGAGAAACCTTTCTTCTTTTATGTCCGGAAAAAACCCGAGGAGGTGGACCTCCCTGCCTTTCTCCTGCGCTGTCATCTCGACGCCGGGGATTATCTCAAGGTCTAGTTTTTTTGCGGCTTTCCCCGCGGGTTCGATGCCGTCGACGCAATCATGGTCGGTTATCGCTATGCATGATAGGCCGGCCTTCTTCGCGTTCTCTGCCGTTTCTTCAGGCGTGAAGGTCCCGTCAGAAAGATGCGTGTGAACATGAAGGTCAACCAGCTTTTCCAACGGCGGCCTCTTCCTTGCTTATCTTATCGAGGATGCCGTTAACGAATTTGCCTGATTCGGTGTCTCCGAATTTCTTCGCCAGATCGACCGCTTCGTTTATGGACACCTTCGGGGGGATATCATCGCAGAAGAGCAATTCATACGTCGCCATCCTGAGGACATTGCGGTCGATGACAGCCATACGGCTCATCTTCCAGTTGCTGGCGTATTTAGAGATGACCTCGTCGATCTTTTTCTTGTTCCTGATAGCCCCGATGACAAGTTTCGCGGCGAAATCAGAGACTTCCGGTTCGGTCTCTATGTTTTTCCAGAAGTCGACCAGGATCCTGTCCTCGGGATCTTTCCTGACATCGATCTGATACAATATCTGGAGCGCGTATTCGCGGGCTTGCGTGCGTTTTCTCATTTTTAGATGTTCTCTAAGAGGTTCGCCATTTCTATGGCCGATATAGCCGCGTCACGTCCCTTATTGCCATCCTTTGTTCCCGCGCGCTCGATCGCCTGTTCGAGGTTTTCCGCGGTTATGACGCCGAATATGACCGGGATACCGGTATCAAGCGATACCTTCGCCACGCCCTTTGCGGCCTCGCTTGCCACATACTCGAAGTGCGGGGTCGAACCCTTTATTACCGCGCCGATGCATATCACAGCGTCGAACTTCTTTGATCTCGCGAGTTTATTAGCAACGACCGGTATCTCGAACGCCCCCGGTACCCAGACCGATTCTATCTCGCCCTCCTTCGCACCGTGCCTCATCAAAGTATCGATGGCGCCTTCCAAAAGCCGTTTCGAGATAAAATCGTTGAATCTCGAAACCACTATCGCGAACTTCTTGCCTTTAGCGATCAACTGCCCTTCCACTGTCTTTACCATTTGTTGACTCCTTTCCTTTAAGCTATTCCCTTCAATACGTGTCCGAGTTTTTCCTTCTTCACTTTAAGGTACTGCAAATTTTTAGGGTTAGCGGGCATTTCGACATGGACTCGCTCTACTACTTTCAGCCCGTAGCCCTCGAGGCCG
>MHHC01000025.1 GCA_001805885.1 Omnitrophica WOR_2 bacterium RIFCSPLOWO2_12_FULL_51_24
AAGCGCAGGAATGCTTTCAGCTGATTCTTGATAAATACCCCAAGTCCGCCTGGTGTTCAAATATTGTAAAAGACCTATCGGAATACCCATGGTCAAGCTATAATCACTACGCAAAAGGCAATCCTGATGATATAATAACCCTAGATCCCTTATATGAGGCATTGGCTAATACCTCTAAAGAAAGAAGAGACGCTTACATTGAATATCTAACCAAGCCAAGGCCGTATGAAGAACTTTTGGATGAGAAGATCGCAACATTAAAATAGCGGAGTGTCCCAAAGTGACACGTCCCCAAATACAAATAAAGCAAATAAACGGCGAAAAGATCCCTTTTACCTCCAGCATAAATTTCAGATTCATCCTCATCTTCACCCTCCTGGTCGCAGTTACCACATTCTTGAGCGGCCTTATCCTTATTTATCAGGGAGAGAGGTCTCTCGAAGACGCGGTGCTCAGCAGGAACCTGACTGCATGCGAGAACGTTCACAATAAGGTCGAAAGTTTCATACAGCAGGCCAAAAATTCCGTCGAACTCATTACCCTCATGCCCGGCGTCAAAGACCTCAATCTCTTCGATATCGACAAGATGATGTGCGAAGCCATCGCAGAGCACGAGATGATTGAGCTTATATCCGTCCTGAACGAGCAGGGGATAGAGATAGCCTCGTGCAAGCCCGCAGATATAAACAGGGATATGTCCGGCCAGGATATCTTCCTCAAGCCCAAGAACAAAAGTTACGTCTCGGAAGTATATTTCTCCGAAGCAAGAATGCCTGAGGTCACGATCGCTTCGCCTATACTCGATTACGACAATTACGGGAAGAAGGTCGGCGTTCTCGTCATGGCGGTAAAACTCCATAGCCTTTGGCCGGCGCTCGATAATATAAAGATTGGCAAAAAGGGCGAGACCATAGTGACCGATCGTTACGGAAAGATCATATATCATACCGATATAGGCAAGGCCGGGAGCCTGTTTAAGGGCAAGGCCGTGGAACTCGCTTTGGAGGGTAAGAGAGGGAGCGCGCGTTACGGATCGTTGCTGTGCGCTTATATTCCGCTGCGCGGCATAATCAATGGCGCGGTAATCGTCCAGCAGCCTGCCGGCGAAGCGCTTTGGGGCGTGACTAAAATGAGGAACCAATCCCTGCTTTTCCTCGGGATAAGCATCATCGCGGCGGTCGCGTTAGGGTTGTTTTTCTCGAAGGGCATGCTCGCCTCCGTTAATAAACTCCTGATCGGCACGAAGATAGTCGGCGAGGGCGACCTCGACTATAAGATAGATATCATGACCGAAGACGAGATCGGCGCGCTCGCGAAGTCATTCAACAAAATGACGGTCGAACTGAAGAAACAACACGGGAGGGCGATAACCGACGAACTCACGCATCTCTATACGCACTCGTATTTCCTGGAGACGCTAAAGGCCGAGGTTTACAGGTCGAAGAGATACCGGACACCCCTTTCGCTGATGATGCTCGATATTGACCACTTTAAATCCTTCAATGACGACTACGGCCACCAGACCGGCGATGAGATCCTCGTTAAGATATCCGAAATGCTCAAAGCGAGCCTCAGGGAATCCGATATCGCTGCCAGGTACGGCGGCGAGGAACTGGTCGTGCTCGCGGCCGAAACGGATAAGGAGGGCATCTATACCTTCGCCGAGAGGGTAAGGAAGAAGATAGCCGAGGATGTTGAGGTCGAATATACGGGCAAGAAATTAAAGGTCACGGTCAGTATAGGCGTCGCTACCCTTACCGAAGACGACATAAAAAATGATACATTCACGAACGATTTCTTAAAACAGGCCGATCTCGCCATGTATCAGGCTAAAGAGAAGGGAAGAAATTGCGTCGTTCAATCCCCTTAAAGCCCCTCACATATTTTCACATTGGTATCATAATAATTTTAAGTCTCGCCGTCTATGGCAATTCGCTATATGGCAAATTCCTTTGGGATGATAAGATTCTAATCGAAGATAATGCCTACGTTAAAGATTTTAACAACATTCCAAAGATTTTCAGTGAAAATATAGGAGGAGGCGCCGCAAGAGAAATTGGTTTTTACCGCCCTTTCTCGATCGTTACCTATACGATTGATTATTCACTTTGGGGATTAAATGTTGTAGGTTAGCATCTTTCGAATATAATTTTGCATATCTTAGTAACCCTATCTATCTATTGGCTGGTAAACATCCTCTTTAACGATAAATTTCTCTCCTTACTTACAGCTGCATTATTCGCTGTCCACCCGATACATACCGAAGCAATATCATATATATCAGGTCGAACGGATCCCTTAGCTGCATTATTTATGCTTCTATGTTTCATCTTTTATATAAAATATCTTAATTCAAAGGGAATAGCTAAATGCGCCATCGTGTTATTAAGTTATATACTTGCGCTTTTATCGCGTGAAAATAGCTTGATCTTGCCTATCCTGTTACTCCTATACCACTTTGCTTTCAAGAAGAAATTTAATATCAAAGATTTTTTCCCGGTATTAGTCATAACTTTTATATATATCCTGTTGAGGCTAGCAGCATTAAAACATGTATTGCCGCAACTATCTCATCCTCCTTTAGTTCAGAGGATATTGGGGTTTTTCGATGCCATAACCAATTATCTTCGGCTCCTGTTGCTTCCCCTCAATTTGCATATGACATACGAATATAAGTTGTTTAGTTTTGTACATCCTACAGTTATGCTCGGCGCCATAATATCATTTTCGCTATTAACTTACGCCTTTATAAAAAGAAAAAGCGACACGTTAATCCCTTTTTCCGTTTTTTGGTTTTTCATAGCGCTTTTACCGGTATCTAACATTTATCCTCTCAATGCTTATATGGCCGAACATTGGCTTTATCTGCCATCAATCGGTTTTTTTCTTATTTTGGCAAAAGGATTAAATCCCGCATATAAGTCTAAAGGGTTCCAGGTTATTTTGACCGCGTTTATAATAAGCATATTGGTTTTTTATTCTTTTTTGACAGTTAAACAGAATAATTATTGGAGAGAACCCATTGCTTTTTATAAAAGGACCTTAATATATGTCCCGCATAGTCTCAGAGTCTATAATAACCTTGGTACTGCATATGCAAATATTGGCAAATATAAAGAAGCTGTTGAATCGTTCAAGAAAGCGCTGGAAATTAATCCAAAGGATGCACACGTCCATTTTAACCTTGGTAATGCATATAAGGCTATTGGCGAACATGAAAAAGCTATCGTCTCATACAAGAAGGCGCTGGAGCTTAGTTCTAGCGATATAAGCACTTATTGCAATCTCGGCAATACATACATCGCAATTGGCCAATACGAAGAAGCTATAAGCTCCTATCAAAAAGCCATAGAAATAAATCCAAAATTTGCAACGGCACATTATAATTTGGCAATGGCGTATTATCATGAAAAACGATATGATTTAGCTATTCTGCATTATGAGAGGTCAATTGAACTTGGGGAAAAACCCAATCCTGAATTTTCGAAACTTTTAAAATTACACCAGGAATAATAACGGCCAGCGCAAGGGGGGAGGACGGCGATTTTGGCTGCCTTGACAATTCTGACCCTATGTGGTATACTTGGTAAAAAATTAGGAGAGAATCAGCTTGCCAGAAGTCTTCCACCGTATCAATTGGGTTGACATTCTAGTCGTAATCCTTTTATTTAGAACCAGTTATATTGGAGCACGTACGGGCCTTTCCGAGGAGATCTTCAGGATAATCGGTGCCTTGCTCGGTCTTTTCTTTTCGATGAAGTATTATTCAGCGCTCGGAAGCCGCATCAACGCAAGTATAGCCCTGCCTCAGGAACTTATCAACGGCATAACTTTTTTTATACTAATTTTACTGTCTATGCTAAGTATGAAATTAATAAGTCTCGGGCTGACCAAGATAGTGAAATTGGCTTTCACCGACAAGATCGATAAATGGGGAGGATTTATAGTGGGCCTGTTCCGCGGCACAATGATATTGAGCCTTTTATTCATGCTCTTCGGGATAGCCCAGGTCGATTATCTGGTAAAATCTGTCGAGGAACGTTCCCTGACCGGCCCTTATATAAAGCAGATGGCGCCGAACGTATACCAGGTCATCTCAAGGACCTCTCCGGAAGATATAATAGTAAAATAACATAGGAGGATGAATTGAAGTTATCCAAACTCTACGATTTTGTGGTAAAGGAAGGCATGGCAGCCGATCCGCGCGGGAAAGAAGCGATCGCTAAAGCGTTCGCCAGGGTCGGGAAAGAATACGAAGCGCTTAAAGAGAAGGACAGGGAATTTTTTGATAAAGAAAAACTGACCAATCCGTACGCCGACACGCGCATATTGAACGGCGACGGCGCAGCCGAGATAAAGAAGGCGCTCGTCGGGGTAGACATGGAAGTAGGCGAGGTGCTGCTTGCGGACAGGATGAATGCGAAGGGCGATAAGATAGACCTTATAATCGCGCATCACCCCGAAGGGAAGGCGATGGCCAATTTTTATGAGGTCATGAATATGCAGCCGGATATCTGGGGCAAGTTCGGCATTCCCATAAATACTGCCGAAGGGCTTATGAAGGACAGGATAAAGGAAGTCGAGCGGCGCGTCCTGCCCGGAAACCATACAAGGGCGGTAGACGCCGCGAGACTTATCGGTATCCCGATGATGTGCGTCCATACGCCCGCCGATAATCATGTGGCAGGCTATCTGCAGGAACTCTTCGACAGCAAAAAACCCGACACATTAAGCGAAACGGTCGAGATGCTGAGGGAGATACCGGAATATAAGAACGCGGCGAAACGCAACGCCGGACCGAGGATACTCTTCGGCGAGCCGAAAAACAGGGTGGGAAAGATATTCGTCGACATGACCGGCGGAACAGAAGGGCCGAAGGACATATTCGAGAAACTCGAGGCCGCGGGTGTTGGCACTATCGTCGCCATGCATCTGGGCGAAGAACATTTCAAGAACGTCCAAAAAGGCCATATCAATGTCGTAATAGCCGGGCACATCTCGAGCGATACGTTGGGCCTGAACCTTCTTTTCGATAAGGTCGCAAAAGAGGATAAGATCGAGTTTATCGGATGCTCGGGATTCGAAAGGATCAGCCGGTAGGGTAATGGCGTTTTCGGAACAGATTTTAGAAGAGATACAGAACAAGGCCGATATAGTCGAGATAATCGGAAGTTATATCCCGCTCAGGCGCGCCGGAAGAAATTTCAAGGCAAACTGCCCGTTCCATAAAGAGAAAACCCCTTCTTTCATGGTCAGCCCTTCCAAGCAGATATTCCACTGCTTCGGATGCGGGGCAGGAGGAAACGTCTTCGGTTTCGTGATGAAGATGGAGAATATCGATTTCCCGGAAGCGGTCAGGACCCTCGCGGAAAAGTCAGGCATCGAATTGCCGCATTTTACGCGGACCCAGTTCGAGACGAGCGGATACGCGCTCCAGATATATAAGCTGAATGAATTAGCGGCCTCTTTTTATGCCGCGATGCTCTCCGGGACCGAGGCCGGAAAACGCGCCGCCTCTTACCTTAAAGAACGCGGAATAAGCGATGAGACTATTTCGAAAGCAAAATTGGGGTTTGCTCCGGACGATTGGGACGGCCTGATCAATTTCGCGAAGGGCAAGGTCCTTTTCGAAGAAAAGGGCAAGGTCCTCGAAGGGGATAAGGGTGTAGAGGCAGGACTCCTCGAGCGGGCCGGCCTCGTGCTTCCCCGCGAAGGTGGCGGCCATTATGACAGGTTCCGCAACAAGATAATATTTCCTATTTTCGACATCAAGAACAGGGTCGTGGCGTTCGGCGCGAGGGTATTGGATAATTCGCTCCCTAAATACATCAATTCCCCGGAGACGGAAGTATACATAAAGAGCAGGCATCTCTACGGGTTTAATTTTTCGCTGCAGGCGGTCAGGGAAAATGATTTCTGCATAATAGTCGAGGGTTATCTCGATTTCCTGGTCCCTTATCAGAACGGGATAAAGAATATAGCGGCTTCGCTCGGCACGAGCCTTACTGATTCGCAGGCGAGGTTGATCAAGAGATATACGAAGAACGTCGTGATGCTTTATGACGGCGACTCGGCGGGAGAGGCGGCTTCGCTGCGCGGCCTTGACATATTCCTGCAGGAGGGGATGCAGGTCAGGGTCGCCACGCTTCCTAAGGGTTTTGACCCGGATTCGTTCGTAAGAAATAAGGGCGCCGGCGAATTTGATTCACTGATCTCCGGAGCCGCAGATCTCTTTGATTTTAAACTGGGCGTCCTCGCCTCGAAATATGACGCGAAGAGATCATCGGATAAGGCGAAGATCTGTGCCGAGATGCTTCCTACGATCGCTAAGGTAACGGATGCTGTTTTGAAATCCGAATATGTAAAAAGACTTGGCGAGAGGCTTCAGGTAAGCGAGGCCGCGCTCCTCTCGGAACTTAAGAAAGTAAAGCCGGACCGCGAATATGAGCCTTCCGAAGAATTTTCTTCGTCGGCCGGGACAGGCTCGAGGTCTCCTGCGGCCATGGCCGAGAAGATAATAATCGGGCTTATGCTTGATGATCCGGAGATGATCCCTCAGGTCAAAGAGAATTTAAAAAGCGAAGATTTCGCGGACGAAGGGACACGAAAGATCGCCGAGGAGATATTCAGGTCATACGGCGACGGCAGGTCTTTTAAGCCGGCGCAATTGATAAATAAACTTGCCGGGAGCGAACTGACTGTGCTTATTGCTGAGGCGACGAGCCTCATCGATGATATAAAGGATAGGCCAAAAAACCTGTCGGATTGCATAAAATGGATAAGATGCAATAATGCGAAGTCGAGGCTTTCTGAATTGCAGAATTTAATAAAGGCCGCGCAGATGATGGGAGACGAGAAGCGGGTCACCCAGCTGGTCTCCGAATACAGCGGTCTGATAAAATGCCAACAGGATTTCGCGAGGAGATGAAGGTCGTGAAGAAGGCCGACATAAGGAAAAGGATAAAGGGCCTCGAAAAACTTATAGCCCTCGGCAAGGAGAAAGGGCATCTTACTTTTGAGGAGGTAAATAACCTCCTTCCGGAAGAGGTCACTTCGTCCGAGGATATCGACGAGATCTTCGCCGTCCTCGACAAAGAGAAGATCGAGATAATCGATTCCGAGGAAGAGAAGGAGCCCAAGGAAGAGGGCCTCGAGGAAGAGGAGGAGAAGGTCCGCAAGCCGGAAGTCGAAGCGGAAGAGCTTCCCCGCATGGCGCAAATGGAAGACCCGGTCCGCATGTACCTCAAGCAGATGGGGCAGATCTCGCTCTTGACGCGAGAACAGGAATTGGAACTCGCCAAGAAGATCAAGGAAGCCGAGATGAGGTTCAGGGAGGCCGTCTTCGAATGCCGTTTCTGCAGGAAACAGATACTCCAGCTGGTTAACGAAATCCTGGCCAGGCAGGTAAACATAGACGAAGTCACTGATATAGATCCTACCGAAAAGATCGAAAGGGTTATCAAGAAGATCCAGCGGCTGATGAAGAGGCTCCGCGGAGCCAAGAAGACGACGAACCTCGTGCCCCTGTTAAAGGAATTTAAATTCTCGATCTCGGTCGTGGAAGATCTCGCCGCCGGGATGAAATCCCTCCTTTATGAGATAGAGAAGATTGACAGGGATATCTTGAGGCTAAGCGGAAAAGGCGCGCGCGGCCAGATATCCGGGCTTAAAGAGAGAAAGCGCGAGATAATAAGGGATTTCGGCGAGCCGCTTCTCAGGATAAAGGACCGCCTCGCGTATATAAGAAGGCGCGAGAGGCAGTTCGAGAACGCGCAAAAAAAACTGGTCGAGGCAAATTTAAGGCTTGTCGTATCGATCGCGAAGAAATATACCAACAGGGGCCTCTCGTTCCTCGATCTCATCCAGGAAGGCAACATCGGGCTCATGCGCGCGGTCGACAAGTTTGAATATGAAAGGGGATACAAATTTTCCACTTACGCGACGTGGTGGATAAGGCAGGCGATAACCCGCGCGATCGCTGACCAGGCCCGCACTATCCGCATCCCGGTCCATATGACAGAGACGATAAATAAATTGATACGCGTCTCGCGTAATCTGGTGCAGGAGACAGGCCGCGAGCCGTTACCCGAAGAGATAGCCCACAGCATGAGGATGGCGACCGAGAAAGTCCGCGGTATATTAAAGATAGCGCAGGAGCCGATATCACTGCAGACGCCGGTCGGCGATGAGGGCGATACGCATTTCGGAGATTTCATCGAAGACAAGAGAGCGATCTCGCCGGCTAACGCGACCGCATATTCGATGTTGAAAGAGCAGCTCGAGGATGTCCTGACGACGCTTACGGAAAGGGAGAAGAAGGTCCTGAAGCTCCGTTTCGGGATCGGTGACGGTTGTCCGCGTACCCTCGAAGAGGTCGGCTCGATATTCAATGTCACGCGCGAAAGGGTAAGGCAGATAGAGGCTAAGGCATTGCGCAAGTTACGTCATCCCATACGTTCCAAGAAATTGAAGACATTTCTCGAGATGGGGCTTGGATTGGGTGAGGAGAGTGGCACTTAATAGAGAAAAGGTCACACGCCGCAATTTTCTGAAATTCTCTTTTGCCGGTCTGGCGCTTATTGCCGCCGGCAATTTTATTTCGGCCGCTAGGACGGCCTGGGGTGCCGTGGCCGCCAGGGCTCTCTTCGCGCAATACGCAGTATCAAACGGCAGGCCGAAGAAGAAGATAAAAGGAGAACACGACCTCGTTTGCGCGAAGGGTGAAGATCCCTACACCATGACCGTCAAAGCGGTCGAGGCGATGGGAGGGATGGAGAGGTTCGTCAAAAAGAACGGCGTCGTGGTAATAAAGCCTAATATCGGATGGGACCGGACCCCGGAGCAGGCCGCGAATACAAATCCTCTGGTCGTTGCCGCGCTCGTCGATCTCTGTTTCAAGGCGGGGGCCAAGAGGGTGAATATATTCGATATGAGCTGCAACGACGCGAGGCGCTGTTACGAGAACAGCGGGATAGAGAGGGCCGCGAAGGAGAGGGGCGCTAACGTTTATTTCCCGGACGATTGGGATGTCGTGAAGGCGAAGTTCAAATACGCGAGCCAGATGGAAGGATGGGCCGTGTTAAGGGATGCCGTCGAATGCGATACATTCATAAATGTCCCCGTCCTGAAACATCACGGCCTTACCAAGTTGACTATTTCGATGAAGAACCTGATGGGGGTATGCACCGGCAACCGCGGGCTTATCCACCAGGATATAGCCGCGAAGATAGTCGACCTGACGGATTTTATCAGCCCGGACCTTACGGTCATCGACGCTTTCAGGTTCTTGTACAGGAACGGTCCCACCGGAGGGAATTTAAACGACGTAAAGCGGCTGGATTCCCTCATAGTTGCCACAGACCCGACATTGGCCGACGCCTACGCCGCGCAATTAGCCGGGCTGCATCCGCTCTCGCTCGAGAATATAAAAGTCGCGGTGCAGCGTAAGTTTGGCAGCGCGGATATCGATAAGGCCGACATAGTAGTCCTTAATTCCCGCCCGGCATGAAGATTAAGGGATGGGTAGTCCTGCGCAGGATATCACAGACAGTTTTTTTAATCCTTTTCGTATATATACTCTGGTCGACAACGTATCCTCTCGATGGGCCGCTTTCGCCCCAGTTATTATTCAAGATAAATCCCCTCATCATGATGTTTACTTCGATAAGCGAAAGGATAATACTGCCCGGTATTATTTTTGCCGCAGCAATGCTTGCGTTAACTATGGTCTTCGGAAGGTTTTTCTGCGGATGGCTATGCCCGTTGGGTTCAACGGCCGATCTCGTCGGCTGTTTCCGCAGGAGGGACGGAAAGGCCCGGGAAGAGGTCGATTCGCTAAATGCCGGGGTCAGGAAACCAAAATTTCTTTTGCTCTCCATGATCGCGCTCTTCGCGGTCGCCGGCATAGAACTGGCCTGGGTATTCGACCCGATGGTAATATTCGCGAGGTTCATTTCGCTTAACCTCATACCATCCGTTACGTTCGCGGCCGATAGGTCATTTGCATGGCTGATATCAAGTTTCAGTCTCCACGGGCCGGTTTACGACCTTTACCGCGCGCTTAAACCATCACTGCTCGGGATAAATATCTATTTCTTTTCACATTCATTTGTGATCTTTCTCTTTTTCGCGGCGATATGCGGTTCGGCGCTTGCCATCCCGCGTTTATGGTGCCGGTCCCTTTGTCCGTTAGGGGCTATATATGCGGTCACCGCTAAGACAGCCCTTTTGGGCCGGGAGGTAAGTGCATGCGAAAACTGCGGAAAGTGCAGAAGCAGCTGCCGCATGGGAGCCATAAGGGACGATTCGAGTTATGCGAAGGGCGAATGCATACTTTGCATGGATTGTATTTACGACTGCCCTACGAATATCACCCGTTTTGCGTGGCCGCTTCACGAAAATGAGATTCGGCCTGCCGCCGGCGGGTCAACGGCGCATAAAGAGGGGATAACGAGGAGAGATTTTCTGCTCTTGTCGACATTGGGTATCTCTTCCCTGGGTTTTAATTTTAATCTGCGGCACATCCGGAGACAAAGGAGCGTGATAAGGCCTCCGGCGGCGCTGGAAGAGGAGGAGTTTATCAACCGCTGCATAAGATGCGGGAATTGCATGAAGGTATGCCCCACAAACGGCCTTCAGCCGGTCTCTTTCCAATCCGGCTTTCAGGGGGTGTGGACGCCGCAGCTCGTTCCCGAGATCGGATATTGCGAGTATAACTGTACGCTCTGCGGCAAGACCTGTCCTACCGGAGCGATACGCAGCCTCTCGCTGGCGGAGAAACACGCCGCCAATCTCGGCCTCGCGAAGGTAGACCGTTCGCTATGCATAGCGTGGACCGGGAATCGCCAATGTATGGTCTGCGAAGAGCATTGCCCGACGCCCGATAAGGCGATAAAACTAAAGAGGGATACCGTAAAGGGAAAGGAAGTCTTGAGGCCGCTGGTCGACGGAAACCTCTGCGTCGGCTGCGGTATTTGCCAAACCAAATGCCCCACCAGCCCGATAAGGGCGATAAGGGTCATACCTTTTTGACCGTCCCCTATTTTTGTCTTGCTAAAGGCGCCTCAAAATAGTATCATATTTATTCGCTTTCGGATTTCGGGCCCATCCCGCGCTTCGCTGGGATTGGGTTATGAATGAGTTTCCTGGGCCCATAGCTCAGTTGGTTAGAGCAGCTGACTCATAATCAGCGGGTCATAGGTTCAAGTCCTATTGGGCCCACCATTTTCACCAGTGAGCTGAAACGGGCGATTGGCTCAGTTGGTTAGAGCGCCACATTCACATTGTGGAGGTCAAAGGTTCGAATCCTTTATCGCCCACCATTTGAACGCAGAGTAGCCGAATCAGCATCAAGGAAGGCATATGCAGAAGGTAAACGTCGAAGAACAGCTCCCTCAGCTTATGAAATTGCAAGCCCTCGACGCTCAACTCTATCGCCTGCGCCGGGAGAGGGAAGCCAAGCCGAAATTAATAGAAGAGCTGGAAACCCGCCGCAACGAAGAAGAGGCGGCTGTCAAGGCGATCGAGGAGAAGACAAAGGCCAACCAGGTGAAACGCAAGCAGCGGGAACTCGATCTTTCGTCAAAAGAAGAAGGCATAAAGAAACTCCAGGCCCAGCTCTATCAGCTCAAGACGAACAAAGAATATCAGACGATGCAACATGAGATAGAAGGGCAGAAGGCCGACAACTCCCGCATCGAGGACGAGATACTCATGCTGATGGAGGATGCGGAGACTCTTGACAAGGAGTTGGTAAAAGAAAAGGCGCTCTTCGCCGAGGCAGAGAAACATCTGATCGAGGATAAGAAAAAGATCGAAGCGGAGATAGCCTCCCTTGACGGCGAGATCTCAAACCTCGAGGCGCAACGGAAAGAGATATCCGCTTTAGTCGATAAGAAAGTCCTCGCCCATTACGAGAAGGTCCTGGCCAACAGGGACGGCCTCGCGCTCGCCGCTGTAAAAAGCCACTCGTGTCAGGGCTGTTTTATGAATCTGCCGCCGCAGGTAATAAATGAGATAAAGATGAGGGATAAGATAGTGACCTGCGAAAGTTGCGCGCGGATCCTGTACATTGAGAACGAGGCAGATGCGTAAACGCCTAACTATCTTTACCGACGGCGCATGCCATGGCAATCCCGGTCCGTCAGGTGTCGGTGTTGTTATCTGTGACGAGAAGGGCGCGACAGTAAAAAACCTTTCTGAGTATATAGGCGAGACGACCAATAACGTCGCGGAATATATGGCCCTGATATATGGCCTACAGGAAGCCTTGATTTTGAGGGCCGACGAGGTTATAATTAATACGGACTCTGAGCTGCTCGCGAAACAGCTGAAGAAGGAATACAAGATAAAGGATGCCGACCTCAAGATCCTATATAGGCAGGCCGGGCATTTATTGGGTGGATTTGTTAAATACGAAGTTAAGCATATTGACCGCTCCGATAATAAGGGAGCGGACAAGTTGGCTAATAAAGCAATAGGTCAGGAATCGCTCTTTTAGAACATTAGATTTGGGCAGGCCGGATGATCGCTCTCAGCAATGGGGGAGGAAAGTCCGAGCTCCATAGAGCAGCGTAGCGGGTAACGCCCGTCGTCCGTAAGGGCAGGATAAGAGCCACAGTGACGAACAATCCCAGACGGAAGGCCTGACGGCCTTAACGCCGGGAAGAAGTGAAACGCGGCAATCTCTACGCGGAGCAAGGCCAAATAGGTGCATCTACCGGGGTTGCTCGCCCCGATTCCCGAAAGGGGGGATGCACGGGTTGGCTGCTTGAGCCCCGAAGCAATTCGGGGCCTAGATGGATGATCATCCCCCCAGCGTATTGATTTGCTTCTGTTCAAGAGAACGAAGCAAATCAGCAGGGGGTACAGAACTCGGCTTATAGGCCTGCCCGAATTTTTTTAGAAAAGGAACCCGGATGGGAATGGAAAGCCGCGCCGGCGTGCGCGTAAAAATGGATGCGAACGTCATGGTCGGGATTGACATGGCAATGAAAGAGAATGTCCGCATCCTCCGCGAGCCAAAAAAGGCAGAAATACTCGATGTAAGCGTTATCGGCATCGGCCTGCTGGCTCCGATATACTTTCCCAAGGGCGCCATATTGATAATCAATGTGGACGCATCGGTCTTCAAGATGGAGAAACCCGCCAAAATAATCGGTGAGGTGCGTTATTGCCAACCAGCGAAAGAAGGCAGATACCGCCTGGGCATACAATTCGCGGAGATAGATAAACCACTCCTCGCGAAGATAACGGAATATGTGGAACATAATAAGGATAAAGCCGC
Organism: Omnitrophica WOR_2 bacterium RIFCSPLOWO2_12_FULL_51_24; assembly: GCA_001805885.1. GTDB lineage: Bacteria > Omnitrophota > Gorgyraeia > Pluralincolimonadales > Pluralincolimonadaceae > Pluralincolimonas. Next base: position 13,286 of record MHHC01000025.1, read on the forward strand.
TTAACCCATGGACATAAAAACAATTTTCAGTTCGATGATCGATTCCAGCGCTTCCGATATTTTACTTAAGGTCGGGAGCGCCGTTAATTTTAGGATCGACGGACTGCTGAGGCCGCAGGGTCCTGAACTCCTCGGCGAAAAAGATATTATGAAGATAATAGACGAGGTATTGAACGACGAGCAGAAGAAGATATTCAATACGGAACGCGAGATAGATTTCGCGGTAAATTTTGAGGGTATCGGCAGATTCAGGGGCAGCATCTTCCATCAGAACGGCATGCCCGGCGCGGTCTTCCGCTATATCAAGGGCAAGGTCCAGACCTTCGAGGAGCTCAACCTTCCCTCCAAGGTCCTGGCCGGGCTCGGGGTAGAGAAGCGCGGCATGATACTCGTGACCGGCGCCACCGGGAGCGGTAAATCGACCACCATCGCGAGCCTGATCGAATACATAAACCAGAACCTTCCCAGCCATATCGTTACCATCGAGGATCCCATAGAATTCATGTTCGAGGATAAGAGGTCATTGATCGAGCAGAGGGAGCTCGGCATCGATACGCCCTCCTATCTCGAAGCGCTTAAGCATATAATGTATCAGAGCCCGGACGTAATCTTTATAGGAAATATACGCGACCAGGAGACGATGACCGCGGCGATGAACGCGGCCGAGACCGGCCAGTTGGTCGTCAGCACCATACATTCGATAAACGCGACACAGACCGTTGAAAGGATCGTCAATTTCTACCCGCCGTATCAGCATGAAGAGATAAGGATGCAGCTATCCCTGCTTCTTAAAGGTGTCATCGCGCAGCGACTCGTCCCGGTCAAAGAAGGAAAGGGAAGGATACCTGCCTGCGAAATCATGCTGCTTACCCCCACAATATCCGCGCTTGTCAGAGAAGGAAAGACGAACGAACTCGTGAAATTTATCGATGAAGGCGCGATCTTCGGGATGCAGACATTCGACCAGTGCCTCGCCAAACTTTGCCTCGAGAAGAAGATTACCGTCGAAGAAGCCAGGAAGTTCTGCGACTCGGAAGCGATCCTCGAACTCGCCCTCAAAGGAATCAAGCGTACCGAACGCGGATCCACCTTCTCCAACCGCTAATACCACCTAATTAATCCACGCTCAATGCCTCTTTACCCCGACTCGTAAGATATGCGGAAATTCTCTGCGATAATTTCCGCATACTCATCGGGGTCTGCGCAAAATCGCTTAGGGGCTTCGCCGAAAGAGATTTTGCTTGACAAGAGTGGAGGAGGGATGTATACTTTGTACCGTTAGGTGGAGTAAAGTGGTTTAAAGTGGAGGATAGGGTTGTGGATTCCAAAATTGCCTTTGTCGGGGAGCCCTCGTGAGAGGGAAAGGCAAAGATAAAAAGGTCCAGCCGGTCCTTTTAAAAATTTCGGAATCCACAACCTTTAGTTTCTCTAGATGGAGGTTCGGGGGGAATTCAGATGTTCTACGGCGAATACGAACATACTATCGACAGGAAGGGCAGGATCATTGTTCCCTCCAAGTTCCGCGACGTCTTCAAGGAACAGTTCGTCGAGAAGTTCTATGTCACCCGCGGCCTGGACAAATGCCTCTTCGTTTTCACCGAGGAGGAATGGAAGACCCAGGAACAAAAATTCAAATCGATGTCATTCACAAAGGCGGATTCAAGAAAATTCAACCGCCTTTTCTTTTCGGGCGCGGTCGACGTGACCTGCGACAAACAGGGGAGAGTCCTGTTGCCACAATACCTGAAGGATTATGCCGGGATAAAACGGGACGTCATGATAGTCGGCGTCTCTAACAGGATAGAGATATGGTCGAAGGAAGAGTGGCGCAAGTATTACGAGGGCGCCGCGCCGTCATTCGAGAAGACCGCTGAGAATTTGCTCGATCTGGAAGAGAAAGGCTAAGCCCCGTACCAAGTATGATACGGGGTAAAGGATTCGGAGACGGAGATATTACATAGGCCCGTTCTTTTAAAAGAAGTTATTGAGGCGCTCGCACCGGCGCCGGGGAAGACTATCGTTGATTGCACGGTAGGGCTCGGCGGGCATGCCGAGGCGATATCGGAGAAATTAATACCCGGCGGCAGGTTAATAGGGATAGACAGGGACAGCGAAGCGCTTGAGATCGCCAGGGAAAGATTAAGGAGGCCTGGGGACGCGCTTTTGATGCACGGCAACTTCGGCGATCTTAAGGCGATCTTTGAAAAATCGAATATAGAAAAGGCCGACGGTTTCTTATTCGATCTTGGTGTCTCTTCGATGCAGTTCGATAAGGCCGAGAGGGGCTTCAGCTTCCGTTATGACGCTCCGCTGGACATGCGGATGGATAAGGAAGCCGGCTTAACCGCGGAAGAATTGATCGGCCGCGCCCCGGAAGCCGAACTGAGCCGGATCATCTACGAGTACGGCGAGGAGAGGTTCAGCCGCAGGATCGCGAAAGCGATAGTCGAAAAGAGGAAGAGTGCCCGGATCGATACGACCGGCAAGCTCGTGGATATCATCATGCGAGCCGTCCCGTATAAGGGGAAACATGGCCGTGTGCATCCGGCAACGAGGACTTTTCAGGCGCTCAGGATAGCCGTGAATGATGAATTAAAGGCGCTTGATAAGGCGCTGGATGACGCGATCGGGCTGTTAAAGGCCTCGGGCAGGATATGCGTCATATCGTATCATTCGCTCGAGGACAGGATAGTGAAGAACAGGTTCAGAGAAGCCAAGGCCGAGGGGATTTTGGATATTCTTTACAAAAAACCCCTGACCCCCGGGGACGGGGAGATCGGGGAGAATCCGAGGTCGCGGAGCGCGAAATTGCGCGCTGCGATGGCGACCGGCAAGGGGTTAGGACCATAGATGAAAGCTTACAAATTTTTGATGACGACTATAATTGTAACTGTGGTCGCGCTGCTGTACGTAAACCAGCAGACGGCCCTGATACGCCTTAGTTACGATATAAAGACCAAGGATAAGGCCTATTCTGACCTCCTTGACCGCAGTAAGATATTGCTATATAATGTAAGGCAGTTGGAATCACCGGCCAGGCTCGAGAGGATCCTGCTTGCGAAGCAGATGAAACTCGAGGTTCCTTCCAGGGAACGCGTCATTCTTGTCTCGGCCGCGTCCGAAGAATCCGGCACAAAAGGGATCACCCGTACCGCGGGTTTCTTCGGAAAAATCCGCCAGACCACGGCCAGCCTATTTGCTTTAGGACCGGAAGCGCAAGCGAACTTAGTTAAGTAATAGATTTCATTAATACATACCCTAATAGTTTTCCGCCGAAAACAAGGGTAGGATACAAGTGTATACTAGAGCCCACAAGAGACGCCTCAATCTCGTATTTTCTTTATTTATTTTTTTATTAAGCCTGCTTCTAATACGTGTCATATATTGGCAGGTCGCCCGCTCGTATAATCTCACCTTACTCGCCAAGAAACAACACACGGCGATAATAGAACTCCAGCCTAGGCGCGGCACTATCTACGACAGGAACATGAGACCGCTTGCGGTCTCACTGAATCTAGAATCGGTCTTCGCCAACGCGAGAGAGATCAACGACAAGAGGGATGCCGCAAGGAAACTTGCGCCCGCCCTGGGACTAAGCGAACAATTCGTCTACGGACGCATCAATAGGAATAAGGGATTTATCTGGATCAAGCGCAAGTTAAGCCCGGTCGAGGCAGCGAAAGTCAAAGTCCTCAAAATAAAAGGGATAGAATTTTTAAGGGAATCGAAGAGGGTTTATCCGAACAATTCACTTGCCAGCCAGATAGTCGGCTATGCCGGCACTGACAACAGAGGACTCGAAGGGCTCGAGCTGAAGTACGATGAGTATCTTCGAGGTTCCCCCGGCTACAGGGCGACTTTCAGGGATGCTCGCCGCCGGGAGATCGCGTCCTTTGAATATGAGTACTATCCCGCTGTCGACGGCCTCGACCTTCTCCTCACTATAGACGACATAATACAGCACATCGCCGAGCGCGAGCTTGATTGGGCTGTAAAGAAATTCCATCCGATAGGGGCATGCATAATCGTCATGGACCCGAAGACAGGCGATATACTCGCGATGTCAAGCAGGCCCACTTTTGATCTCAACAATTTTCAGGGCGCGGGCGCCGAAAATAGAAGAAACCGCGCGGTGACCGACATGTACGAACCCGGTTCGATCTTTAAGATAGTCACCGCATCGGCGGCGCTTGAAGAGAATAAAGTGGGGCTAAGCGATAAATTCTTCTGCGAGAACGGAGCATGGAATCACGGCGGCGGAAAAATTCTGCACGACCACACAGGGCACGGCTGGCTTACCTTCAGAGAAATCATTAAGAAATCATCAAATATAGGTACCGTAAAAGTCGCGTTAAAGCTTGGCGGCGGTAATTTATACACTTATATAAGGAGGTTCGGTTTCGGTGACCTTACTAATATCGACCTGCCCGGTGAAGTGCCGGGGTTCATACGCCCCCCTTCCCGGTGGTCCGGGACCTCTATGTACGCGATCCCGATGGGACAGGAAGTGACGGTCTCTCCCATACAGATGGCATGCGCCATGTCGGTTATCGCTAACGGCGGGAATCTGGTAAAACCGAGGATCATGCTATCAATACAGGACAAGCACGGCGAGACGATAAAAGAATTCCAGCCGGCAGCCGTAAGAGAGGTTATTTCAGAGGAGACAGCCGCAACGATGAGGGATATCTTGAGCGGAGTGGTAGCCGACGGTACAGGGAAACTCGCCCAGGTCGAGGGCTATGATGTAGCAGGAAAGACCGGGACCTCGCAGAAGATAGAGAACGGGACCTTTTCGCATTCAAAATTTATCGCTTCATTCGTGGGCTTCGCGCCGGTCAGGGATCCGAAGATCGTCGTTATTGTAATGCTCGACCAGCCGCATCCGCAATATTTCGGAGGGATTGTCGCGGCGCCGGTCTTCAGCAGGGTCGTGAAGGATACCCTGAGGTATCTCGAGATAAAGCCGGCGAATATCAAAGAGGTCAAAAGGGAAGTGGAGCTTCAGAGCGTAGAGGATTAATGAAACTCAAAGAACTATTGCGGGAAGTAGATTATAAAGGATCGTCAATCTTCCCCCATGGACAGGATATCGATATAAAGGGGATCTCCAGTGATTCCAAGACGGCCGGAAGGGATGATCTTTTTATCGCGGTCTCCGGTACGACTTTTGACGGCCATAAGTTCGCGAATGAGGCCGCCGACAAGGGTTGCGTGGCGGTTGTGCTGGAAAAGGATGTCGCGCTCCCTGACGGCATCGCAAAGATATTCGTCAGGGACTCGAGGGCCGCAGCCCCGAAGATAGCCAACAACTTCTTCGGCAGTCCGGCAGAGAAATTGAAGTGCGTCGGCATAACCGGGACTAACGGGAAGACGACGATATCGTATCTTGTCGATTCGATAATCTCAGCGGCGGGGCACAGGGCCGGCGTGATCGGGACGATAAGTTACAGGATAGGAAAACGGGTCATACCGGCGACAAACACCACACCCGGTCCTATCGACCTCTATAGTTTCATGAGCGAGATGGTCAGGAATTCCAGCGAT
>MHHC01000026.1 GCA_001805885.1 Omnitrophica WOR_2 bacterium RIFCSPLOWO2_12_FULL_51_24
AAGAAGGGCCACCGCCAGGAATTGACGAAACTGAAGATAAAAGAGATAAAGATCTAGCTTAGGCCCTTCCTTAATCGGATCAGGAAGGCCTATACTTTAGTATAGGAGGAGACAATGGCTCATCATAAAGGACAAGGTTCAACCAGAAACGGCCGCGACAGCAATTCCCAGAGGCTCGGGTTAAAGGCTTCAGGCGGAGAGAAGGTCACAGCCGGAAGCATAATAATAAGGCAGCGCGGGACCCCGTTTAAAGCGGGTATCAATGTAGGCAAGGGTAAAGACGATACGCTTTTCGCCTTAAAAGACGGGATAGTCACTTTCAAGTCCAAGACAGTCAGTATCCTGCCACAATAAAATAAGAAGCCGAAAGCCAAGGTGTTTGTAGATACCGCGAAGATCGAGGTCAAGGCAGGCCACGGCGGCGACGGTTGCTCGAGTTTATATAAGGACAGGTATTCCCGCTACCCGGTCACAAACGGCGGACCCGGCGGGAACGGCGGCAACGTCGTAATAAGGGCGAACGAGAATATACACACCCTCCTGGACTTCCAATACCGCAGGCACTTCAAGGCCCACAAAGGCGAGAACGGCTCATCCAATAATAAGAACGGCAAGACAGGGGAGGACTGCGTCATTGAGGTCCCTGTCGGGACTATCGTCAAGGATTTCGATAAGGGCCACATCTTAAGGGACCTGACCGCATCCGGCGAGAGTTTTATTGTCGCCAAAGGCGGCCTCGGCGGGCGAGGCAACGCCTCGAAGAAACCAGCGACAAAAGGCGAACCCGGCGAAGAGAAGATACTGCAGCTCGAATTGAAGCTTATCGCGGATTGCGGGCTTCTCGGTTTCCCGAACGCCGGAAAATCGTCCCTGATATCGTTTATCTCCAAGGCCAAACCCAAGATCGCCGCGTACCCGTTCACGACCAAAGAGCCTGTCCTTGGCATCGTCGAATATGACCCGGACCGGCATTTTAAAATAGCGGATATCCCCGGGCTGATAGAAGGCGCGCATGAGGGTAAGGGCCTGGGCCATAAATTTCTCCGCCATATAGACCGGACGAAATTACTGATACACATAATCGATATGGCCGGGGTGGACGGCAGGGACCCGGTCGAGGATTATAAAATATTAAATAACGAATTGAAACAATACGGCGGTCACGTCGAGAAGAAGCCGCAGGTACTCGTCGCAAATAAGATGGACCTGCCGGAGGCGGAAGCGAACCTGAAAAGGTTTAAAGAAAAAACAAAAAGGGATATAATACCCATATCGGCGAAGACCGGCGATGGGACAAAGGAATTAGTAGAGGTAATAGTAAAAAAACTGGATGAAATAGGATGAGGGATAATTTTCTTTCGAATTTAAAATTGGTAGTGGTCAAGGTCGGGACTTCGACATTATCGTCGAAATCCCATCCTATGGACAAACACGCCGTAAAGAAGATCTCCGATCAGGTCTGCGGGCTCCTGGATAAGGGGATAAAAGTCGTCCTCGTAAGCTCGGGTGCTATCGGCGCCGGCATGCATTTGTTGGGGCTGAAGGCCCGCCCGAAAACACTCAACCATCTCCAGGCCGCCGCTGCCATCGGCCAGGCCCAGCTTATGAAGGCCTATGATGAATATTTCAAGGACCACGGCCGCAAGGTCGCGCAGGTCCTCCTGACGCGCGACGACCTCGAGGAACGCAAGAGATACGTAAGCGTGAAGAGCACGATCCAGACTATCCTCGAATACGGCGCCGTCCCGATCATAAACGAGAACGACACGGTCTCGGTCGATGAGATAAAATTCGGCGACAACGACACGCTCGCGAGCCTTGTGACGACCCTGCTCGGGGCAGATCTCCTTATAATACTCTCCGATGTCGACGGCCTCTACAGCCACATGGGAAAGAAAGAAGTGATAGATACCGTAAGGGAGATAAATAGCGGGATAGAAAAGCTCGCTTGCGGCACAGACAAGGAGACGTGCGTCGGCGGGATGTCGACAAAGATCAGGGCCGCAAAAGTAGTCACGGATTCCGGGATACCCATGGTCATCGCGAACGGGAAGACAGAAGGAATTTTAATAAAGATCGTCAACAAGGAAAAAGTCGGCACGATCTTCATACCACGAGATAAATAACCCCTTACCGTCCCTCTCCCCATAGGGGAGAGGATTAAGGTGAGGGGGAGCGGAGTTTTTGAATGAGCGACTTAAAGAAAGAAATACTGTCCATCGCCCAAGAAGCGAAGAAGGCGTCATTTCTCATGGGGCAGATATCGTCGGCGATAAAAGATAGGGCCCTGCTATCGATGGCTGATGCCCTCGAGAAGGTCAAGCCCGCCATATTCGCGGCTAATAAAAAAGACGTCCGGCAGGCGAAGGCGAAAAAGTTGAAGTCGGCTTTTATCGACCGCCTGATATTAAACGATAAGAGAATAAAGGCGATGGCCGGGTCACTGCGAGAGGTCGCGGCGCAGCACGATCCTATCGGCGAAGTCATGAAGATGTGGACGCGTCCAAACGGCCTCTGGATAGGAAAATTGAGAGTGCCGCTCGGCGTGGTCGGGATCATATATGAATCCAGACCTAACGTTACGGCCGATTGCATAGGCCTGTGCCTCAAGGCCGGAAACAGCGTCATATTGCGCGGCGGGAGCGAGGCGATAAACTCGAACATCGCGATCTTCGATGTACTCAATGGCGCGGCAAAAAAGAACGGTATTCCCCATGGAGCCGTCAATCTGATAAAGACTACCGATAGAAAAGCCGTCCACATCCTTCTTACTTTGAGCGATTATGTGGATCTTATAATACCCCGCGGCGGCGAGAGCTTGATAAAGGAAGTCGCGCGCCGGTCGAGGATCCCTCTCCTCAAGCATTATAAGGGCGTATGCCACGTCTATGTCGATGAGGACGCGGACCTTAATATGGCCGAGAAAGTATGTTTCAACGCGAAGGTCCAGCGGCCCTCGGTTTGCAACTCTATGGAGACGCTCCTTGTAAATGAGGAGATCGCGGCGAGGTTCCTGCCCTCGATGATAAAGAAATATAAAGAAGCCGGCGTAGAGATAAGGGGCTGCCCTATGACGAAGAGGATCGTCAAGGGCATAAAGGCGGCGGCAGAAAAGGACTGGTTTACGGAATACCTTGACCTGATCCTTTCGATAAAAGTAGTAAAGGATTTGCATGAAGCGATCGAGCACATAAACAAATACGGCACCAAGCTCTCGGACGCTATCGTGACCGAGAACTACCATAACGCGGTCGAATTCCTGAGAAAGATCGATTCGGCGTCGGTCTATGTCAACGCTTCGACCCGTTTTACGGACGGCGGCGAATTCGGGTTCGGCTCCGAGATAGGGATCTCGACCGATAAGTTCCACGCGCGCGGACCTGTAGGCGTAGAAGAACTGACGAGCTACAAATATATCATTTACGGGGACGGACAGATAAGGGAGTGACAACATGCGTATAGGCATACTGGGCGGCACCTTCAATCCCATCCACGTAGGCCATCTTGTATTGGCCGAAGAGGCGAGAGAGAAATTAAGCCTCGACAAAGTGATATTCGTCCCGGCATACGTACCGCCGCACAAGAAAGATGAGGAGCTCGCCGAACCTAACGACAGGTTCAAGATGGTCGAGTTGGCGTTGAGGGGGAATTCCGATTTTGAGGTTTCGACGTTCGAGATGGACTCGAAGACGACGTCTTATTCGGTCGAGACGCTGAAGGCGTTCAAACAGAAATACGGCGAAGAGGCGAAGCTCTTCTTTATTACGGGCGCGGATTCACTGGGGGAGATCTATTCATGGAAAGAGATCGACCAGATATTCAAACTCTCGCAGTTCATCGTGGCCAACCGCCCGGGATACGAGATCGGTAACGTCCCGAGCGGCATCGATGTCGTTACGATAACCTCGCTTGAGATATCGTCCTCGCTTATAAGAAAGAAGATAAAGGAAGGCAAGTCGATAAGGTATCTTGTTCCCGAGCCGGTGAGGGAATACATAATAGCCCGAAGGCTTTACAGATAAAGGAATGATACGATGAGAAACTATTATTTTACGCCGGAAGGCAAGCTTCGCAAGGACATACCGGTCGAGGAATTCCGCCAGGCGCTCTCGGTCGAGAACTCCCTTTTATGGGTCGACATGGAAGCCCTTGAGGACAGCGATATCGAGACATTGATGGATGTCTTCGGCTTACATCCGCTGACCATAGAGGACTGCATCATGGTCAACGCGAGGCCAAAGGTCGAGGATTTCCAGAGCTACCTCTTCCTTGTCATCCAGGGCGTGAAGGCAGCTATCGATACGAAAAAAATAGAGATATTCGAGGTGGACTTCTGCCTGGGCAAAAACTATCTCATCACCGTCCACACGGACCAGGTCAACCCGATAACCCTTAATCTCGAAAGGGTAGACAAGGGTTCTCCGGTCATCGCGCGCGGCAGCGACTTCCTTATGTGTTCCATACTCGAGTCGCTGGCGGACAGCTACTATCCCATCGTGGACCAGTTTGACAAACGGGTCGATGACATGGAAGCGGAGCTCTTTAAAGACCCGACGACAAAGACCTTTAACCAGATATACAGGCTGAAGAACGATACGATGTTCCTGCGCCGGAGTATCGGTCCACAGGTCGATATCTTTTCGGTCCTGACTCGCGGCGACTTCCCGCTCATAAGGCAGGCTAATTACGTATATTTCAGGAACGTCTATGACCACCTTGTAAGGATAAACGACATCGTGGGCACTTCCCGCGACATCGTAACAGGCGCCCTTGAGGCGTACGTATCCATCGTATCGAACAAGCTCAACGAGGTCATTAAGGTCCTGACGCTCCTTGCGACCGTAATGATGCCTTTTGTCGTGATCCCCGGCATCTACGGGATGAACCTGAAGTTCCTTCCGTTTTCGCAGCACGAGAGCGGGCTTTGGTTCATATTGGCGTTCACGGCGCTCCTGACCGTATTGACGGTACTGTATCTAAAGAAGAAGAATTGGTTATGATGGAAGAACTCAAGGAATTCTGGCCACTCCTGCTGGCAATAGGAATATTGCTTATCTTTTCGGCGTTTTTCTCCATGTCCGAGACCGCGCTCATCTCGTTGAGCAAAATACGCCTGCGCCACCTGCTGGCAAAGGGTACTAAGAATGCGAAACTGGTCTATGCGCTCCTCTCTAACCCCGACCGTCTTATTACCTCGATCCTGGTGGGCAATAATATCGTAAATACCGCCATCTCCGTCCTCATCGCTTTTGTGCTTATCCATATATATGGAAAAGATGTCGGTATGATCCTTGCGACCATAATAGGCGCCACCATACTTGTTGTGTTCGGAGAGATAATACCAAAGGTCTTCGCGATCCAGCGCTCGGAGAAGACTTCCCTCAAGATTGCCGTCCCGCTGAAATTCGTCCTCGCAGTTTTAGCGCCTATAGCCCGTGTCTTTTATGGCCTGGGGAGCGGTATCATAAAAGTTTTCGGCGGCGAAGCGAAGCGCGGGCCCCTGATCACAGAGGAAGAGATAAGGCTCATGATAGAGCTTGGCAAGGAAGAGGGCGTCCTCGGCGATGAGGAGCGCAAGATGCTCCATAAGATATTCGAGTTCGGCGATACGCTCGTCAGCGAGGTCATGGTCCCGAAGGAGAAGATAATAGCCGTAGATATCGATGCCTCATCCGAGGAGCTGCTTAATCTCCTGGTCGAGGAAGGGCACGCGAGGATACCTGCCTATAAAGGCTCGATCGACAACATAGAGGGGATCATTTACGCGCGGGACCTGCTTTATATCTGGCAGAACAAAGGCCTCGTCATAATACCTGATCTGCTGCACCCCTCATATTTTGTGCCGAAGAACAAACGGGTCAGCGACCTGCTTAAGGATTTCCAGCGCATGCGGATACAGATGGCGATAGTGGTGGACGAGAAGAAGCGGACGGCCGGCCTTATCACTCTCGAAGACCTTACAGAGGAGATAGTCGGCGAGATAGACGAGTCGATCGAATAAAGGCCCATGGGCTTTCCGGCCGGCCATCTTGACAGGCATTATGCGGTGTGGTAAACTACAAACTATTCCAAAACCCCAAGAGGAGGTGTTCAATGGAAGGTTATTGCGTAAAATGCAAGAAGAAGCAGGAGATGAAGGATGCTGAGAAGCAGAAGATGAAGAACGGCCGCGACGCCATGAAAGGCAAATGCCCGGCTTGCGGAACCGGAATGTACAGGATATTAGGGAAGTAAGATAGATACCAGATCAAAGGCCACACTGATAGCTGAGACAGCCAAAGAGAAGAAGGCCGAAGACATAGTCTTGGTGGATGTGAGTAAGGTATCATCGTTTTGTGATTACTTCATCGTAATGACCGCGACCAACACCCGCCAGGTCAAGGCTGTATCGGAAGAGATAGAAGCGAAGCTGGAGGAAGAAGGGATAAGACTCTGGCACAGGGAAGGCGGCAGGGAATCAAATTGGGTTTTGCTGGATTTCGGCAATTGTGTGGTGCATATATTCGAGCCCGACGCCCGGAAGTTCTATGACCTGGAGAGCCTTTGGGGCGATGTGCCGCAGGAGAAACTCAACTAGGAGACAGATAATATCAATGCCACCCGCGTCAATGCGGGTGGCATTATATTTAAACCGATATGATAGAAAACTCGATACTTGAATTCCTCGATAGGAATTTAAGCGGAATGGAAAGGCTGAAAGGCCTTTACTCCGTGGACTATCTTTTTCTTGAGAATCCCAAAGACCCGAGCCACGGTGACATTTCGACGAATATCGCTTTCAGGCTGGCCAAGACTTTAAAGGCGAATCCGGCCGAATTGGCGAAGGAGATCGTCAAAACATTCGCTGATAAACTTGCGTCTTCGTCGCTCAAGGGCGATATCGCCGCAATAGAGCCATTAAACGGTTTTATAAATATTCGGCTTTCGGCCGGGGCGTTACGCCGGATACTCAAGGACGTAAAGTCAGAGAAAGAGAAGTTCGGCCATAACGATTCAGGAAAAGGAAAGAAGGTCCAGGTGGAGTTCGTGAGCGCCAACCCGACCGGCGTATTGAGCGTCGCGCACGCGAGGCAGGCGGCATTCGGCGATTCGCTCGCGAATATAATGACCGCCAACGGCTATGAAACGGCCCGCGAATATTACATAAACGACGAAGGTGTCCAGATAACGATACTCGGCCAGTCGATATACGCCAGGTACAGGGAGGAGATAGGCGATCAATATGAATTCCCGGAGAACGGGTATAAGGGCGAATATATAAAGGAGATGGCCGGGGAATTCCGCAAGGAACACGGCGATAAATATAAGGCTGAGACGCCGGAAAACATCAAGGTCTTTTCCGTATGGGGATGCGATTACCTGTTAAAAGAGATAAAACAGGAACTTCTGGATTTCGGCGTCAAGTTCGACGTCTGGTTCAGCCAGAAAGCCCTGGGGGCTTCGGGGAATATCGAGAAGACCTTAGACCTGCTCAAGGAGAAGGGATTATTATATGAGGCCGAGGGCGCGCTCTGGTTCAAGTCGACGGAATTCGGCGACGACAAAGACAGAGTCGTAAAAAAGAGCGACGGCGCGTATACCTACGTGACGCCTGACATCGCCTATCATAAGGACAAATTCGAACGCGGTTTTTCGAGGGTCATCGATATACTCGGGCCTGACCATCACGGATATATAAACAGGATAAGGGCCGCGGTCCAGGCGCTGGGGTATCCTGCCGATGCTATATCTATAGTAATAATACAGCTTGCCACTTTATATAAGGACGGGCAGCCGGTGAAGATGTCAACGAGGGCCGGCGAGTATATAACTTTACGGGAAGTCCTTGATGAAGTGGGCAGGGACGCCGCGCGTTTCTTCTTTTTGATGAGGAAAGCGAGCGCGCACCTGGATTTTGACCTCGAACTCGCGAAGAAGCAGACGCCGGAGAACCCGGTCTACTATGTGCAATACGCGCACGCGAGGATATGCAGCATACTTGCTTTGTCGAAGTTATCCGAGGGTGATATCGCGAACGCGGACCTCGAGCTGCTTTGCGCGCCCGAAGAGCTGAACTTATTCAAGGGATTGAGGCAGTTCCCGTTGGCGGTGCGGCTTGCCGCGCAGGAACTTGACCCTTACAGGATAATAACGTATCTGCAGGAATTAGCGGCGTGCTTCCATAAATTCTACGAGGCGAACAAGGTCATCTCGGACGACGCGGAGCTCAGCCGCGCGAGGCTCCATCTCATCTCATGCGTGAGGCAAACCCTCGCCAACGGTTTAACTCTGCTCGGAGTCTCCTGCCCCGCAAAGATGTGATTTAATATAACGCAAGCCGCAAAGGTATGCCACGAACGGCGACTTGTCCTCAGTGGGTCGCTGGCTCGCCCTGCGCGCTCGCTGCGCTTCGGGAAATTCTCGCTCTCCCTCGCTATCGCTCGGGATCCGTGCCCGCTCGAATTTCCCAATCCCTGTGAGGACAAAGATCGCCGTTCTTGACGTACTTCCTTTCGCGGCTTGTGCGTTTTGAACTTAATGTATGGCCCGTAGGCTTTGAATGAGACGCAGGGCTTTCCTGGTCCGAGCGGGCCGGTTCCCGCCGAAGGCGGGAGAGCGAGGAGCAGGGTAGAGTGAGTCCCTCCGCCGGGAGGGACGAACGTCCCTGCGGCCATACAAAGCCGAAGAGGCCAGCTAATAATATGTGGGAAGTCATGGCACAAGCCGCGAAGAACGCGCGATGAGGGGAAAAGAACCCGAGTTTTAGACCGCTGTGAATTTGCGGCCATATTGTGAATGGAGTGAATTTATGTTTGAATCACTAAAGTTATATAAGGGCGAGGAGGCGGACCTCGCGCAGGTGCACGGGCGGCTGGTCGAGCTGGGCTATAAACGCCAGCCGAAAGTCGCGGAAGAGGGGGATTTTGCCCAGCGCGGCGGGATCCTCGATATCTTTCCGGTGACCTTCGACGAACCGGTGCGCCTCGAGTTCGACGCGGACAAACTCGTCCATATTAAATCATTTGACATCGCCACAGGCACGTCGTTCCTCGACCATCAGATGGCGATAGTCCTTCCGGTAAAAGGAATAGTCCCGCGCAAACTTAAGACGCGCAGGATCCCGGGAATCGATATATCGGAAGACCTGCCGATAAGCAATTTTATAGATATCTCTCCGGGTGATCACGTCGTCCATGTAAAGCACGGCATAGGGCGGTATAAGGGTATAGAGCGGGTAAAAGAGCCTAAGGGCCTTATCGACTATATCGTCCTCGAATACGCCGAAGGCGCGAAGCTGTTCGTGCCTATGGCCGATATGAACCTCATCCAGAAATATATCGGATTCGAGGGCCGCCCTCCAAAACTGTATAAACTGGGGACCAGGGCGTGGGCGCTGGCCAAGGCGCGGGCGCAAAAAGGCATATATTCTCTCGCCCTTGAATATATCGAGATCCAGGCGAAGCGCGAGGCGCTCAAAGGCTATACTTTTTCAAAAGACACGGATTGGCAGGCAGAGCTCGAAAAGTCATTTCCGTTCAAGGACACGCCGGCGCAACTCAGGGCCACGAAAGAGATAAAACACGACATGGAAAGCCCCAAGCCGATGGACAGGCTCGTCTGCGGCGACGTGGGATACGGCAAGACCGAGGTCGCGCTCCGCGCCGCGTTCAAGGCCGTCGCGGACAATAAACAGGTAGCGATGCTCGTTCCCACTACGATCCTCGCGGAGCAGCACTACGCGACATTCAAGGATAGGATGAAAAAATTTCCCGTGAATATCGAGATGCTCTCACGTTTCAGGAGCGGGGCGGAGCAGAAGGAGATCATCGCCGGCATAAAGGACGGCTCGGTCGATATAATAATTGGAACGCATAGGCTTCTTTCTCATGACGTTTATTTCAAGAACCTGGGGCTTGTGATAATAGACGAGGAACAGAGGTTCGGCGTAAAACACAAGGAACGGCTGAAGAGGATGAGGCTTTTGGTCGATGTGCTGACCCTTACCGCCACACCGATACCGCGTACCCTTTATATGTCGCTTATGGGGATAAAGGATATGTCGGTAATCGACACGCCGCCCGAGAACAGGATTCCGGTCGCGACAAAAGTCACGGAGTTCGACGAGCGCGCGATAAAAGAGGGGATAGCGCGCGAATTGAAACGCGGCGGACAGGTCTTTTTCGTAAATAACAGGATACAGGGACTCAATAAGCTGGCGGAACGACTGAAAGAAATGGTCCCTAATGCCAGGATAGAGGAGGCGCACGGCCAGATGCCGGCGCACGAACTCGAGAATGTGATGATAGGGTTTATAAAAGGAGAGATAGACGTCCTCGTCTCTACCGCTATCGTCCAGTCCGGCATCGATATACCCAACGCGAACACGATATTCGTCAACCGTGCCGACATGTTCGGCCTCGCCGACCTCTACCAGCTGAGGGGGCGGGTCGGCAGATACATCGTACAGGCGTATTCGTATTTTTTATACCCTAAGGGGTGGCAATTGCCCAAGGATGCCGAGGCGAGGCTTAAGGCGATAGAGGAGCATACCGAGCTCGGTTCCGGATTCAAAATAGCCATGGAGGACCTTGAACTTCGGGGCGCCGGCAACCTTCTGGGCACCGAGCAGCACGGCTTCATCCAGGCGGTGGGTTTTGACCTGTATTGCAGGCTTTTGAGAAGTACCATAGCCGGTCTTCGAAAGGGCTTGCCTAGCTAGAGCCGATTATGATAATATATTGATGCAACTACTTACCGGAAAGAAGATAATGACGAAAGAAAATAGAAAAATATTATTCCTATCCGCCCTTCTCATGGCTTCTGTTTTCGCGTTTTCCGGATGCGGTAACGCGAAATCGAAACCCCTCGCTACTGTCGACGGGAAGGTCATAACCGTCGGAGATTTCGAGAAGAGGGTCTCAAAGATGCCGGCTTACTATAAGGCGCTCGCCAGCCAACGCAAGAAAGATTTCCTCGACGATATGATAAATGAGCAGCTCATCTACAAGGAGGCGCTTAAGCGGGGCATCAACAGGGAACCGGAGGTAAAGGAGCTTTTGGACGAGGCGAAACGGAAGATCCTTATAGCTAAACTGATGGAAGTGGAAGTCAGTAAATCCGCCGTTACCGAGGATAAGATAAAAGAATTCTACCAGGTCCATAAGGACGACTTTGTCACGCCGCTTAAATTGCGGGCGAGCCACATAATGGTCGATACCGAGGCTGAAGCGAACGAAGTCCTTAAAAAATTGAAAGAAGGCGGCGATTTTGCCCAGCTCGCGAAGCAATATTCAAAAGACCCCTCGAAAGACAGGGGCGGCGACATAGGTTATTTTATAAAAGGCCAGCTTATGCCCGAGCTGGAAGAAAGCTGTTTTAAACTTCAACTCGGGCAGACGAACGAAATTATCAAGACCAAGTTAGGCTACCATATAATCAAGTTGACCGACAGGATCGAGCCGCGGACAGTGGAACTTTCCGAAGTAAGGGATGCCATAGAGAAGGAATTGAAGGATAGGGCCCAACAGCGCATGCTCGATGACCTGGTCAAGAATTTGAGGTCCAAAGCGCGCGTGAAGATAAACGAGAAATTGGTGGGATCGGAGCCGAATAAATGAGGTCGGGAATAAAGATATTATTGTTGGTTTTTGCCCTCGGGTTGCAGTCTGGGGCGTTTTGCCAGACGATATCTGCCGGAAACAGGATACTTGCGGTCGTAAACGACGAAGTCGTGACGCAGACGGACCTGGATGTGGCTCTCTCTTCGGCAATAGAGGAACTGAAAAAGGAGTATTCGGGAGCCGAGCTTAAAGCAAAGATCGAAGAGACCCGCAAAGAATATTTAGGCCAGATAATAGACGATAGGCTCATTCTGCAGGAAGCGAAGAGGCTCGGTGTCACAGTAGATGATTCTGAGGTAGATGAAAGATTGAAGGATGTGAAATCGCGTTTCCCGTCCGAAGAGGTTTTTTACGCCGAAGTCCAGAAGTCCGGGGTCTCGACCGAAATCCTGAGAAAGCGCTACAGGGAAAATATAATGATGAGCAAGCTCGTCAATCATGAGGTAAGGGATAAGATAGTCGTTACGCCCTCTGAGATAGAGAGTTACTACAAAAAACACACGGAAGAGCTGAAGGCGCCGGATTCGGCGCATCTGCGCACCATCATGCTTCGTTTCGACGAAACGGCTGCGCCTGAAGGCGCGTCCGAAGATCTCGTTAGGCAGAAAGCGTATGATATAGTAAAACTCGCCAGGGAAGGCAGGGATTTCGGCGAGTTGGCTAAACTTTACTCGCAGGGGGCTAAGGCAGAGGAGAACGGGGATTTTGGATTTGTCGAGAGAGGGCAGATGCGCGATGATTTTGAAAAAGTGATATTTGCCTTGAAGCCGGGAGAGGTGAGCGAACCGGTAAAGGCCGATGCCGGCTATTACATCTTCAGCGTTGAGGAGAAGAAGGAGCGCCGTGAACGGTCGCTTTCTGAGGCGAGCGCGGACATAGAGAATATAATCTTCAGGGAGAAGGCCCAGAAGCGGTATCAAGAGTGGATGGCGAAGTTAAAACGTGACGCCTTCATACAGATCAAATAGTTCCCCCTCGTTACGCTCGGGGAAGGCCAGGCCGGTCGTCGCGATAACGATCGGCGATCCTTTCGGTGTGGGGCCCGAGGTGGTATTGAAGGCAGCAGGGTTTCTTGGCGGCCTGGCCCGCAAAGGGCGGGCCCAGGCCGATTTTATTATCGTCGGCGATAGTTCTGTCCTCTCAGCCGCGTCAAGGCTCCCCGCGACTCCGGCGGCGCTGCCGCGAAACGTCTCTATTGTCGACCCTTATATCATCGCTCCCAGTGAAGTGAAATTCGGCTGCCAGTCCAAACTTTCGGGTGAAGCCTCTCTCGCCTATCTCGATCTCGCGCTCAGGCTCATAAAAGAGAAGAAGGCCGATTGCCTCGTGAACGCCCCTTTAAGCAAAGAGGCGGTCTCGTCCGCGTTCCCGCGTATAAATTTTATCGGACATACCGAATATATCGCCGGCAGATTCAAGGTCAAAGATTTCGCGATGATGTTGCTAGGCGGGCCGCTTAAGGTTACGCTTGTGACAAGGCATATACCGGTCAGAGCCGTCCCAAAATCGGTTACCAAAAAAGAGATAATCAAGTCTATCAAACTGAGCCATGAAGCGCTTGTGGATTATTTCGGGATAGCCGAGCCGAGGATAGGGGTCGCGAGCCTGAATCCGCACGGCGGGGAGGGCGGGAAGATAGGCAGGGAAGAGATCGAGGTCATAAGGCCTGCGGTGAACGAAGCGAAGAGGCGCTTTAAAAATATAATAGGTCCCGTATCTTCTGAGTCGCTTTTTTACCTGGCTTACCGCGGAAAGCTCGATTGCGTGGTCGCGATGTACCACGATCAGGGGTTGACTCCGCTGAAGATGATAGCCCGCGATAACAGCATAAATGTCACATTGGGCCTGCCGTTTGTCAGGACATCGCCCGGCCACGGCACCGCTTTCGATATAGCCGGTAAAGGGATAGCCGATCCCGGTCCTCTCATAGAATCCGTTAAACTCGCCGTCGGTATCTTCAAAAAGAAGAAAGGCCGGACTTGATCGCCGAAGCCGAATTGAAATCCGCATTAAAGAGATACAACATTTCCCCTAAGAAATATCTGGGCCAGAACTTTCTGGTCGATGAGGTTGTCGTCGATAGGATGATAAGGGCCTGCAGGTTCACTAAGAACGATTGGGTGATGGAGATAGGCGCGGGACTCGGCGTCCTTACCCGGCGTCTCGCCCGCGGGGTAAAGAACGTGTTGGCGGTAGAGAAGGACAGGAATGTCTGCGTGGCCCTCAGAGATATGGTCAAGGGATACGACAATGTCAATATCATCTGCGACGATTTCCTGGAGCTCGACATCGAGAAGACCCTCATCGAGGTCCCCGAGAAGATCAAGGTGATAGGAAACCTTCCGTATTATATAACCTCTCCCATAATAGAGAAATTGATCACCAGCAGGCTTAATTTCGAGTCCATGTATATAACCGTGCAGAAGGAAGTGGCCGAGAGGATATGCGCGGGCCCCGGAGGGAAAGATTACGGTTCGCTCTCGGTCTTCGTGCAGTTCTATACAAAGCCGCGCAAATTGCTGGACATAGGAAGGGATTATTTCTACCCTGAGCCTGAAGTCGATTCCTCGTTCGTCGAGCTTATGGTCCTCCAGAGGCCCTCGGTAGATGTCAGTGACGCTGATAAATTTTTTGCCGTCGTCAGGGCCGGCTTCGGGCAGAGAAGGAAGACCTTGCTCAATTCGCTGCTTTCGAGCGAGGCGATCACGCTCGACAAAAATGCCCTGGCAGAGCTGCTCAAAAAGATCGACATAGACCCTGGTATCAGGGCCGAGCGGCTCTCCCTCGAAGAATTCGCCCGCATCGCCAATGCCCTCTAGCGCCGTAATATTTTAATCCTCGCGAGCAGCCCTCCTTAAATAAGCCACGAACGGCGATTTGTCCTCACCGGGTCGCTGGCTCGCCCTGCGCGCTCGCTGCGCTTCGGTAAATTCTCGCTCTGCCTTAAGTATTAGCGGGGCATCCGTGCCCGCTCAAATTTCCCAATCCCTGTGAGGACAAAGATCGCCGTTCTTGACGTACTCCCAGCGGCCTGCGTGTCTTGAACATAATATTACGGCGCGTAGGCCGTTGTGTTATTGCAATGATACTGGCTGCAAATTTATTGCCTGGAAAACGAAGATTTTTTACCCTCATCGCATGGAAAGACTCGAGCGGGCACGGCTCGCCCGCTTACAGATGCCTGCGAGAGCGAGAGGATTTCAAGCGGCGCGGGCCTCGCAGGGGCCCGCAAGCGCGCGATGAGGGGAAAAAAATTCAAGTTTTATGCCGCTGTAAATTTGCAGCCAGTGTTGCTTGGCATACCACAAGGGTGATTGACATTTTGCGTAACTTGTGATAACTTAGCAAGTTAGCGAAGGATAAGATGAGCATAAAGGAAGAGAAGGTAAGGTATGTCGCGCGGTTGGCGAGGATAAAATTGACCGATGAAGAGGTCAGCCTCTTCTCGCGCCAGCTGGACGGGATACTCGGTTATGTCGACAAGCTGAACCAGAAGCTCGGCGAGCAGAGCCGGATCCCGCCCACGAACCATCCGCACACGGCCTCAAACCCCTTCAGGGCGGATGAGGTTAAGCCGTCGTTAAAGAGCGAGGCGGCGCTTGCCAATGCCCCCCAGAAGAGGGGTGATTTCTTCAAGGTCCCGAGGATAATAGAAGAATAATTCGCATACATGGATAATCTTTATTCCCTCACGGCCGGCGAACTCTTGAGCCTGCTGGATAAGAAATCTGTCAAACCCGAAGAGATAATAGAGTCGGTCTATTCCCGCGCGCAGTCCGTCGATAAGAAGATAAAAGGCTACATCCACCTCGATAAAGAAAAGGCTTTGGACCAGGGTAAAAGCCTGCCGGCTGCGGGCAGGTTAAGAGGGATTCCCGTAGCCATTAAAGACAATATCTGCGTCGAAGGCGAGCTTACCACCTGCGCATCGAAGATCCTCCGCGGTTTCAAACCGCCGTATAACGCGACCGTTATCGAAAAACTGAAATCCGAAGGCGCGATAATATGCGGTAGGACCAATATGGACGAATTCGCCTTCGGTTCATCGTGCGAAAACTCATCGTATTACCCCACATTAAATCCTTGGGATACCGGGAGGATTCCCGGCGGTTCGAGCGGCGGCTCCGCGGCTGTAGTATCGGCCGATGAAGCGATAATGGCGCTCGGCTCTGATACCGGCGGTTCGATAAGACAGCCCGCCTCATTATGCGGCGTGGTCGGAATGAAACCGACATACGGCAGGGTTTCGCGCTACGGGCTTATCGCGTTCGCATCGAGCCTTGACCAGATCGGCCCGCTTACCAAAGACGTAAAAGACGCCGCGCTGCTCCTCGGCGTCATCGCCGGTTACGATGGCAAAGATTCGACGTCGGTAAACATTCCCGTCCCCGACTATCTCGGCTATTTGAAGAATGACGTGAAGGGCATGAAGATAGGGATACCTAAAGAATATTTTGTCTCCGGAATGGATAAGGAGGTGGAGGGCTCTGTCAAAGAGGCGATAGCTTTGCTTAAGGGCAAGGGCGCGCAGATCGTGGACGTATCGCTGCCGCATACCGAATACGCGGTCGCGGTCTATTATATATTGGCTACCGCCGAAGCGTCATCGAACCTCGCGAGATTCGACGGGATCCAGTACGGCTACAGGTGCGCGGATCCCGAAAATCTCCTCGACTTGTATGAAAGGACGCGCGGCGAAGGTTTCGGCGCGGAAGCGAAGAGGAGGATAATACTCGGCACATACGTCTTGTCGAGCGGTTATTATGATGCCTATTATCTCAAAGCGCAAAAGGTCCGCACGCTTATAAAAAATGACTTTGAGCGGGTCTTTGAGAGCGGTTGTGATTGCATACTCACGCCGACTTCACCGACGCCCGCATTCAAAATAGGCGAAAGGGTATTAGACCCGTTATCGATGTACCTTTCGGATATATTCACTATTTCCGTAAATCTGGCTGGAGTTCCCGGCTTATCCATACCGTGCGGATTTACGAAAAACGGTTTACCCATCGGCATGCAGCTTATAGGGAATTTCTTTAAGGAGGAGAAACTCTTCCGCATCGCTTATACTTACGAGAGCAATACAGATTGGCACAAGAGGAGCCCGGGACTTTAAATGGCGTATGAACCTGTCATAGGACTTGAGGTCCACGTTCAGCTTAAGACCGTATCTAAGATGTTCTGCGGTTGCGCGACCGGGTTCGGCGGAGCGCCGAATTCACATACCTGTCCCGTATGCCTCGGTTTTCCCGGAGCACTGCCTGTCTTAAATCAGCGGGCGTTGACGGGATCGATCAGGGTCGCCGTCGCCGTCGGATGCAAAATATCCGACAAGATAACATTCCACAGGAAAAATTATTTCTACCCGGATCTGCCGAAGGATTATCAGATATCGCAATACGACGAGCCGCTTTCCGAGCATGGCCATTTGAAGATAAAAATCAGCGGCGGTGAAAAGACAATAAGGATTAAAAGGGTGCACATGGAAGAGGACGCGGGAAAACTCATCCACGAGGAAGGCGGCGACTCAAGCTTTGTCGATTTTAACCGGTCCGGTATGCCGCTTCTCGAGATAGTCAGCGAGCCCGATATAAATTCGCCGGAAGAGGCCTATCGGTATCTGACAGATCTCAAGCTACTCCTTCGTTACCTCGACGTATCCGACTGCGACATGGAAAAGGGAAGTTTGCGCTGCGACGCGAACATATCCATCAGAAAAAAAGGCGAGACCGGCCTCGGCACAAAGGCCGAGGTAAAGAACATGAATTCCTTCAAGGCCGTAAAGTCGGCGCTCGAGTTCGAGTTCGAAAGGCAGGTCAAGCGCCTTGAGACCGGGGAAAGGATAGTCCAGGAGACGCGCCTGTGGGACCCGGATAGAGAGATAACAGTATCCATGCGATCGAAGGAAGAAGCGCACGATTACAGGTATTTCCCGGAGCCGGACCTTGTCCCGTTCATGCTGCAAAATGATTTAATAGAGATGGAAAGGAAAAACCTCCCCGAATTACCCGGAGCGAGGAAGGCGAGATTCGCGAGCGCCTTCGGCCTGCCGGAATATGACGCTGAGGTATTGACGCAGGAGAAAGAGACGGCGGATTATTTCGAGGAGTGCCTGGGATTTTACGACAAACCGAAGATCATCTCAAACTGGTTGATGGGCGATGTCTCGGGTTATCTTAATGCAAAAAATTTGTCTGTCAGAAATTCAAAACTGAGGCCTCAGGGCCTTGCCGGCCTTTTGAAAGAGGTCGATTCGGGAAAGATAAGCGGCAAAATGGCGAAAGATATAATAATTGAGATGCTCGATACCGGGGAAGATGCCGGCGTTATAATATCAGAAAAGGGGCTCGCGCAGATATCGGACAGCGGCGAGCTCGATAAAGTTTCGGAAGAAGTGATCGCGGAAAACCGGAAGACTGCGGAAGATTTTTTGAAGGGCAAAGATAACGCGCTCATGTTCCTTGTCGGACAGGTAATGAAGAGGACGAAGGGAAAAGCGAACCCGGCGGTCGTAAACCGGATATTAAGGGATAAACTCACGAAAAAACAAGGAGAAGAGGATGCGTAAAGTCGGATTTGTAGTTTGGGTTTTGGCGGTATTTTTGGCGTTTTCGAATTGCCTTCCTGCGGCGACAACGGATAAAGCCAAGGAACAGGCGCCGCAAAATGCGGGAAAGGTTCAACCCGCGCAAGTCGCGCCGGCCGCGCCGGAAAAAGAAGGGGATATATATAAACAACTTGAACTTTTTTCCGATGCCCTTTCTATGGTGCGCTCCGAATATGTGGATAACGTGAAATCGAAAGACCTGATATACGGGGCCCTTAAGGGCATGGTGCAGTCGCTCGACAAATTCAGCGAATTCATGGACCCGGAGTCCTATGCTGAGATGAAAGTCGAGACCGAAGGCGAGTTCGGCGGGATCGGCATCGAGATAGCGATAAAGGACGATATCCTCACAGTTATTGCCCCTATTGATGATACGCCCGCTTACAAGGCGGGCCTCAAGGCAGGCGACAGGGTCGTAAAAATAAACAAGGATATAACACGCGGGATCACGCTTCTCGAAGCGGTAAGGAAGCTCCGCGGTAAACCCGGGACGCCTGTCACGGTGACAGTCCTGCGCGAAGGGGAGAACAAGATCCTCGATTTCACGATAACGAGGGATGTCATCAAGGTCAAGTCGGTAAAGAACCCCAGGATGGTCGAAGATAAAATAGCCTATATAAAACTCAGCATATTCCAGGAACGTTCTGCCAAGGACCTGGAGGACGCGTTAGCGGAACTCGAGAAACAGGGCATGGACAGCCTTATCCTTGACTTAAGGAATGATCCTGGCGGGCTGTTGAATGTCGCCGCCGAGGTCTCCGGGAAATTCCTCCCGACGGGAGAGATGATCGTCTATACCAAAGGACGCAATAACAAACAAGAGATGGAATTCAGGGTAAAGGAGAAGAAACCGAGGACCGATTATCCGATGGTTATCCTTGTCGATGGGGGTTCGGCGTCCGCCTCAGAGATCGTAGCCGGCGCCTTGCAGGACCATAAACGCGCCGTATTAGTCGGCATGAAGACATTCGGAAAGGGATCGGTCCAGACCGTCATACCGCTTTCCGACGGCTCAGCGATACGGCTTACAACAAGCAAGTATTACACGCCGAACGGCCGCTCCATCCACGGGCAGGGCATAATGCCTGATATCGTGGTCGAGCTGAAACCGACCAAAAAGGAAGACTTGTCGAAACAGAGCCCGGCGGAGGTCTTCGAGAAACTTGAGGAGCAGCCTCAACAACCTTCGGTCAAGAAAGAGGAATACGATAACCAGCTCCAGAGCGCTATCGACGTCATAAAGACGATGAGGATATATAAATCCTGCGTAATGAAAAAATGAACCGGATAAATCTCTATAACCTTGCAGTAATCATCGCGGCGATCATTTGCGCGGTCTTCCTCTTCAATGTCGCCAGGGACTTATTGCACGACAGGACGCTTGAGCGCGTCCTCTCTTCCGAGCTGGCCGCCGGCAAGATCTCCGGTAAGGACCTTGTCGGAAAGGTAAAACATGTCTATCTCGAAAAGAGGTACTGGGTCTCCGATTCTTTTTCGTTTGATGATTTTGAAAAGAGGCTCAGGAAGTCGCTCGATAGGGCCGGATTTAAATTACTTTCGGTCTCCAAGACGATCAGGAAGGAATCCAGGGAGGAAGTATCTTTTCTTATTGCGGAACGTTCCTCGAGCAACCCGATCTTACGCCTGACCCTCATCCACAGGATAGCGGCAAGACCTATGCCTAAGCCCTCGCCGGAAGTAAGGCCTGTGCGGCCGAAGCTGGCGATAGTATTGGACGACTGGGGATACAACACGAAAAGTCTCGATGCCATCCTTCAGATAGATAAACCCGTGACACTTTCCGTACTGCCGGGCCTGCCATACTCGGCGCTCGTTGCCCAAAAGGCGAAGGGCCACGGCCATGAGGTGATACTTCACATGCCCATGGAGCCGAAGGCGAAGATGAGGCTCGAGCTTGCCACCCTTTATACCAGCATGGCCGATGACGAGATAAGGGCTAATCTCTGCAATGCCCTTCAGACCGTTCCGGGCGCGTCCGGGATAAATAACCATGAGGGGTCTAAGGCCACCGAAGACCGCAGGCTTATGAAAGTGGTATTCGGCGAACTGAAAAAAAATAATATGTTCTTTCTCGACAGTCTTGTCACAAATTATTCCGTCTGTGAATCCGCGGCAAAAGAGGCAGGCATAAGGTTCATCAAGAGGTCGATATTCCTCGACAATGAAAGCGATCCCGCCTATATAAAGAAGCAGTTCGAGAAGGCGATGAACCTTGCCATAAGGAACGGTGATGCCGTAGCGATCGGACACGACCGTCCGAACACAATCGCCGTTTTGAAAGAGATGATCCCGGTTATCGAGAGCAAGGGCATAGAGATGACATACGTATCTAATTTAGCGAGGTAGATATAATGTTTGTCCTTGGTATAGAGACATCATGCGATGAGACGGGCGCCAGCGTAGTAAAAGACGGGAAGGATGTCATCTCCAACACCGTCGCTTCTTCTCTTGACTTCCATAGGAGATACGGCGGAGTGGTCCCTGAAATAGCCACACGTTACCACCTGGAAGTCATCGATTATGTGGTAAAAGATTCCCTCGGATCGGCCGGTATAACCCTGAAAGATCTCGATCTGGTCGCAGTGACCCAGGGGCCCGGGTTGGTCGGCTCGCTGCTTGTGGGGATATCATTTGCCAAATCCCTTGCTTATTCCCTCGATATACCGATCGTGGGCGTAAACCATCTTTGGGCCCATATCTACTCGGGTTTGATCGGTTGCCCTAAAATAAAATTTCCGTTTATGGGCCTTGTCGTATCGGGAGGACATACCAGCCTTGTCCTCTGCGAAGATATAGGAAAGTTCAGATTACTCGGCCAGACGAGGGATGACGCGATAGGTGAGGCATTCGACAAGGTCGCGAAAATACTGGGACTGGGGTACCCGGGAGGGCCGTCCATCGAAAAGGCCGCTTTGCGCGGCGATCCGGATGCGGTCAAATTTACTTCCCCTTATCTTGGCGATGATTCATACGATTTTAGTTTCAGCGGAATAAAAACTGCGGTATTATATTATGTGCGGGATCGGAGGCTGACCGCGGGAATGACGGCGGATATAGCGGCGAGTTTCCAGAAAGCCGCGATCGGCGCAATTGTAGAGAGATCGATATCGGCCTGCGGGAAGAGGTCCCGTGAAAGCGGGACAAGGGGCCCTGGTCAATCTGAAAGATTGCCCAGGACTGGTCCTGATGAAATTCTGCGAATTTCTCAGGGAATAGATCGCCTGATCGTAGGCGGAGGCGTAAGCGCGAACAGGCTTTTGAGAAAAGAGTTGGCCGGCGCGGGTGTCGCGAACGGGATAGAAGTTACATTTCCGCCGATGAGGCTTTCGCTCGATAACGGCGCGATGATCGCATCGACCGGATATTTGTTATACAAAAAAGGCAAGGTCCTTTTTGAAAAAAAGGGCAAAAGGTCGGATCTTACTTTAACGGCCAGACCTGATCTCGGGATCTAGAAGGAGACGACGATGGGACTTAACGATATCGATATGATGTTGAGGTTGTTTATTGCGGCCATCCTGAGCGGACTTATCGGTTATGAGCGCGAGGTCCATGGAAGGCTCGCCGGCTTCAGGACGCATATACTCGTCGGCGTAGGCTCTACCCTCATAATGCTTACTTCGATGTATATCTTCGATATATACAGTGACCGCGCCACCCCTGACCCGGGACGCATCGCCGCGCAGGTGGTGAGCGGAATAGGTTTTCTCGGCGCCGGCACTATAATAAGATTTAAGGCTTCGGTACGCGGCCTTACGACTGCGGCAAGCCTCTGGACCGTCGCGGGTCTCGGGCTCGCGGTCGGCGCGGGTTTGTTTATACCCGCTACCTTTACCACCATTTTAGTCTTAGCGGCTCTCTTCTTTCTCAACAGGGTAGAGAGGGGGATGATAAGGAGAGACTGGTACAAGTCTCTAGAGATAGATACAAAAGCGGGCGCGTCGCAACTTCAGGAGATCCGGTCCCTGCTTTCCGAGTATGACGTGGAGATAAAGGATTTCGACGTGAAAAGATCCTCGTCTTCCGAGGACCTTATCATAAAGATCAGCGTCAAGCTCCTTACCAACGAATACGATAACGAGATAATCTCTAAAATACGCGAACTCGACGGCGTCAGAAAGGCCGGTTGGTCTATATTGACTGATTCATAATAAGGCGGAAAGGGGGTGTGTCGAGATGCTGGGCAAGGGAAAGAAAGCGGAGGAGAAGATATTGGATGTCGATGCCAGCATGCAGGGAACGATGTCTTTCAATGACCCGGTGAACCTGCAGATAAACGGGAGATTTGAAGGCACCCTTAACACGAAGGGGACGCTTATGATCGGTGAGAAGGCGTTCGTGAACGCGAACATCGTCGGCGACGAGATAACCATTGCCGGAAGAGTGACGGGCGAAGTGGTCGCGAAGAGGTCCCTGAAACTGATCTCGCCGGCTCGCGTCGACGGCAACATAAGGACGCCGCTGCTTGAGATAGGCAGGGGGGCCGTCCTGAACGGGAATTGCCAGATGGTCGTAAGCGGCAAGGCTTCATCGCAGGGCGGGGCGCAACTGATGGAAGTCGAAGAGGTCGCCAGGTATCTTGAGGTCGATTCATCTGTAGTCAAGGATTGGGCGGTCAGCGGAAAACTGCCTGCCATAAGGGAAGGCGATAAATTACATTTCGACAAAGTCAAGATAGATGAATGGATCGCATCGGAACGGATTAAGTAGGGCGTTAGATACCCAGGGCGAAAAAGAGAAACTGATAAGCCTCCATGACGCCGCGGATATCCTCGAATTGAGCGAGGAGGAACTGAGGCGCTTTGTCGCGGAAGGCAAGATCCCAGCTTATAGGATCGGGGGCGAATATTTGAGGTTCAGGAAAAGCCAGGTCGAGGCCTTGCGCAGCCGGATACGCATATTGAAGCACCAATCGGT